>NZOY01000016.1 GCA_002695445.1 Flavobacteriaceae bacterium
AGGTTCTTGAAAAATTAAGAGATGGTGAAATTAATCCAATGATGGCATTAATGGGTGGTCAAATAAAGATCACTGGTGATATGGGCCTGGCAATGAAAGTTCAGTCTTTAATTGGATAAATTATTAATTGAATTTTTATATATCTAAAATATTTTTTTCAATGAAGGAAGAGAGCTCTATAATTAGTAAAGTAAATAAAACAAAACTCACTTATGCGATTTCTATTATTGATAAGTTAGTCATGTCTAAAGATTTAAACAAAATCAATAATGACCTTCAAAATGTTTGGAGAATATGTGGCTTTCAAAGTAGAGAGAAATTCGAAAAGTTGTTCATGTTTTATAAGGGTTATTCCTTAACAGATTACTATAAAAAATTAAATCCAAATTGTTACTGTTAAAACAGTTAAGTGATATAACTGTATCTCATAATGTTTTATTAAATATCTACTGATAAAACCCATCAAATATTTGTTTCTAATTGTATTTTTTAACTAAACAAATTTAAAGTCTTAACAGATTTTTTAGTTAGAATAGAAATAAAGTTTCTCAACAAAATATTTATAATAAAATCTTATAGTACTATATGTAATTTAAACTAAGTCTGCTATTAGGATTAACTTAAATACAATATCTTTATNTAAAACNGAACNTTTAATATTAATTAATTTTTAATCGCCCATAATCCATGAAAATTNTAGTCTGTGTAAGTCATGTTCCAGACACTACATCCAAAATAAATTTTATTGATAACAATACTNTGTTTGATACAAACGGGATTCAGTTTATAATTAACCCTAATGATGAATTTGGTCTTACCAAAGCAATATGGATGAAACAAAAACTTGGTGCTGAAGTGACAGTGGTAACTGTCGGCGAAAACTCTTGTGAATCGNCCTTNAGNAAGTGTCTTGCTATAGGAGCTGACAAAGCACTTAGAGTGGACCTTAAACCAATTGATGGATTTCAAGTTGCTAAACAATTGGCAAATATTTGCCAAAAAGAGAGCTATGATGTAATAATTNCTGGTAGAGAATCAATTGATTATAACGGTGGTATGGTTCCAGGTATGTTATCCGCTTTAATGAATTATAATTTTGTTACTAATTGCGTTTATCTTGAAATTGAAGGAGACAATGCAATGGCTTCAAGAGAGATAGATGGGGGGATTGAAACAGTCTCCTGTAAGCTCCCCATAATTATTGGTGCTCAAAAAGGCTTAGTTGAAGAAAAAGATTTAATTATTCCAAATATGAGAGGTATTATGCAGGCTCGACAAAAACCACTAGAGGTCATTAAACCTNTTGATAGTGAAATAAAATCTTCTATTTTAAAGTTTGAAAAACCGATTCCAAAAGGAGCTGTAAAATTGATACCTGAAGATAAAATCGACGAATTAATCGACTTGTTGCATAATGAGGCTAATGTAATTTAATCAAATAAACTTATGTCAATCATAATCTACGCTGAATCGGAAAATGGTAAAATAAAGAAATCAGCCTATGAACTTGCCTCATATGGCCGTGCTATAGCGGATAAAATGAATTTTGAATTGATTGCAGTGACATTTAACCTTGAGGAACAGGAGACCCTCGGGAAATATGGTGTAGAAAAAGTGATCAAATTTAATGGGCAATCAATGTCTAATTTTACCGCTGCGCAATATGCCGATAACATTGCATCAGTGGCAAAANAATNTAAAGCAAAAATTCTGATTTTAAGCTCCTCAGCTGATGCCAAATATTTAGCTCCAAAACTATCCATAAATATGTCTGCTGGTTATGCCTCAAATGCTTTAGGACTTCCCGAAAGCTTTCAACCTCTCACAGTCAAGCGATCCTGTTTTACTAATAAGGCATTTAATATTTGTTCTTTAAAGAATGAGGTGAATATTATTGGGTTATGTAATAACTCATATGGGGTTAAAGAAAATCAAAAAACTACTGAGATAATTGAAAAAGACTTAATTTCCTCCGAGTCAACGCTGAAAGTGGTTAAAGTTGAAAAGGCAGCAGGTGAGGTAACAATTGCAGATGCTGATATTGTTGTATCTGGTGGAAGAGGTTTAAAAGGTCCAGAAAATTGGCATCTTATAGAAGATTTAGCAAATACACTTGGCGCAGCTACTGCATGTTCAAAACCTGTTTCTGATATGGGTTGGAGACCACACAGTGAACATGTAGGTCAAACTGGAAAACCAGTTGCCTCTAACCTTTACATTGCCATTGGTGTATCTGGAGCAATTCAGCACTTAGCTGGTGTTAATTCATCAAAAGTAAAAGTTGTAATCAATAATGATCCCGATGCCCCTTTCTTTAAAGCCGCTGACTATGGTGTTGTTGGTGATGCATTTGANGTAGTTCCAGAACTAACTAAAAAACTTAAAGAGTTTAAAAGCAAATAAACTTTAATTTTTATTGATAAACTCTCACAAAATCAATCTCCATTTGATCCTTGTCAAAACTNTCTGGGATATCGCCACCCAAATTTCCNCCCATTGCAAGGTTAAGTANGATATAATGANGATTATCAAAAGGGACTCGACTACTATTTGTAAGACTAGCAAGATGTTTATTATCAATTAAAATTTTTAATGAACTTGCGTCCCATATAAGTGAGTATAAGTGGAAATTATTACTTAAACTTGATAAGTTCATATTAGATACACTTTTTTCCTCTCCAAATCTGAAGTATTCATCTGTTTGGGAGTCCGCCCAATGAAATGTTCCATAGACTATTGACTTATTCCATCCATTTTGTTCAATTAGATCTATCTCTCCACATTTTGGCCATCCNACACTTCCAAAATTNTTCCCATGGAAATTNCCTNTCTCATTAATATTTGCACCTAAAGTCCATATAGCTGGCCATGTTCCTCCTTTTGATGGAAGTTTTGCTCGAACATCAACTCGACCATATTGAAATTCAAATTTAGAATTAAGTCTTGAAGATGTATATGATTTTCTATTTCCGTTAAAAGTAAAATCCTCTTTTATAGCTATTATCTTCAGAGTTCCATTACTNACATTGGAATTTTTTGTTCTTGTAGTGTAATGTTGTTTTTCATTATTAGCCCAATTATTTCCATCAATTGGTATGTATTGTAAATGCCATTTTGACTCTAATGGAGTACCATTATAGTTAAATTCATCGTTCCAAATTAATGAGTATCCACTATACTGTGTAACCTCCTCTGAATTATCAATCCAACTATCATTTTGATTCAGACCATTACCTTTAGCATTCTTAATTTCTACATCTATTGTTTGGTATGAAAATGATTCTTCGTTAGTGTCAAAAAATGCCCATATACCAATGGTATAGGTGCCTTTATTACTGTATGTATATTCAATTTCCCCGTTGGAATTATTAAAAATTGCATTCTCTCCAAAAGAAAATCTATATTTTANACTACCCTGAGCATTAGCTTCTAAAAAAACAGATCCATTTTCTCCAATTTTTATATTAACAGAAAGGTCTGAATTATCGGACTTGTTNCACCCGAAGAAATGTATTNAGGCAATAACNAAAAAAATGTATGAGATTAAAAGTTTGATAATCGATATTTAATTAAATATTATAAAATTAATTAATAATTATTTTTTTTGATATANTCTAACATAGTCAACTTCCATAATACCTTTATCAAATTCTTNACTAACCTCTCCACCTAAACTACCTCCTACAGCCACATTTAAAATTATGTATTGATCGTTTTTAAAAGGCCAATTTTCATCTGTCTTATTATTCGGAGCATAAGTAAAATATTTTTTATTATCTACATAAAAATCAATTTTGGATTCAGTCCATTCCATTGAGTAGATATGGAAGTTCGATGTAACATCCGTAACTTCTACACCCTTTACAATTGTGTTGTCACCATGACTTGATGGAACGTGAATTGCACATTGGATCATAGTAAAATTTTCAAAAAGTTGCTCCATTATATCAATTTCTCCACAAGCAGGCCATCCAACAGTTTCAAGGCTTGATCCTAGAGTCCATATTGCTGGCCATGTACCTTTTTCGCGCGGAAGCTTGGCTCTTACATCTAATCTTCCATAAGTAAAACTTTTTTTAGAGTTCAGACGAGCTGAAGTAAATTCAAGTTCAGTACCAGAATTTATAAAATTTTCTTTTTTAGCNANAATTTTTAGAGTACCGTCACTTACATAAACATTATCAGTTCTGTCTGTATAATGCTGAAGTTCNTTATTATACCAACGCCCATTATTGGGTGCCTTAGTTTCTAAAAACCACTTTTTTTTGTCAAGAGATAATTCATCTTGATCAAATTCATCACTCCATACCATCTCATATTTTTTTTCATAATTATCACATGAAAAAAGGCATAATGAATAGAGCAATACAAGGAAAATTATTTGGAATTTCATAAAAAGAGTTTTAACCTGTTTATTTTTTCTAAACAAGATTGGGTTTATAAAAAAGTTGAATATTATAAATAAGCAGCCTGAAAATTTCAAGCTGCTTATTAAAAAGTTATTTATTCGAATGATGTTATTACAAAATCAGTAATAGTTACTGANGCGTCCTGAGTTACAAGATACATTAGAGCTGAACTAAATGTATTCGCTGCATCTTGATTAGGAATATCAACAGTATATTCTTTTACTTCAGTTCCACTTATTGTAATATTTGATGTTGAAAAACTTGGCTCAGTATCAGGATGAGGTTTAAACTCAAACTTAAAATTAATTGTTACATCTGCACCGGCTGTTGATCCATTAAACTTAATTTTTCCACCTTTTGAAAATGATAGTGGGTAAATACTAGCATTTTCATTTGCAAAACCGGCCCATGCTTCAGTNCCNGTGGGNAAAGTATAAACATTATTGACGACCGTGGCTCCTCCAAAAGCTCCTGTGTATGCTGCTGAGTAATTTGTCCCTGATGGAGCATCAAACTCTCTTACAACAAAATTAGTTAAGGTTACACTATTGTCTTGAGTAACAAGATACAAAAGCAGTGAACTAAAAGTTTTTTCAGTTCCTTGTGAAGGGATATCAATAGTATATTCTTTAGCATCAGTACCACTAATTGTAACATTTGAAGTAGTGTAACTTGGCTCTGTATCAGGATGAGGTTTAAATTCTAATTTAAATTTAATGTCAACATCTGTTCCTGCAGTTTGTCCAGTGAACGTTATTTTTCCACCATGAGGGAAAGATAGAGGGTAAATACTAGCATTTTCATTTGCAAAACCTGCCCATGCCTCAGTCCCCGTAGGAAAAGTATAAACATTATTAACAACTGTTGCGCCTCCAAAAGCTCCAGTAAATTGTGCTGAATTATCGTCTCCAGATCCGGATCCACCTCCATAGAAGTAGATATTATCAAAATAGACTGTTCCGTTTCCTTCAACTTTAAATTGGAATACATTTGCTAAATCAACGATATCAGAAAAATGACTCAAATCAATATTTACACTGTTCCATTGACCTAAATTAGTTAGGTCTAGTTGAAATGCTTTTTCCTCAGCAGCCCCATCACCATTGGCATCAGGACTTATAAGGAAGAATTTTAATGTAGTGGCATCTCCAGTGAAATAATCCAAATGTAATTTGGTTTTATTTGATAAGTTAATGTTTGGAACTTCTGTACCCTGATAATTTAAAGTCCCATACTTTAATACTGTATTATTTGCAATAGTCTCAGTAGAAACAGCTGTCGATTGACCCCAATTCGGATTTAAATTTATACCATCTATTGACGTATATGAATCACTAAAAATTGACATTACTTCACCGGCTGTGTAAGTTGGAGAAGTAGGAGAATCCGTAGGGGCTGAAGGAATAACAACTTCTTTGGGAGTTGCAAAGTCAAAATTATCAACATAATAAGAAGCCACAGACTCATTTGTTTTTCCATACCCTAAAATCATAGTAACAGTGTTGTAAATTCCAGATCTTTCTCCTGACTTTTCAGGTATATTAAAAACAACTTTTTCCCATCCAGTTCCTTGGGTTACTGCAAAAAGATCTCCGGTTGATTTTTTTCCATCAACTCCATTTGTCAACTCATCNTCCAATTTGAGTAGAACGTTATGACCCGGAGCAGGGGAATAAAANTCAAATGAAATTGCTTCTTTACCAGATGGGAAATTAATTTTTTCTTTTAGCATAAAATAAAAACCGGACCATGATTGAACTCCAACTGGTTCACTAACATGNACGACTCTTTCTGAATTATTTCCATCTCCCTTAGAAGGGTTATCAGCATATGCCACAGATATATTTGTATCGCCGACTCCACCAAAATAACTCCAGTTTCCTGGTTTAGTTCTGTCCTCTGGCTGCCAGTTTTCTGTTTTAAAGCTTGGACCAGTCTCCTCAAAAGTTATCATCCCAGCATTTAAATCTGGATCCGCTTCAACAAAAACGTCTTCTTCTGGTTCCTCAATAACAATTGATCCTTGATTATCATTATCATTGTCTTTTGAACATGATATGATAGAAAAAATAAAAGTAAGTGTAAAGATTAATAAAAAATTGTGTCTCATTGTGTTTAATTTAATTGAATAGATTATTAATTATATCCCTCATTTTGAGGATAACCTGCACCTAAAAGATCAATAACTCCTTGAGGTATAGGTAGATTAATCATATGAGGTTTATATTCCTCCTTAGGATTAACGTGATTTCTAGAGTAGTANTCATTTAATAATGGAGAGTTCATATGATCCATTAAGTATTCATATAGTAACCCTTTTCTTTTCAAGCTGAACCAGCGTTGTCCCTCAAAAGCCAACTCTCTTGCTCTTTCCTCAAAAATATTTTTTATTGTAGCGATTGATTCGGGAGCTACTCCAGCCCTTAATCGAACAGCATTCAGATATTCCAAAGCTTTAGCAGCGTTTCCCGACTCAAGGTGAGCTTCAGCTCCAATTAAATATGTTTCTGCCAATCTATAAACCATTATATTTTTGAAATGCATCCTATCAGTTGGATCAACATCAGGATCAAAAAACTTCAATATTCCAGGACTCTGTCTTTTGAAATACATAAAAAAATCGTCATTTTGAGCTTTGTTTTCATACAGATCTAAAGGATCTCCAAGTTTCTTTCCACTTGGTAGAGTTTTTTCATCATTGTAGAGATACTCGAAAATGTAATAACTATTTTTACGTTTATCATTTAAATCTTCATTTATTAGATCTACTGCATAGGGATTCAGTGTTATGAAACCAAAACCATCACCCCCATTTTCAATTGATTGAGTTAGACCTGGTACTGCTGAGTAGTGTGCAACTGTTTGCCAATTCAATTGATGCCAGGCACCACCTCCGATAGTGTTTTTTTCAAAATTAATTGCAAACAATGTCTCAGAGTGATTAAGTTCACCTTCAAAAACTTTATTTATATCAACTAAAGAGTAGGGACCGTTATCAATAATTGAATCAACAATATTTGATGCTTTTTCATAATTATTTTGCCACATTTCAACTTTGGCTCTAAGATGATCTACTGATCCCTTAGTCCATCTNCCAAATTGGGATGAAGAATATTTTAGATTTTGGCTTGCAAATTCCAAATCATCTCTTATTAATTTNAAAATTTCCTCTTCGCTAGATTTTTCATTTGGTCTATCAAACGCAGTTGAAGGTGAGGTTGGTTCAGTCTTAATATAGATATTATTGAATAGCCTATATAAAGTAAAATATGAGTGTGCTCTGAAAGTTTTAGCCTCTGAAATGTCCTTAAGTAATGATGGATCAGAATTACCTGCTTCAATTAATATATTTGCACCTTTAATAATTGAGTTTGCAATATCTATGATCTTATAATTATGTCCCCAAAAATATCCATATGCCGCCTCTGTTCCATAGTCAGCACCAAGTCCACATCCCCAAAAACAATTACTGAAGAGGGAGATTTCTCCATCGACTCCTGCAGAAATATCACTTTTAGCTTGAAGAATAAGTGGTATAGCGCCATTAAACCAGTCACGTTGGTAAGGCTCTCTATTAAGGGAATACAATCCCACTACTGCATTGGATATTCCCTCTGGACTAGAGTATAGAAAATCAACTGAGTTATTAGATAATAATTCATCCTTGAGAAAGTCTTTCTCATAGCATGATACAAGAAATATCAATAAAAAAGTGGAGAGAAAAATCTTAATTCTTATCATATATTTATTGATTTAAAAATTCAGTTTAATTCCTAAAGTCATATTCATTGTCTCAGGAAATACACCAGCTCTTAGATCCTGTTCAGGTGTATATGACAAAAAATCAGTCATGGTAAACAGATTTGTCCCAGTAAAATATATTCTTCCTGACTTAAGGTTAAATAAATCATTAATCATTGAGTTAAAATTGTACCCAACAGTAACAGTACGNAAACGTAAGTATGAAGCATCCTGTGCAGCAAAAGAGTTTAGATGTTTGAGCCATGCGGCATTTGCATTTGGTTTAGGCCATACAGTTGAGGGATTTTCATCAGTATAATATGGAATAATTGGACCATTCATCTCCGCCTTCCAAAACTCACCATTAGCTAAAATGGTATTAACTCTAGTTACTCCTTGAACTAAATATAAGTCAGCGAAAAGNTCAAAATCTTTATAACGGAAAGTTGCATTNANTGATCCATACCAATCGGGATCTGTATTTGTAAAAATATTATCCTCTATATCAATTAATCCGTCATTGTTTTGGTCAATTACTTTTATATGGCCTGGCTTGGCTCCAATTTCCGCTACAACGGGGCTACCTGGTAATAAATCAGCTTCTTGATAAATCCCATCATATTCAGGTTGCCATAAGGAATTAATAGATTGNCCTATAGAAAGCCTTCTTCCAGATGAATCAGTAATATCTATGTAGTATTCATTTCCAGTATCNGGGTNTANTTGAGTCTCACCAGTNAGGGAAATAATTTCATTTTTATTTTTTGACCACATNATTCCTAAATCAAATGAAATGTCATTCTTATCAATTAATATACTATTNAGAGACAACTCTANACCTTGATTTTGTAATTCTCCAACATTAAATCTGGTTACATTAAACCCTGTTGAAGACGCCAGCTGTCTATCCAGCAATAAATCATTTGTATTTGCCTTATAATATTCAAATGTTCCTCTTANGATATTTTTAAATAATGTGAAGTCAACNCCAGCNTTTANTGTTGTGGTAGTCTCCCATTTTAAATCTGGATTTCTTAATCTTGAAGATGCCGAAGAACCACTTACTGTGGAATTTCCAAATACATAAGGGTTATAGTCAGCTACACCTAGTGATTCTAGTGGATTTATACCTTGATTTCCAGTAGAACCATAGCTCAGACGCAACTTAAGTTGATCTATGTAATCTAATTCTAAATCCTTCTCTGCTTTATATGCTAAAGAAATGGCAGGAAAATAACCCCATTTATTATTTTCAGAAAAAACTGACGCTCCATCTGCTCTTGTAGTAAACTCTAAAAGATATTTATCTTTAAAGGAATATCTGAAACGACTCATAAAAGATAAAACTCTTCTTCTCCAAACATCCCTGTTATTGGCTAGCAACTCAGAGGCTAAGCCATTATACTTTAAGGCATCATTAACAAAATCTGATTTATCTAGTTGGTTATACTTAAAATTTTGCTCATCATATGCATGAACACCAGTAAAATCAAGATTATGAAGGTCATTATCTAAAATTTGATAGGATAAAATGTGTTCAACAAGAACTTGTTTATATTGTGTGTCTATCAAAACTCCAATACCATTATTTCCCTCATCACCAGCAGAGTGAAGGGAGGAACGGTATATTCCCTGATCAGTATTCCTGTTTCTAAAAAATGTTTTTAATGAATAGGAAAGCTTTGGGTTAAATTCATAATTTATTTTTAAACTAATGTCTGATAGGTTTATTTCACTTTGATTTTTAGACTCATTTTGGTCCCATAACGGGTTAATTGCTACTGAATTCTCTTGGCCTAGAAAATATTTTACTAGATTTCCATTTTCATCAAATGGTTTTGCAATGGGGCTTAAACTCGACAAGAAAATTCCACCTGTTTCAAATTTTTGTAGTGCATTCTGTATATTTATGATACCATCTAAACTAATCCTATCAGATAACTGATGACTATAATTAAGTTTAAATTGTAATCTATTGAATGCAGAGTTTGGAATAATTCCATCTTGCGAAAAATAGTTCAAACTAGAGTAAATACTTGATTTGTCAGCACCAGATGAGTAGCTTATTGAATGATTAGTAAGAAGCGCGTCCCTTAGAGCTAAATCTTCCCAATCAACAAAATTTTGATTTTCAATTAACTGTAATTCAAATTCCTCCCAAACGAATTTGGATGGTGGCTTCGCCAAACCTGTTCTTGCTCTCCAAGCATCCATTTTGTAATTAAAAAAGCCTACAGGATTATACATGTCAAAATTTTTAGTTAATGTTTGTGTAGTAACATAACCAGCGTAATTAAAACTTGTATAACCTTTTCTAGCTCTTTTAGTTGTGACCAATACAACTCCATTTGATGCACGGGCTCCATAAATCGCAGTTGATGCTGCGTCTTTAAGAATTTCAATACTTTGAATATCGTCAGGAGAAATGTCATTTAAATTATCAAAAGGCAAACCATCTACAATTATCAATGGGTTGTTTCCTCCTGCTACAGAAACATTCCCCCGAATGATAATACTTGATGTTCCTCCTGGTCTGGGATCTCCAAGATTAACCTGAACCCCTGCTGCTCTACCGCGAAGGAGTTCAGTAACATTTGTAGTTGGAATTTGATTTGCTTTATCTACCTCAACACTGACTACGGAACCAACAACATTACTCTTTTTCTGTGAGCCATAGCCAACAACAACTATTTCATCTAAAATATCAGATTCAGCTACTAAGTAAACCTCAATTGAGTCTTGATTAGAAATAGTAATACTTTTGCTTTTATAGCCTATGTAACTAAAAGTATAAATACCACCTTTATTTACATTTGATAGAACAAATTTACCTTCGTTATCAGAAATCTGACCGTCTCCATTGGTATTGTTAATTATATTAACACCAAGAATGGGTTGCCTTGTTTCATTGTCGTAAACAATACCATTTACAGAATCTTGAGCAAATAGACCTATTGAAAATAATGTAATATAAATATGTAAGTAATTCATTTTGTTTGGTTCACTGCTAAATTAATAAAGAGTGGTTAAAATTGTACATTTTTTAAATACAACAAATTTCGTACATCAAAAAAAAAAAATTATAATTTTGTAAAGTAATATTATAAAACATAAATTATATATTTAATTGTTGATTTACAATTAATTACATTTTAAATAAGAGGAAATTAAATTAAATTATGTATAGGTAATGTATAGTTTTATAATATAATATTTTATTACTACAAATTAATAAAATAATCACTTATACTTTTATCTCTGCTCATATTTAACTTTTTTCTAAGTCTATATCTTTTAACCTCCACACTCCTAACAGATATATTTAGTAATGGTGCAATTTCTTTGGATAAAAGATTTAACCTTAGAAAAGCGCAGAGTCTTAGATCATTATGAGTTAAGACAGGATGAAGTTCTTTAAGTCTAGCTAAGAAATCTTTATCAGCATTATTAAACGCCTTTTCAAAAAATTCCCAATCTTCATTTTTTTTCAAATTCTTATTTATTGTTTTGATTAATCTTGAAATTTTTGGTTGAGATTCTATACTTTTCAGCTCATTTTTAATCTTATTTAGAAACTCATTTCTTTTAATAGTACTCATTGTTGCGATCGCTACTTCTCTGTTTTTATTTTCTAGATCATTTTGAAGTTTTTCATTTCTTATTTTCATTAATTCCTTCTGGCTTGCTAAATCATTTATCTGTAATTTTCTTTTATTTATTTTAATAAGCTTTTTCCTCTCTCTCTCATAATAACTGTTATAAAGTTTATTGATTAAAATAAATATAGCTACAGCTGCTGTAAAATAAACCATAAACATAGTAGATGAACGATACCATGGTGGTTTAATTTTAAATTCAAATCCATTTGTGTTATCCGAAATTTCATTTCCAATTTTAGATCTAGCAATAAACTTATAATTCCCACTCGGTAAATTTGAAAATGAAACCTCAGGAACATCACTCCAATTGCTCCAATTATTTTCATAACCTTCGAGTAGATACTGATAATAAACTTTTTCATATTTCTGATAATTATTAGCAGTAAAGTGAAATTGAATGCTATTTTTTTCAAAATCTAATTCCATGTAATTTTTATTTGAAACTTGACTAAAATTCTGAATGTTATCTTTTACTAAAATTTTATGGATTGCAATTTGAGGTTTTACACTCCTAATTTTATTTAAATCGACCAATAAATATCCAGTTCCTGACCCAAATATATAATTTGAATCATCATATTTATTTACATGCTCCCAACCCAATGCATTTTTTCTCGAATTATTTTGAAAGAAAAATGAATTAAACTTTAATTTTTCTGAAAAAAGCTCTCTTTGAATATAGTTTATTCTATTATTTGAAAAAATCCATAATCTACCATTTTTATCATTGATCATTTTACCTGTTAAATAATCTTCAAATCTTATTTTTTTTGATAGGTTTTCATCCTTTTGAAATGTAAACCTGTCTCTATCATATCTAAATATTCCATCCGAATTCAAATAAAAAATTTCTTCATCAAATTCTATTAAACTAGCGTTTATTCCTTTTTTAACAGATTGTTCCATTTCAATTTTATAAATATTATTCAGTTGTTTATTAAAAAAAATTTTAAAAACCCCCTTATATTCATGACTTACCAAAAGAGTAGTATCATTAACCATTTCAAAATATCTTGATGAAATGTCAAAGCCTTCAAGTTTATTTTTATACTTCCAATTTCCAGAGTCTTTTTCAAGGATGTGAATTCCGTTGTAACTACCTTGCAAGATTAAATTATTGAATTTTGGATGTTTTTTAAATGTCCATGATCCTTGAGTTTCACCAATCTTGGATGCCTTATTTTTCTTGATATAGAATGTTCCCAAATCATGACCGCAAAAAAGTTCATTGTTAATTATAGATAGATTCCAAACCTGCCCCTCAGTTCCCTTAATAATAGTAAAGTCTTTATCCTCATTTATCTCTTTGTAAAATAATCCATGATTAGTTCCCAAATAAAAATAATCTCCCAATGTAGCGGAAGCACATACGCCGCCAACTTTTCCGTAGTCATCATTATATTCTAAAATTGGTGATTTAAGATTAATACAATTAATTCCTGTTTGTAATCCTAACCACAAGTTTTGGTTATTATCTTCAAACAAATTCAAAATTGTGTTGTTGGAAATTCCATTTGATTTGTTTAATTCCTTAATGGTTTTTCCATATTGATCTATCCAAATAATCCCATTAGAAATAGATCCTAAAGCAAAGCTTCCATCTGACAATCTAATTGAGCTATATATTTTATAATTTTTAAAACTTTCTATTGCATCTACTTCCCATTTTATAAGTTTATTTTTTTCTAAAAAATAAAATCCAGATTTATCAGTTAAAATAATTAGCCTACCCTTAACTTTAAACAGACCCACAATAATATTATCCAGAAGAATTTTATCATTACACAGCAAAACTGGTTTTCCACTTTTTAACTCGTATAATCCCTTTTCAGATTCCTGAAAATAAATTTTATCGTCTACCTTATAACACTTTAACAATGTATTTTCAGTTTCTACAAATTGTNTTTCCTTATTTCCTACATCAGTAATTACAAGCCTATCTAAAGACTGAAAAATTATTTTCTCCCCAAAATCAATTATATTCCAAAATTGCTCGTCCTCTAAANGCTCAATATTTAACTCTTTCGCCAGTGAGGTATAAATTAATTCTTCTGTATCAGATTTCTCCCAGTAGCCAAAGTCCATATAACTTCCCATACAAATCCTGTCATCAATTACTTTGACTGATCTAATTATTGATTGATTTGGACTCGTATTTAATTTCCATTCTGTTCCACCAAAATGAAGTAAACCTTTGTTATTAGCAAAGTAAATTGTTCCGTTATCGTCTTGAGATATCATCCAGTTTTGATTTCCAGCAAATGAAATATCAGATTTGAAATCTTGGATTGGAGGAACCTCTTGAGCCATTGGCCAAAGTGAAGAGCAAATAAAGATTATAANAGAATAAATTCTCACTTTTAAAGTGNTTTAATTTAATTACAAAAAAATAATAATTAGGTGAATAACCAATTACAATTTTATTAATTCTTAAATGTATTGAATGAAATCTAAAAAATATTTTTTGAAAGTAATTAAAATTCATTTTTGAACTGTAAATACTATATTAGTGACCAAAGTCATTAAAACATTAAACCCTATGAAAAAACTAATTCTAAAATTAGTGCTGATTTTGAACTCATTTGGACTTTTTGGTCAGGAGATAATTAAGCTACCATACAATAATTCTGGTTTAGATTATCAAGGTCCCGAAATAAAAACAAAAGGTTTTTTAACTGATCAATATAATTTTCAAAATATATCAATTCCAACCATACATGTATTTCTACCAGATAAGAAACTAAATACAAAAACAGCAATGATTGTTTGTCCTGGCGGTGCAATGAGAGCTAATGCAATTCATCATGAAGGATTTGATGTGGCAAAAGCTCTAAACGAAAGAGGTATTGCAGCCTTTGTTTTAAAATATCGACTAGTTCCTATCCAATTGATTGGTAAAGGTGAAGGTCTATACCACCCTTATTCTAAAGAAAAAAAGCAACTGGCCTATGGTCACTTAGATGCATTAAATGCAATCGCTCATGTTAGAGAAAATGCTTTAAAATATGAGATTAATCCTGATAAAATTGGAATTATGGGATTTTCAGCAGGTGGAGCTGTCACTATGGAAGCCACCTATAAGTCATCTAAAAAAAACAGACCTAATTTCATTGCTCCAATTTATCCATGGATGAAAATCGTAGATGACCAAGAACCTCCAGCTTATGGGCCTCCAATTTTTATTGTTTGTACAACTGAGGACGCCTTTAAACTTGCTATACCAAGTGCTGAAATTTACGCCGATTGGGCTGAGAGGAACTATGTCTGTGAACTACACCTTTACCACCACGGTAAACATGGGTTTGGAATGAGAAAAACTAATTACCCTGTTGATAATTGGTTTNACAATATGGTCGACTGGATTGATGCTATAGGAATGTTGAACTAATCACTTCTTACTTTTACCGGAGCCTCCTCCTGCAAAAGTTGTCAAATCATAATTNATTTTAAAAACAACATAACGAGGTTGTATAATATATGAATTTGTAGTTACAGAAAATTGATTAAAACTGTCTCGATTAATTTCTGTATCATTTAGAATATTTGTTGCTGCTATACCAAACTCCCATTTAGANCCTTTTTTGTTNAAGGATAGTTCAGCTTCTAAAAACCTATATTCATTTAAGGTTTGAATCTCATTACGGTAATAATTGTAGGTATATTTTGCCTCAAAAATAAAACCATTTAGAAAATAAGCATCAAATCTTGCATAAGGAGAGTCAGTAAAAAACTTGCTTTGAACATTACCATTGGTGTAGTCTCTAACATTGTATGAATATCCAACNTCAAGGTTTGGCATATTTCTAAAGTTGGTAGCAATATTAGCACTATATCTTTGATTAAAATTTATAGACTCAGTTGGGTTATTATTTATCACATTGTTAAAATCACTATAATTGAAGTTAACATTTAAACCTCCTTTAAAATTTTTAAATCTTTTATCAATTCTTCCTGATGCTGTGTATGTGTATCTNGGAAAATCAGAATTAGTAGCAGATCTAACACTATTTATTCCTTGGACAGCTGTAGTATTTTGAATGGCATTATCCCTCCTTGAATAACTAAGGTTGGCAAAAATATTAGTGAAATTAAAAATATTGATACTTTGATAATTCAAGTTAACTACATTGAAAAAAGCTGCCTCCAAATTGGAATTTCCCCGAAAAAAGGAATTATAATTTCTAAAAATAAATCCCTCAGCCAAATTGTTGATATCAGTGAATTGTCTTGTAGAGCGGAAAATAAGTCTCAAGGTTTCCGATTCTTTTAACTTCATCAAAACTCTGAAATCAGGTCGAATAAATGAATACGCGTCACTAGTAATTAAATTCAATTGATCAGTAGTTGTTTTGTAATAATGAAATGTGACCCCAGGATCAAAAGTAAAAATACCCTTAATAAAACGGTAATGAAGCGCTGAGTAAGCATCCTGAAAATGAAAGTTAACACGATTAAATAGATTATTTTCATTAAAATCCAGGATTGAATTGTTATCTAAAATTTGAAAGATTGATGAATCAAAACCTTGACGTACATCTGTCACGCCAAATGTCAAGTTTATATTGGCCTTGGGAGAAAGAATAAAATAATAATCTAATTTACCTTCAACTTTATCGGTTTTAACATTGCGATCTTGATTGATATTAAAATTCTCTTGATCTTGGTTAAGATCTAGAACTTTACCAAATGGCTGAAATTGTTTTATAGCTCTGTAAAATGGATCCTCTTCCTGAGCAAGGTGTTGTAATTCAAGAGAAAAAATATGATTTTCCCTATGAGTGTAGTAAAATCTTAACTCTTGATTTAATGAAAAGGGAGTTTGTTGTCTTAATTGACCTATTTGCTCAGGAACTCTTAACCCATTTCTGGTAGATATAGTAGTTAAGTCAGAGACCTCCTTCTGATTTGATGTTTTATATAAAAGATTATATTCTGATTGAAGCGACTCATTAGGATTAAATTCTGCGGAAAACTTATATAATTTTTGTTCAGTATCCTGGATAGAAAATTCCGAGGTTTCTTCAACTTCATTTGAAACATTATAAGTTCTGGTGTTTTTTTCTTCTAAATGATTTTCTGCTCGAGAGTAAATTGCAAACCCACTAAATTCAACAGTTTCAGTTGGCGAATAACTAAAATTATAAGCGCCAAATTGAGCATCTATTGATTTCGCCCTATTATTTTGTAATTCCGTAATCCCTGCGTCATCTGAACTAATGTTTATTGATGTCCCTGTTCTTGCATTAAGATTATTAAACCCTCCTCCAAAGCGATAAAAATCTCTCCTAGTAAGAGGGGGATCCCCAATATTNTTGGAATTTAGTAACATATTCATACTTAAATCTTTNGAATAATAAAAAATTTTCGGTGCAGCAATAAAGCGATCATCATTTCCTCCTCCTCCTCCAATTTCACCAAACCAAAATTTATCCTTGCCACTTTTTAAGCTAATGTTNATTGCAACATTGTCTTCATTATTNGTAACACTTCTTAATTGATTTACCTCTGAGAAATTTCTTAAAACTTCAACTTTACCAACAGCATTTGCTGGTAGGTTTTGAGTAGCGAGCTTTGAATCTCCATCAAAAAAATCTTTGCCCTCAACAGTAATTTTAGTAACTTCTTTGCCCTCAACTTCTATCCTGCCCTCGTCATTCACTTCTATACCGGGTAAGTTTTTAAGAACATCCTCTAATTTTCTTTCTGACCCAGTGTTNAAAGAATCAGCGTTGTAAACTATCGTATCTCCTTTAATTGTCACAGGCATTTCGTAGACTAATTCAACTTCATCCAGAGTTTCTGCTTGAACCTCTAAAACAATATTTCTATTTATATTGTTTGTTTCATTTAAAATAAAAGTAACTTCTTTAAATCCAATAAAAGAAATTTTAATATCATAATCGACACCACTTTTTAGAGTCAATCTGAAATAGCCATCTTCATTTGAGATACCAAAACCATCTAATATTTGAGTTTCTTTCTCAATAGCAACAATATTGGCGCCCATNATNTTATTTCCATCAGAATCNNATATNNATCCTTCAAAATCAATGTTCTGAGATAGTAATAGATTGGTTGATATTAAGAAAAAACTTAAAAAAAGTATTCTTTTCAAACTGTAATTTTTAATTNCGTCGNCCAGGTCTTCNACCACNACCCCCTCTTCTTCTAAACATTTCACGCATTTCCTCAGCCTTTTTTGTCCTTATTTCTTCATACTCATTTAAGGTTACTACAGTTCCTTTTTTTGGTACTTTAATTTTTAATTTTTCCTTAGGATTCATTACTATTTTAGTACAAAGGATCGTGGTATTATCATTACTTACCTCCAATATTAAACCAGGTAAACCGTTATGTTTTGCTGGACCGGTAGCGACAGGTATTTGAGGGGTGAACCAAGCCTCAATTACAATTTTTTTCATTTTAGGTTTATCATTTTCATTGTTTTCACTTTGTCGTCCAAACCCAAAAACTCTTTGTGGGACCTCTTTAGTCAATGTAGCTTTATAGCAGGTATATGATCCTATTTTTTTTGATTCTCCAGACATAACCCACTTACTCTGAGGCAGAGAATCCTTAATCAAAAAGAATTTCCCAAAAAGTTCAACCCTGTTGATGAAAGTTTTTGAAGAATATTCTCTATATAATATTCCTTGTATTGGACTCATTGATGACATCCAACTAGATCCTCTTCCACTTGACCCTGAGGCTTCCAAACGCTGTTCCTCAAAAAAAACAGAAGAAATATTATTAAAATCCAGCTGATAGTTTTTTTCAGAATTTCTCTTTATTCTATCAATTACATACTGTCTTCTTTCAATGGGGATGTTTTTTGTAAAATCTGTATTTACATTTGTCTTCGCAAAATAAAANGCACTNCCNTGAAATTCCTGTGCTTCAACAGCACAAATTGTTAAAACCAGTAATATATATTGCAATTGAATTAATTTTTTCATAATATCANGCTATTCAATAATTNGACAAATAAATTCAAGTTTGGTTTAATNAAAAAAAAAATTGCAAATTTANAGTTCACGAAAGTAAAAATTAAATTATTAAATGCAGGATTTTATTATTTAAATATTAAAACATGAAATTAAAAAATACTTCAGCTAATAAAAACAGAAGGGATTTTATAAAAAAAACAGGGATTTCATTAGGTTCCTTAATTATTTTACCAAGCCATGTACTTTTTTCTAAGAAGGAAATTAAAGATTCTAAAGGTTTGATAACCCAAAAAGCTGTTATCCTTCCAAATGATAAATTAAACATAGCATGCTGTGGAATAGGAAATAGAGGTGCGAGTGTAATAAGAGATTTGTATGCAACCGGTGCTGCAAATATTATTTCTTTATGTGATGTTAACTTGGGTGGGAAGAAAACAATTAAAGCTATGGATACTCACTCTAAAGCAAGTAAACATAGGGATTTTAGAGAAATGTTTGATAAAATGGGAGANAAAATAGATGCTGTTAGTGTGGCAACTCCAGACTTTTCTCATTTCCCAATTACCATTTTATCTATGTCACTAGGAAAACATGTGTATGTAGAAAAACCACTAACACGAACCTTTAATGAATCTGAAATTTTAATTAGGGCAGCTAAAAAGTTTAATGTTGCAACACAAATGGGAAATCAAGGACATTGCCNGGACAATTACTATCAGTTTAAAACCTATGTNAATAAAGGTATAATTAAAAATGTTAAAAAAATTACTGTTCACATGAATGGTGGTAGAAGATGGCATGGTTGGGATACAAATATTAAAAGTTTTCCAGTTAGCAGTTCAATTCCTAAAACANTAGATTGGGACACTTGGCTAATGTCATATCCTTATCACGAGTATCACAAGGACTATATTGATGGACAATGGAGATGCTGGTATGATTTTGGAAACGGTGCACTTGGAGATTGGGGTGCTCATTTAATGGATGGATTTCATCAATTCCTTAATTTAGGTTTACCAACCAAAATTGAACCAACTAAAATTGTAGGACATAATAACTTTTTTTATCCTCAATCTAGTACATTAAAATTCAGTTTTCCAAAAAGAGGAATTATGCCAAAAGTTAATGTTACATGGTATGACGGAGTTGATAACCTCCCNGAGTTNCCNAAGGANTACGGAGNTTTAGAAATTGACACNACANTTAAAGCCAACAAAGGAATGGTCAGGCCAAAACCNNATACTTTAAGACCTGGNAAAGTAATTTATGGTAAAGATCTCACATTTAAAGGGGGGTCACACCACAGGACATTGAAGGTTATTGGGGATGGTAATGGAAAAGATTTCAAAGCTAATCTACCTGAGTTTTACAAAAGTGATACTAATCATTTCATGAATTTTATCAATGCAGCCCGAGGTATAGAAAAAACTTTATCTCCATTTGAAGTATCTGCTCCATTATCTCAGGTTTTTTGTTTAGGAACTATCGCTCAACAACTCAATCAAACAATTCATTTTGATAGAAAAAATAAAAAGATTACAAATAATAAATTAGCGAATAAACTTTTAAAAGGTCATCCTCCAAGAAAAGGTTGGGAAGAGTTTTATAAAATGGCTTAATGCAAAAAAACAGCTCATTAATAAATTTATTTCAGCTTAATATTGCTGTTTTAATCATCAGTACATCTGGAGCTTTAGGAAGGTTCATTGANCTTCCAGTCCCGATAATNATTGCCTTAAGGACTTGTTTAGGTGCTNTACCTTTAATTCTGTTTTGCAAGTACAAAAAACTTAGTTTTAAAATCCAAAAAAAGGATCGTTTTACGATTTTAGTAAGTAGTATTCTTATGGGTACTCACTGGATAACNTACTTCATTTCACTAAAATTATCAAGTGTTGCTATAGGTATGTTATCAGTCTTTACTTATCCAGTTATTACCTCATTTTTAGAGCCACTAATGTTGAATAATAAATTTAAAAAATCAAATCTATTTTTAGGGCTAATGGTAATTGTAGGTATTTATTTTTTGGTACCAGAATTTGATTTAGAAAACAATCATTTCAAAGCAATCGGGTTTGGCGTATTTTCTGCATTTTGCTACTCAATCAGAAACATTTTTATGAAGAAAAAGGCTNATGAATATGAGGGTTCAATATTAATGGCATATCAGCTAATTATTGTCTCAGTTTTATTGTCTCCCGTTTTTTTTATCTATGATATGACNGGTTTAAAAGATTCCATACCTGCAATTTTAATNCTTGCTTTTCTTACTACAGCAACAGGACACACTTTATTCATTTATAGCTTCAGGAACTTTACAATAAGCACCGCAAGCATTATCAGTAGTATTCAACCTGTTTATGGAATCATTATTGGTATGATTGTTTTGGGTGA
Source organism: Flavobacteriaceae bacterium (assembly GCA_002695445.1). Lineage (GTDB taxonomy): Bacteria > Bacteroidota > Bacteroidia > Flavobacteriales > Flavobacteriaceae > UBA8316. Next base: position 21,151 of record NZOY01000016.1, read on the forward strand.
ATTTCCTATTATGAATACAATATTTGGTGGATTTTTAATACTTGGAACAGTTATTTTCGAAAGTGTTCGCTCATATAAAACTTAAATTAATTAAAATGAAAAAAATCTTTTTGTTTACTTGTTTTATTTTGATTTTTGCTTGCAAAAAAACCGATTTAAAACCAAACTTTTTATTTATTGTTGTTGACGATTTAGGATACTATGACCTAAGCGTGATGGGGAGCAGTTTTTATGAAACCCCTAATATTGATAGAATTGCTAAAGAAGGAACTCTTTTCAAACAGGGTTATGCTAATGCATCTGTATGTAGTCCATCAAGAGCAAGTTTATTGACCGGTTTTTATCCGACCAATCATGGAATCACAGATTGGATTGGAGCTAAAAGTGGAATCGATTGGAGAACTAAAGGTCGTAAAACAAAACTCTTACCCTGTAACTATGTTAATCACCTTCCATTTGAAATGATTACCCTCCCCGAAGTTTTTCTTTCGAATGATTATAAAACCTTTTTTGCAGGAAAATGGCATTTAGGATCATTAAAAGAAAAATCTTTACCAACTGACCATGGATTTGAAATAAATAAGGGTGGTTATCGAATGGGTGGTCCATACTCAGGAGGGTTTTTCTCACCTTTTAACAATCCTTTTCTAGAGGATAAACCTGAGGAAAAAGGAATTTCACTTTCTATGAAGCTTGCTCAAGAGACTGCTAATTTTATTAGAGAAAATAAAGAAAATAAATTTTTTGCTTACCTAAGTTTTTATGCTGTTCATGCACCAATTCAGACCTCTAAGGGGAAATGGGAAAGATATAGAGATAAAGCAGAGGCACAGGGTATACTTGAGGAGGGATTTTTCATGGAAAAAAGACTTCCAATGAGAATTAAACAGGATAGTCCCGTTTATGCAGGATTAGTTGAACAGACTGATGACGCAGTTGGTCATGTACTAGAAACTCTAGATGAACTGAATTTAGAAAAAAATACAGTGGTTATTTTTGTGTCTGATAATGGTGGAGTTTCTGCAGGAGATGCATTTGCTACAAGTAACTTGCCCTTAAGAGGGGGAAAGGGTTATCAATGGGAGGCGGGTACAAAAACTCCTTTTTTTATCAAAACACCTCAGTTAAATATTCATGAAAAAAAAATAGATACTCCAGTAATGGGAGCGGACCTATTCCCTACTTTATTAGAGTTAGCAGGAATAGAAAATCCAGTTGAGGTGGATGGGAAAAGTTTAGTACCCCTGCTAAAAGGAGAAACATTTGGTGAACGTCCAATTTTTTGGCACTATCCTCATTATGGAAATCAAGGTGGAGATCCAAGTGCAATTGTTCGAATGGGGAATTGGAAATTAATCAAGTATTTCGAAGACGGGAAAAATGAGTTGTATAATCTAAAAAATGATATTGGTGAAAAAATGAATATCGTAAATCAGCATCCCAAAATAGCTTCCAAGTTAAATAAAACTCTTGAGGAGTGGCTTATCTCAACGAATGCAAAAATACCTGAGGTTGATCCAATTTATAATAAAGAGGANGAAANAAANTGGCTGAATCAACATAAAATCAAGATTAAANAAAAGGTTGAAAAAAGAAGAAAGGATGANCTAAAACCAGATTATAAACCCAATTCAGATTGGTGGGGAAGTTNTNTTTAGCAAATCTAATNTAAATGTTTNTTAGCAAATTTTATATATTGTCTCCAGTCATATTCAGTTACATCGTGCTTCCCATCGCGCAGATGATATCCTATTTTTTTATGGATAGGTGTATTTACCTCTGGATATTCCTCGTCTTCTAGACCTTGAAGCCCATACAATTGGTAAACAGTAGACGCCTCCTTTGCACTTAAAAACTCTCCTTTAGGGTCAGCCCAAGAATCTTTACTAGCACTTGCAACATAAACTGGTCTTGGCGCNATTANTGCTATCAACATATGCTGATCTATGGGAAGTAAAGACTCTTTCTCGCTATATTTTTTGAAATTTTTTGCGAACCAATGTGACCAATTGGTTGTAATATCTGATACTTTCTCACCAAATCTCCTTCTAGAAAGTGCCGCTCCTCCGCAACCAGAGTTATTNGATATTACAATACAAAATCTTTGATCGAGTGCACCTGCCCACAAAGAAGTTTTTCCCAGCCTAGAGTGACCAAATAGAACAACTTTTTTTGCATCTATTAACTCATCTGTCTCCAAATAATCCAATACTCTAGACATACCCCAAGCCCAAGCAGAAATCGAACCCCACTGATGAGCTTCAGGCCTAGTTTGATTTATATTATATAGAAGGGAATGAACACCATCAGAAAAATCATTTCTGTCAGGATCAACATCATTATAGTTTAGTGTAACGATCCCATAACCAGATTCGATAATTTTTTCAACAGACCAGCGAGATGTTCTTTCACCCCTTTTTTTTTGGTTAAAATTTTCTTTCGAATGTCTGCTTAATTGATCTTCTGTTTTACCATCGATTAAGATTGATGGGTCTTTATGAATTAAATGATTACCAGCAAAATTATATCCAAAAAAAGCTGGCACCTTAANGTTTTTATTTGGAGTATAAATCAAAATATTTAAAGAAATTGAGTCAATTTTATTTCTAAAAATTAATTGGATCTGCTTTCTAATAGCTTTACTGTTAAGAGCTATTGTAGCTTCCTCTAAAATTCTAACTTCAGGTGACAATGAATTTCCTGGAACTATTCCATACATCTCNTTTGAAAAATGTTCTAAAATCTCTGGTCTTCTAATTCTCTCCCATTCAATTTGATTATTAATCTTTTTTCCAGTATCAGATTTTAAAAGTTCTGGTAAAATATATTTAGGAACTTTAGACTCCTCCCTTATGGTAGGATTAGTCCTTTGAGCAATTGAAAGAAAAAGAGAAAACAAAAAAAGATTTATAAAAACTATTTTTCTCATGAAAAAAATTTAAGATTATTTAATCTACGATTTAAAATTTTAATTCAACAAAATCCAAAATTCCCATGGCTTCATCACATATTCGTAACTGTCTGACATATGCTTTAACCTCCCGTCAGAAAAAGTTTTAAAAGCCCCATTGTAATCCATTGTAAACTGGGCATAATTCTTACTCATATTCGCAATAAAAATCACTTTATTTTTTGAATTGGATCTTTCAAATGCAAAAATTTGATTCTCCTTTCCATATTTCATCTTAACCAACCCAGTTAATGAATGGTAGTCTGCCCCTCCTGCACCAGTATTTAAAGCTTTGTTGGTATTTTTAAGTTTACCTAGTTTTTGAAGAAAAGTTATNGTTTTTCCTTTTTTCTTTGGAAAAAAATCTTTTTCAAAAAACAACAAACGTTTGTTCAAATCATACTCTTGTCCGCTATATATTAGAGGCATGCCTGGAAAAATGTATGTAAACGCAGTTAACATTTCATAAGCATTTCCATAAAGCTCTTCTGAGGTTCCTTGCCAAGAATTAACATCATGTGTAGATGTGTAATTTAAAATNATATTTTCGTCTTTATGTTTTTCCAAAACTGAATTCAAGTGGTTTTCAAATTCATTTACTGTCATATTACCTTGAGCAATTTGCTTTAAAAAGTAATTTCCAGAATGGTAGGAGGCATCAAACTTACTAACTAGATTAATCCCTCCAGGATGTTCTANATCGGTCTCTGCTAAAAGGAAAATAGGTTTCAAAGACCTNAGTAATTTAAAGGTTTTGTTGAAAAACGACTCAGGAACTGCATAAGCTTGATCTACACGATAACCATCAATATCAAATTCTTCAATCCAATATTTCATTGCGTTACTCATAGCTTTTTTCATCCTTTTATTATTATAGTCTAGATCTGCTACATCAGTCCAGCCCCATGATTTTCCGGTANTATGATTTATNGGATCAGTTATTTCCCCTTTATCATTCTTTAGATAGAATTCCGGATGTTCTTTTATCCAAATATGATCCCAGCCCGTATGTCCTGGTACCCAATCTAATATTACATATATCCCTAAATCATGTGCTTTTTTAACCAGAGTTCGAAAATCTTCCTCGGTACCAAATTCAGGGTTTACTTTTTTATAATCAGAAACAGCGTAGTAGCTACCTAATGGTCCCTTACTTCTAGTAGAGGAGATAGGGTTTATAGGCATTAACCAAATTATTTTTACACCTAATTCCTTAAGCACANGAAGNTCTTTAGTAAATTCACTGAAGGTTCCCCCTTTTGAGTACTGTCTTATGTTAGCCTCGTAAATCACAGCACTTGCTATTTCAAAATTCGAAATTTTAGCTTTTTGAGCTATTATATTATTAGTTTGAAAAACAAGTATTAAAAGAAAAAGGCTACTGAAAATCTTCATAACTAATTATTCTAGTTCAATTATCATTGATGATTTAGCCTCAATAATTATTTTTTCTCCAAGGTCAATTTTTCGATCTGTTAAAACTTCATACCCTTGTTCATGATTTTCAATTAGTTCTCTATATCTGAACATTTCAACTTGCTTTGCTTGGTCATTCCTATTAAATAATACCCATACTTTTTTCCCCTGATGAATTCTAAAATATGAATATATTTCATCTTTTCCTCCAGTTTTTGGAGCAAATTGAATTAGTTTTCCATGGTGAATTGTCTCGTTCCTCTTCCTCCAATTAAGTAACTTTTTAAAAAAATCGAGGGTTTTGATTTGATCTGAATTGAGACCCTCTCTTGTAAAGGCATTGACTTTATCACCTGGAAATCCACCAGGGAAATTTGATCTAATCAGACCATGATTTCCNGGGTTTTCNTNACTATTCATTAAAATTTCAGTACCATAAAAAAATTGNGGAATCCCTCGCATTGTAACATAATAAACAATCCCCATGTAAAATANATCTAGGTCATTTTTAACCTGAGTAAAAAACCTGGTCATATCGTGATTATCTGGAAATATTACAAGGTTGTAAGGTTCAGCATATAGAAAATCATTTGCGAGCATACGGTATGCTTTTATGAATCCTTTTCCCCAACCAAAATCGTCATTTAAGGATTCTATAAAGGCCATTTGTATTGGAAAATCCATCAAACTAGGTAAAAATGAAATATATCCATCATGATTGTTTTTTCCTCTTTGCCAATATGAAGTTATGGCAGGGNTTTCAGNCCATTCCTCTCCAACTATATTAAANAATGGGTATTCCTCCATTATTTTCATTGTCCAATCAGTCATAAAATTTTTATCAGAATAGGGATACGTATCAACTCTAAAACCAGATAAACTAGCNTATTCAATCCACCAAATTGCGTTTTGTATAAAATATTTTGAAACTAAAGGGTTTCTTTGATTTAAATCTGGCATTGTCTTAACAAACCAACCATCTGTGTGTCCTATTCTATCAAATTCCGAGGCATGAATATCTTGAATGGATTGTCTTAAATGAGTAGTGTTTACAAAATTACTTTGGTTATTAAACCAATTACTCATTGGTGGGTCAAGAAAGAACCAATGTTCACTTCCACAATGGTTTGGAATTATATCCATTATGATTTTAATTCCCTTTTCTTTTGCCTTTTTACTTAACTCTATAAACTTTTGATTACTTCCAAACCTNGGATCAACCTTATAATAATCTGTAGTAGAGTATCCGTGGTATGAACTTTTTTCCATATTATTTTCTAGAGCAGGGTTCAGCCATATTGCAGTAAAACCTANATNTTCTATATAATCTAGATGATCNATTATACCTTGCAAATCTCCACCATGTCTGTCAAAATTACCACTACCTAATTTTTCTTTCATGTAGCTCAACTCGTCATTTTGGGTGTTACCATTAGCAAATCTATCAGGGGTAATTAGATACATCACATCCTCTTGATTGAANCCAATCACATTTGAGGAGTTTTCATTTCTTTTTAAAATTGGGTAATCGTGAGATATTTTAACTTTTTTGCCCTTAAGAAAATTAATTTTAAAACTTTGGGGTAGGGTGTTTTTTGGAATTTGAATGGTTAAGAAAATATAATTTTGATTTTCAACTCTATCTATTGCTTTCAATCTAATGGACTCTGAATCNATTTTGGGATCTAATTCAGCNATTTTTTTTCCNTATATCATAATCTGAATTTCAGACATTTTCATTCCTACCCACCAGTTNGGAGGTTCNACTCTCTCAATCTGTGAATAAGATTTTNCCANAATAATTAGTGCAACAAAAAANTTTACAANTTTCATGAATAAATAATTTTTTTCGATTTNTTNGAGTTTATTCTTATCCTCTTATTTCTCAAAATTAAATTTATAGGATTATTTCCACTCCAGCTAAAATCACAATTTTTTTCATCTATATTCACAGCTAGATTTTCTCCTCTAAAATTAATTTTAAAAGACAGTCCTTTCCAGTGTTTTGGGAGTTTTGGGTCAATAGATAACATACCCTGAACAATCTTTAAACCTCCAAAACCAAAAACGATACTCATCCATGTTCCAGTCATACTTGTTATATGAAGTCCTTCCTCAACCTCTTTGTTGTAATCGTCTAGGTCTAGTCTTGATGTTCTTAAATATAACTCATATGCGTCATCCATTTTGTCTAATTTTGAAGCTAAGATGGAATGAACACATGGAGATAATGATGATTCATGAAGAGTAAAAGCAGAATAAAAGTTATAGTGTCTTTCTAATTCATCCTTTGTAAAATCATCTTCGAAAAAATAAAACCCCTGTAAGGTGTCGGCTTGTTTGATAAATGGGGAGCGTAAAATTCTATCCCATGACCAATTTTGATTTATAGGACGATGTTTTGGGTCTAGCTGTCTTACTGTAACTAATTCCTTATCCAAAAAACCTTCTTGCTGAAGGTAAACTTGATGCTCATCACTGTAAGGTAGGTAAATATTATTAGCAATTGACACCCATTCTTCGACCTCCTTATCATTGACACTTGTTTTTATATAAATATTTTCAAATTCATTAGGGTGTTGAACCTTCAAAATGTGATATTGCTCAGCAGAGTAATTTAAACACCATTTTGCAATGTAATTTGTATACCAATTATTGTCTACGTTGTTCTCGTATTCATTTGGGCCGGTTACCCCCAGAATCACATATTTTTCTTTTTTAGTAGAATAATTTACTCTTTGCTTCCAAAATCTTGCTATAGCAAGTAGAACCTCGAACCCCATCTGAGGAATATAAGTTTGATCGTCACTATATCTGACATAGTTAAAAATAGCAAATGCAATAGCTCCATTACGATGAATTTCCTCGAAGGTAATCTCCCACTCGTTATGACACTCCTCTCCATTCATTGTAACCATTGGAAAAAGGGCTGCTCCATTTTCAAAACCAAGTTTCTGAGCATTCTCAATCGCTTTTGGTAGTTGATCATATCTATACTTTAATAAATTTCTAGCAACATCAGCATTTTTGGTAACCATGTAAAAGGGGAGGCAATATGCTTCGGTATCCCAGTAGGCACTTCCACCATATTTCTCTCCAGTAAACCCTTTTGGTCCAATATTTAATCTGGAATCTTTACCCGTGTAAGTTTGATTGAGCTGAAAAATGTTAAATCGAATACCCTGTTGAGCCTCAAGATCCCCTTTAATTTCAATATCAGACATTTTCCAAATTATATTCCATCGATACTCGTGATCTTTTAGAAGGCCATGAAACCCTTTTGATTTTGCGTAATTAATTTTTTCTTTAGCAACGCCTTTTAATTTATTGACAGGATGATTTAAGGAAACCGTATATCCTCCGTATTTTGTTAATGTCAACTTATCCCCTTTTAAAAGTTCGATTTCACTCAAGTATCCTAATTTTAAATCTTCTTTAAAAGACTTATCATTATTTGACAACTGCTTCCCATTGAGGCAGAGATCAGCATACATATATGTGCAAACATTAAAATTTGTTTTATTAGTTTTAGAAAGCAGAAAAGCAGATTTCCCATCATTTTCATGATCTAAATGTTTCCAAAAAGGATCATCCCAATTACTATCTTGATTTTTAACCTTACCATTTATATATGGTGAAACTTTAATTTTTGCATTATCATTTATCAATTGAATATTATACTGAATTGCGCCTATTTCATTTTGATCCATTGAAATGAACCTATTTACCTCAACTCGAACAATAACCCCGTTTTTTAATTCAACATTAAAAGTTCTAGTGTAAAGCCCATTTTTCATATCGAGTATACGTTTAAAATCTATAACTTTCTTTGATTTATAAAGATCAAGATCTTCCCCGTTAATCTTAAAATCTATACCAATCCAATTTGGAGCATTGAGAACCTTAGCAAAATAGTCTGGGTAACCATTTTTCCACCAGCCTACTCTTGTCCTATCTGGATAATAAACTCCACCAATGTAACTGCCTTGAAAAGATGGTCCTGAATATTTTTCTTCAAAATTAGCGCGCTGACCCATTGAACCATTACCAATACTAAATATGCTTTCAGATGATTTAACATTATTAGGACTAAATCCCTTCTCGATAATACTCCACTTGTCTTTATGGATATAACTTTGATTCATTAGTTAAAAGAATTTGATAATTTAGATATCAGTTTTTCAGGGCTAAAACCATTAAAATTTTCTATCATATGATTACAACTTTCTAAATGTTTTTGCCCAACGCCCACGGAAAACATTCCCGCATTAATAGCAGCTTGAATTCCTGATTGAGAGTCTTCAAAAACAACGCAGCTATTGGGTTTTAAATTTAAAATTTCTGCACCTTTTAAAAATACTTCAGGGTCAGGTTTTGACTTTTCTACCATATTTCCATCTACAATTATCGAGAAAAGGTCATCTATTCCAAGTTTTTGAAGAATGATTTTAGCATTTTTACTTGCTGAACCAACTGCAAGTTTAAAACCTTTTTTACCACAAGTAATAATAAAATCGTAAACACCAGGTAGTATATCTCCAGTTCCCATATTTTCGCAAAACTTTAAATATTTTTCATTTTTTTTTTTGGCTAAATCCTCTAACTCAGCTTCAGAGAGATTTCTCCCTGCCCAATTAGCTATCTTTATGATTGAATCTTTTCGGCTTATTCCTTTTAATTCCTCATTCTGGGAAATAGATAAATTAAATCCCCATTGCTGTCCAATTTCACACCAAGCTTTATAATGCAAATGAGCAGTGTCAGCAATAACGCCATCAAGATCAAAAATTAAACCTTTTATTTCAAAATTATCCATAGTAACTAATTACATTTTTTTCAGTGATTAATAAATTGGATATTGCGGAAATAAGAAGTGAGAGACCAGCAACCACTATGGCAAATATAGGGGCATCTCCAAGCAGTCTATATAAAAAATTAACTCCACCAATAGCAGCTACAATTTGAGGAATAACAATAAACATATTAAATATTCCCATCATAATTCCCATTTTTTCTGGATCAATAGAACTTGACAACATAGCATACGGCATAGATAATATACTCCCCCACGAAATTCCAACCATAGAAAACCAAATCCATAATAAATCAGGATCAGGAATAAAATACATCATCAAGAATCCGAAACCTCCTATGGACAAAGAAAGCATGTGTAAATATTTTCTATTAACTCTTTTTTTAGAACTGTAAAAGGTCAATAATAGAGCAAAAACCATTGAAGAAAGTCCATATACACCCATATTAGCACCAACTAAGTTTGATGCTTTTTGAAAGGCCTCATTTTGACTATCAAATGCTGCTGCATCAGTTGAAACTNTAAAATCAAAATTATTTTCTACAGGCACAGGAGCCTTAAATACATGTTCTGTCAATGCTGGATTGGCTAAACTCCACATTGAAAAAAATGCAAACCAGCTGAAGAATTGTATTATTCCAAGTTTAAACATTGTCTTTGGCATTTTGAAAATATTCTGAAATATTTCACTCAAAGCACCATTGTTTTCTTCTTTAATCTTCTTTTTAAAAGCCTTTATATCATCTGGGGGAGTTTCTGAAGTAGTAAATATTGTATATAAAATACTTCCCAAAAAAATAATTGCGCCAATAGAAAAGGCAATTTTGACAGATAAAGGAATAACACCAGGTGCAGCAGCGTCACTTACACCTAAAGTTGAAACAAACCAAGGAAGATTACTAGCTACCCATGTGCCAATACCGATAATTAGTGTTTGAACTACAAATCCATAAGTTCTTTGTTGATTTGGTAATTTATCTGCAACTAATGCTCTGAATGGTTCCATACTTATGTTGATTGATGCGTCGAGGATCCAAAGTAAACCGGCAGCAATCCATAAAACTGGAGAATAAGGCATTATAAAAAGAGCAAGTGAGCTTAAAATTGCACCAACTAGAAAGTAAGGTCGCCTTCTTCCAAGCCTGCTATGCCATGTTCTATCGCTAAGGTATCCAACAACGGGTTGCACTATCAAACCCGTTAATGGAGCTGCAACCCATAAAAGCGGAATATCATCTGTAGATGCTCCGAGAGTTTGAAAAATCCTGGACATGAAGCCCCCTTGTAATGCATANCCAAATTGAATTCCAAGAAATCCAAAACTCATGTTCCAGATATCCCAAAAACTCAGGGATTTTTGTTTCATATATAATTTACTTAAAGAGCTTTGAGCCCGTTAAAACTAAATTGTGAAGTGTATATTAGTTTTNTACATCAAACTTAGTGGAATTATATTAAAAAGCAAATAAATTTAAGTAGATTCTCTCTCTATTATAACGGATTTTATAACGGTTTGTTCAAAATTGGAATTCAAATCCTCTCTATTAAGTCTGTCAATTAACTTAGCTGCAGCTACCCTACCGATTTCTTCAGCATGTTGTTTAACTGTGGTTAATGATGGGTATGAATACTTAGAAATCAGTCCATCGGTAAAAGAAATTAAACCGACATCATTTGGCACGATTTTTCCAAGTCTTCTCATAACTTTTAATGCAGCACTTGCGTAAATTTCATTAACTGCGAAAATACCGTCAATTTTTTCATTTTTATCAAAAGCCTCCTCAATACTTTTCTCAAGCTCAGGCATTGAATCTTCAGAGCTGTATGCATCTTCAACTTTAATTATTAAATGATTTTCTAATGACAAGCCATTGTCTTGAATAGATTTTATATAACCCTGTGTTCTAAGTCTACCAACATTGATATAATCCTCTGTGGTTAAAAGTAAAATATTCTCTCTACCCTTGTCAATAAGTAATTTAGTAGCATCATAAGCTCCCTTAAAATCATCAACAATAACTTTATCACAATTAATTTCACCAACAACCCTATCAAAGAGCACTACAGGCATTCCTTGATTGATCGATTCATTAATNTGATAATAGTCTTGTTTTTTTAGGGTTTCTTTTGATAGCGAAAGTATAAATCCATCAATGAGGCTATCGGCTAAAGTTTGCATATTAACTACTTCTTTTTCAAAAGATTCATTCGATAAAGCAACNATTACATTATAACCATTTTTTCTTGCAACGAATTCAATTCCATTTACAATCAAAGCAAAAAAATGATGATTCAAATCAGGTATAATTACGCCAATTGTTTTGGTTTTCTTGTTTTTAAGGCTTAAAGCAATGCTATTGGGTCTGTATCCTTGGGACTTAGCGAAAGCTTTAATACGTTCACGTGTTTCTGTCCCTATCTCATGACTGTCTTTGAGCGATTTTGAGACTGTAGATATCGAGACATTTAACTCCTGAGCAATTTTTTTTAATGTGATTTTATTTTTCACTTTTTATTTGAAAATTATAATATTTATGAAATCATATTAAAATTAAAAAATTCCCCAAAAAAAACTTAATTAGTTTTTTTGATGCCTAACTACAAGGTTATAGTAAAAAATTACAAAATTTAATTGCTAAAAAAGAGTAAATATTTTTTAAAATTCATAAGTTTGGCACCGTAAGTGTATATAGTTAAACCAAACAACAGCATTTAAACTTAATCTTTTGTAATCTTTTTTGCCTTCAAGGTTTTGATTCTTTAGACAATTATCTCTGATTATTTGGTTTTTGAAATAGTTTTAATCAAAAAAATTATATTTATAATTTATGAATATTGACTTTAAAATAATCTTAAAAATTCATTGACGTATGAAAAATTATTTAATAGTCTTTTTCACGTTTTTATTTACTTTACAAGCCTTCGGTCAGCAATTGACAGGTACTGTTGAGGTTGATGGTGAACCTATTCCAGGTGTTAACATTATTAATAACACAACTGGAAATGGAACATTAACCGACTTTGACGGAAACTTTTCAATTGATAATATTTCAGAGGGTGATGAAATTGAATTTAGCTACATTGGATTTACTACTCAACGTATAGTATATAATGGTCAAACTAGCCTAAATATTTCATTAGAAGAGTCAAGTGAAAAACTTGAAGAGGTGATTGTTACAGGTTACGGCTCTCAAATTGCCAAAAACCTATCAAGCTCTATTGTAAGAGTGGACGGTGAAAGTGTTAAAAATACTGCTCTAGGATCTTTTGAACAGGCCCTGCAAGGTAGAGCAGCAGGGGTTCAGGTAGTTACTGGATCTGGAATGTCTGGAGCTCAAACAAAAATCAGAATTCGTGGTGCTAATTCAGCTGTAGCATCCTCTGAGCCGTTATTTGTAGTTGATGGTATCATCATGGAGGATGGAAATTATTTGGATAGAGGTAACAATGTCGGATTTATGGATATAGAAACTAACTTACTATCTAGCATAAATCCAAATGACATTCAATCAATGGAAATCTTAAAAGATGCTGCAGCTACCGCTATTTATGGTGCAAGAGGATCTAATGGGGTAATTTTAATTACTACAAAACAAGGTCAGTCAGGTGATACAAAAATTGAAGCCACTTTTGACATTGGTTTATCTGAAACCACTAGAAAACTTGATTTTGTAAATGCAGAAGAATTCCTCACCCTTGCTCAAGAAGCTTGGTATAACGGTGGTAATGATCCTACCAAGTTTTGGGATTCAAGTGGTGTTTTAGTTGACGGATTGACAAGAGGTCAAGCACTAGCAACCGATACTGACTGGCAAGACACAGCCCTTAGAACTGGGGTAGCCTATAGAGGAAATATTTCGGCTTCTGGTGGGGATGAAAAAACTAAATTTTTTGTAAGTGGTAACTTTTTAGATGAGGAGTCAATTTTTGTTGGAAACGAATATCTAAGATTAAATGCGAGAACTAACTTAACTCATCAACTTAATAAAAAAGTTAGCATAGGTTCAAATATGAATTTCAGTTATGTTAATAATTCACCTGTACCAGTTCAAAATGGTGTAGGTAAGTCAAATACTAATCTACCTATTCATCCGGTTTATAAAGAAGACGGAACATATTTTAATGTTCTGAGAAATTCAAGAGCTGGAATAGATTTATTTACAACTAACATAAAAAACAGAAGCTTCATTGCGAGTTGGTATATAAGATACCAAATAGCTAATGGACTTGACTTTAGGACAGAATACGGTCTGAATAGTATATCCTCAAATCAAAAGGCTTATAGTGATGGCCGATTACGTGAATCTGGTGAAGCACAAGCATCTTCTTCAGCTTCAGTGAGGAATTCTTGGAACTGGAAAAACCTACTTAATTATAGAAAAAGGCTTGGTAATCACAATTTCGATGTTTTAGCAGGGGTTGAAGCCTCAAAGAGTAAATTCCATATTAATAACATGAAGGGTGTTGGATTTTCTAGTTCAACATTAAAAACACCTGCTGATGCAGCAGTTTT
>NZOY01000017.1 GCA_002695445.1 Flavobacteriaceae bacterium
TGGTTGTTATAGTATTGATGTTTTTTCTAGGATTTAGAAATGCTTTATTTGTGGGGTTTGCAATTCCAATGTCCATGTTTATGTCTTTTATGATTCTCTCATTTATGGGCTATACAATGAACACAATGGTCTTATTCGGATTAGTGATGGGACTTGGAATGCTTGTAGATAATGGGATTGTAGTGGTAGAAAACGTTTACAGGTTAATGGAAAAAGAAGGTATGGATAGGGTTGACGCAGCAAAGGCTGGGATTGGAGAAATTGCCTCTCCTATCATTGTCTCTACTGCTACCACCATAGCTGCATTTGTTCCATTAGGTGCCTGGCCTGGTTTGATGGGAGAATTTATGATTTACTTTCCGATTACACTATCTGTAGTATTAGGATCTTCTCTCATAGTAGCTTTATTTTTCAATTCCATGCTTGTCTCTCGCTACATGGAAATAGATGAGCACGAAATTTCAAAAAAAAGTTTATATCGAGTGTCACTAATTCTTGGTGGACTGGGTGTTTTACTATTGTTTAATAGTGGTGTAATAAGAGGCTTAGGAACCTTAATGATTTGCATTACCCTTTTACTTTGGGTTTACAAATATTTTATAAAAAAACTTGCTTCTCAATTCAAAATGATCTTTTTACCTAGTTTAGAAAAAGCTTACAGCAATTTTCTATCAAGAGCATTAAAAGGATACCGGCCCATTGGTTTTTTAACTGGTACATTTCTTCTTCTTTTTTCTTCATTTATTTTATTTGGAGTTTTTCCTCCTAAGATTGAGTTTTTTCCAGAGAATCAGCCATTACAAATTTTTACTTATTTGGAATATCCACAGGGTACAGATATTGAAAAAACTAATGATATAACTAAAAGAATTGAGCATGATATTGATAAAATTATTAGTCAAAATAAATATAACAAACAGTCTTATAACTTTCTTGTTGAAGANTTTGGAGCTCAAGTTGGTTCGGGNGCAGGTAATCCAGAAATTGACGGTGGAGTAACTAACGAGATGCCTCACAAAGGCAAAATTACTTTAACCATGAGAGAATTTAAATATAGAAATGGTTTATCAAGTGAAATTTTAAGAAGTGAAATTCAAAAAGAACTAAAAGGAAAATACCCAGGTGTATCAATTTCTGTGGAAAAAGATGCNAATGGACCGCCTGTTGGATACCCAATAAATATTGAAATATCAGGAAGGAATTACGAAAAATTGATTGAAACTGCAAANNAGATGAAATTNTTTTTGAATAATGAAAATATTCCAGGTGTTGAAGAGTTAAAAGTTGATGTTAATAAAAATAAACCCGGAGCAAAACTTNTNATNAATAGGGAAAAAGCAGGAGAACTGGGTATCACGACTAATATGGTTGGGAGACAGTTAAGGGCTTCACTTTTTGGAGCAAAAGCAGGCATATACAAAAAAGATGGAAAGGATTATGAAATAAATGTAAGGCTTAAAAATGATCAGCGTTATGATAACAATGCATTATTCAATCAATTCATCACTTTTAGGGATCAATCATCAGGAAAAATAAAAGAAATTCCAATAGCCGCTCTAGTTAGCACAAAAAATAATGCATCATTTAGTGCAATAAAACATCGAAAGACTGTTCGAATGGTGACATTATATTCGGACGTTTTGGCTGGATATAATGCAAATGAAGTAATGGCGAATGTCAAATCAGCTCTAATGAATTACAATTTAGATTTAGGAGTGGAATTCAAATTTACTGGTGAGATTGAGGAACAAGATAAAAACATGAATTTTCTATCTAATGCCCTACTAGCTGCATTAGCATTAATAATGTTACTATTAGTTTTTCAGTTCAATTCGATTTCTAAGCCAATAATTATATTAATTTCAATCTTTCTAAGTTTTACAGGAGTATTCATGGGGATTACGCTTTTTCAAATGCCTTTTGTAATCTTAATGACCATGATGGGTATTATTTCCCTTGCGGGAATTGTTGTTAATAACGGTGTAGTATTATTAGATTATACCCAATTATTAATTGATAGAAAGAAAAATGAAATTGGAATTTCCAAAGAAGAAATGTTAGACAACGATGATGCTATTGTAGCTATAATTCAGGGAGGTACAGCGAGACTACGACCAGTAATTTTAACCGCTATAACAACCATTCTTGGATTAATTCCTCTTTCAATAGGTCTAAATATTGATTTCTTTTCNCTTTTCTCAAACTGGGATTCCAATATTTATATTGGTGGNGATAATGTTATTTTTTGGGGACCTTTAGCCAAAACAGTAATTTTCGGATTAACTTTTGCCACATTTCTNACTCTTATCATTGTACCAGCTACATTCTTAATANCGTATCAGTTNAAAACTAAATTTAAACGAATTTTTAAAAGCTAAATATATTATTGGAAAAGATGCGTTCTTATTACCTTTGTTNTGAAACCAATAATAATGCATAGATCCCATAATTGCGGAGAACTTTCCGAATCCAATTTAAATCAAGAAGTCACACTTGCAGGGTGGGTGCAAAAAATNAGGAATAAAGGCTTTATTGCATGGATTGACTTAAGAGATCGCTATGGTATTACCCAGTTAGTATTTGACGAAACAAGAACTCCAAAAGCAGTTTTTAAAAAATCTACTGGAATTGGAAGGGAAGATGTAATCCAAGTTAAAGGTTTAGTAATTGAAAGGGAATCTAAAAACCTAAATATCCCCTCGGGNGGTATAGAAATATTAGTTTCAGAATTAAGCATTTTAAACCANTCGGAAACTCCTCCTTTTACAATTGAAAATGAAACTGACGGCGGAGACGAACTTCGAATGAAATATAGGTATTTNGATTTAAGGCGAAATAAAGTAAAAGAAAATTTGATNCTGAGACATCGTGTATCAATGATCGTAAGGAACTTTTTATCCCAGGCTGATTTTATAGATATTGAAACACCTTATTTGATAAAGTCAACACCTGAGGGTGCAAGAGACTTCATTGTCCCTTCAAGAATGAACAACGGACANTTTTATGCTTTACCTCAATCACCTCAAACTTTTAAGCAATTATTAATGGTGGGAGGATTTGATAAGTATTTTCAGATTGTAAAATGCTTTAGAGATGAGGATTTAAGAGCAGATCGGCAACCAGAGTTTACTCAGATCGATTGCGAAATGTCCTTTGTCGAACAAGAAGACATTTTATCGCAATTTGATCAACTNATTAAACATTTNCTNAAGGAGATTAAAAATGTTGAATTGGAAAATATTCCAAGAATCACATACAATGANGCAATTGAAAAATATGGGACCGACAAACCTGACATTCGTTTNGGAATGACCTTTGGAATCCTNAATAAACTGGCGAAAGGAAAAAACTTTAATGTTTTCGACAGCGAAGAACTAGTTGTTGGTATTGCAGTTCCTGGTGGGGCTAATTATACAAGAAAACAAATTGATTATTGGATTGATTGGGTTAAACTACCGCAAGTTGGAGCAAAAGGTTTGGTTTGGGTCAAATGCAATGAGGATGGAAGCTATAAGTCGTCTGTTGATAAATTTTTTAACCAACATGATTTTGAAAAATGGGCAAAAATGACCAATGCCCATGCTGGAGATCTAATTTTTGTTATGNCTGGGGAAGCTAAAANAACCCAAACGCAAATGAGNGCTTTACGTTTGGAAGTCGCTGAAAGTATTGGACTCAGAAGACCCGACGAATTTCGTGCTTTATGGGTCATTGACTTTCCCCTATTGGATTGGGATGAAGAAAACGAACGATTCCATGCAATCCATCACCCGTTTACAGCCCCTAAAAATGAACATATTAATTTATTGTCAACAAACCCTAAGAAAGTACTAGCTAATGCATATGACCTTGTGATCAATGGAAATGAGGTAGGTGGAGGATCAATCAGAATTAATGATGCGCTACTCCAAAAAAAAATATTTTCTTTACTGGGGTTTACCGAAAAACAAGCCAAAGATNAGTTTGGTTTCTTGATTGATGCTTTTCGGTATGGTGCTCCTCCCCACGGCGGAATTGCAATAGGCTTAGATAGACTTGTTGCGCTTTTAGGTGGAAGCGAAATCATAAGAGACTACATTGCATTTCCTAAGAACAATCATGGCAGAGACGTAATGATTGATGCTCCCTCAAATCCANCTAATGAACAATTAGATGAGCTGTATTTAAAATCATTGCCTAAGACTTTCAAATAAAGTTTTACAAAAAAATGTATAATTAATGAAAAATTTTTTNCGAATCTTTTTTTTAGCACTTCTAATTGGCCTAATCTTAGGTTTTTATATCAAAACGTTTGTAAATGTAACTGAGGGTAATAAAATTGTAGGTTTCACTGTATTAACGGCAACTTTTATCTACATGCCAATTTTTTTAGTGTACAGATGGAAAGGAAAAAGGCTAAAAGACTATACCTTTTCTAAAGAAAATATGGATAAACTTCGAAATTCTGAGGAAAAATAAGTACAAAATTCCCTCTATCAAAATTAGAAAGTGTAAATTGCAACAAATTAATTTATTATAAATGACTGGTACAGTTAAATTTTTTAATGGATCTAAAGGTTATGGATTCATTACCAACGACGAAACATCTGAAGATGTCTTTGTTCACGTTTCTGCCCTGAATGGGCTTACACTCCAAGAGGGTGATAAAGTTGAGTATGTAGAAGAAGAAGGAAACAAGGGGAAGCAAGCTTCTCAAATTGCCCTATTATAAAAATACATTACGACTTAAAATTAAGCCTCCAATTGGGAGGCTTTTTTATTCCCTCTTATTGTCAAAAAAATTTTTTAATAGTTTTACCGCTTCAAACTCCATTACTCCCCCACTTACTTTAGCTTTAGGGTGAGGTGAAACTTTTGTTTGACTATATCCACGTTTTGGGTCATAAGCGGCAAATACAATTCTGCTGAGCTGTGACCAATAAATTGCTCCCATACACATTCCACAAGGTTCTAACGTAACATATAAGGTGCAGCCGATCAGGTACTTACCATTCAGGAAATTAGAGGCCGACGTAATGGCTTGCATTTCCGCATGAGCAGTAACATCATTCAAACGTTCCGTCAAATTATGTGCTCTTGCTATAATTTTATTTTCTATNGTAATGACNGCTCCTACAGGTACCTCATTAACTTCAAAAGCCNTTTGAGCTTCAATTAATGCCTGTTTCATAAAGTAATTATCATCGAATAGCAATTNCATGCCGTTAAATTACAAAACCCCGTTAGTCANCACAAACGAAAATTTATCTTTGTAACTTGAACCGTCCAATAATTATGTTTTATTAATGACCGAAAAAAAAAGATTATTCCTACTTGACGCATTTGCACTTATCTTCAGGGGATACTATGCCTTTATTAAAAATCCCAGGATNAATTCGAAAGGGATGAACACTTCTGCGATAATGGGATTTATGAATTCTTTACTTGACTTAATCAAAAGAGAAAAACCAGACCATCTTGCAGTATGCTTTGACAAAGGAGGGTCAAAAATACGTTCAGAAATGTATTCTGAATATAAGGCAAACAGAGATGAAACACCCGAGGCAATTTTAATTGCTATTCCTTACATACAAAAAATCCTTGAATCTATGCATATCCCAGTTATTGTAAAAGAGGGGTTTGAAGCGGACGATATTATTGGAACTATAGCGAAACAGGCTGAAAAAGAAAATTTTAAAACCTATATGGTGACTCCTGATAAGGATTTTGCCCAGCTTGTTTCAGAAAATATATTTATGTATCGTCCTGCTCGTATGGGAAATGGTATAGAAGTTTGGGGAATTCCCGAAATACAAGAAAAGTTCGAAATTAAAAGTCCTGAACAAGTTATTGACTATTTGGGGATGATGGGAGATAGTGTAGACAATATTCCTGGTTTACCTGGTGTAGGAGATAAAACGGCCAAAAAATTTCTTAAAGAATTTGGTAGTATGGAAAACCTATTTAATAATTTAGATAAGCTACAAGGAAAGCTCCGGGAAAAAATTGAGGCTAATAAAGAATTAGGTATAATTTCAAAAAAACTTGCTACTATAATTACTGATGTACCGGTAAAATTTAACGCAAAGGACTACGAACTTAAAACACCAAATATTGAGGCATCAATCGGAATTTTTGAAGAATTGGAATTCAGGAGAATTCAAGAAAATTTTAAAAAAATATTTGTATTAAAAAAAGAGATTGGAGTTACTGAAAATATTGAAAAATCAAAAGAGTCTTTGACAAAAACTTCACCTGAACAATTTGATTTATTCAATCCTCCTCCAGGGCAAGGCAAGTCTTTCAATGAAAACTCCAAAGAGAATCTAAAAACTGTTAGACATAATTATCAATTTATTAATTCCCCTANAGGAAGAAGTTTACTACTAAAAAAAATATTATCACAAAAATCGGTTTGTTTTGACACAGAAACAACTAGTCTCGATAGCCTTCAAGCTGAATTAGTAGGTATTGCATTCAGCTGGGATAATCATAAAGGTTACTATCTATCCATTCCCAAGGATCAGCATCAATCGCAGANAGTAATTCAGGAGTTTCGACCTTTCTTTGAAAACAAAGAAATAGAAAAAATAGGCCACAACTTAAAATATGACTTAAAAGTACTTTTAAAAAATCAAATCATAGTAGAGGGGCCACTTTTCGACACTATGATTGCACACTATTTAATAAATCCAGATATGAGGCATAACATGAATATTTTAGCTGAAACATATCTAAATTATAAACCACAATCCATTACTGAACTTATTGGGAAAAAAGGAAAAAATCAGATTAGCATGCGAGAGGTTGATTTGGTAAAACAAACTGAATACTCAGTGGAGGATGCTGACATTACTTTTCAATTAAAACATCATTTTCAAAGGGAACTATCCAATGCAAACACCATATCACTATATGATAAGGTTGAGCTCCCCTTAGTTAAGGTTTTAGCATCAATGGAATCGGAGGGGATAAATCTTGATACACAATTTTTAAAAGAACTTTCTAAAACTCTTTTATCAGATATTAAAATTCTTGAAAAAAATATTTTTGAAGAAGCAGGTGAAAGTTTCAATCTGGCGTCTCCTAAACAATTAGGTGTTATTTTATTTGATAAGCTTAAATTGGTCGAGAAACCAAAAAAAACAAAAACCGGACAATATTCAACCGCTGAAGATATCCTTTCTTTTTTGGCTAAAACCCACCCTATTGTCGCGAAAATTATGGAATGGAGGTCACTTCAAAAATTACAAACCACTTATGTTTTAGCACTTCCTGAAGAAATCAATCCTGATACTGGTCGTATTCACACAACATATAATCAAGCAGTAGCTAGTACAGGTAGATTAAGTAGCAACAAACCTAACCTCCAAAATATTCCGATTCGTACCCTGAAGGGTCAAGAAATTAGAAAAGCTTTTATTCCCAAAGACAATAATCATTTACTGATGGCTGCCGATTATTCACAAATTGAACTTCGAATAATTGCAGCATTAAGTAAAGACCCATTTATGATTAAAGCATTTCAAAACAATGAGGATATTCATGCTGCAACTGCAGCAAAGGTTTTTGAAGTTCCATTAACCAAAGTTTCTAGGGAGCAGCGAGGCAATGCCAAAACAATCAACTTTGGAATCATTTACGGAGTTTCTGCATTTGGATTAAGCCAACAAACTAATTTAAATCGAACTGAATCAAAAGAGTTAATTGATACCTATTACAAAACATATCCAAAGTTGAAGGAGTACATTTCAAAACAAGTTGACTTTGCAAGAGAACATGGATACGTTGAAACAGTATTGGGTAGACGCCGCTACTTAAAAGACATAAACTCACAAAATTCCATTGTTCGAGGATCGGCTGAACGTAATGCAATAAATGCACCAATTCAGGGAAGTGCTGCTGATATTATAAAACTAGCTATGATAAAAATTCACCAAAAAATCAACGAGGAAAATTGGCAATCTAAAATGTTATTACAAGTTCATGACGAACTTGTATTTGATGTGCTAAAATCAGAAAAAAATGACTTTGAAAAAATGGTAAAAAATTGTATGGAATGTGCGTTTGATATAGGTCTACCCTTAGTTGTTGATATTGGATTTGGTGAAAATTGGTTAGAAGCACATTGAAATTATTATTAGATTAATAAATTCTTATTTTATTTAATATAAAAAGCACCTAATAAAGTTTTTAACTTAGTTTACATACTACTCNTAAAGCTTATTAAACCTGTTAATTATCAAAATCTATAAACTAAAAATTAATACAAAAAATATTTTCTCAGAAAAGGGAATAATTGTAAGTTTGCAGCCCGTAAAAGTTTTTATAAAATATTTTTGTGAACACATTAAGTTATAAAACAATTTCAGCAAACTCTAAAACTGTCGACAAGCAGTGGGTTGTTGTTGATGCATCAGGCCTCCATCTAGGAAGAGTTGCGTCTGTAATCGCTATTTATTTAAGAGGTAAACACAAGACCAATTATACCCCACACGTTGACTGTGGCGATAATGTAATAGTAATTAATGCTGATAAAGTAGTTTTATCTGGAAATAAATGGAAAAATAAGCAATACATTCGTCATACTGGTTTCCCTGGTGGTCAAAAAAGTTTGAGCGCTAAGCAATTATATGCAAAAAGTCCTGGTCGCATAATCGAAAACGCAGTTAGAGGAATGCTGCCAAAAAACAAATTGGGTTCAGCCCTATTCAGAAACCTCAAGGTCTTTTCAGGTAATGAACATTCCCATGAGGCCCAAAAACCTGAAACAATTAACTTAAACGAACGACTATAAATGGAGGTCATACATACCATTGGTAGAAGAAAAAAATCAGTAGCAAGATTATACATCTCTNAGGGTAATGGAAATATTACAGTAAATAAAAAAACTTTTACTGATTTTTTTCCTACACCTACTTTACAATACAAAATAACTCAGCCATTGACGCTAACCGAAAATGAGGGTAACTTCGATATTAAGCTAACAGTAAAAGGAGGAGGTTTCAATGGACAAGCTGAGGCAGTGCGTCTTGCAATTTCAAGAGCCCTTTGCAAGATTAATCAAGAGAACCGAACGATTTTGAAGCCCGAGGGATTATTGACTCGTGATCCAAGAACGGTGGAACGCAAAAAGTTTGGACAGAAAAAAGCAAGAAAAAAACATCAATTCTCTAAGCGATAATTCATCGTTAAGGAATGATAAAATGTTCATTAATTTAATAATCTGTTGCTTGAACCGCTAAGGCGGGAATTAGTTTAGCATCTAAATAAATCNAAAGATTTATTGCTACTATATCGAGAACGTAAACTAAAAATCATGGCAAAAACCACAGTAAAAGACCTGCTAGATGCAGGCGTCCATTTTGGGCACCTTACACGGAAATGGAANCCNAACATGGCTCCATACATCTATATGGAACGTAACGGAATTCATATAATAAGTCTCTATAAGACCGTTGCAAAAATTGAAGAAGCCTCTGAGGCTTTGTCTAAAATTGCTTCTTCTGGAAGAAAAATCCTTTTTGTAGCTACCAAAAAGCAAGCTAAAGATATAGTCTCTCAATCTGCTCAAAAAGTCAATATGCCATATATCACAGAGCGTTGGCCTGGAGGTATGTTAACTAATTTTGTCACTATAAGAAAAGCAGTAAAGAAAATGGCTGCTATAGACAGAATGAAAAAAGATGGNACCTTTGAAACACTTTCCAAAAAAGAAAAACTTCAAGTCGAGCGATTGAGGTCTAAGTTAGAAAAAAACTTGGGTTCAATCTCTGAAATGACACGTTTACCGGGTGCNCTTTTTGTTGTAGATATAAAAAGGGAAAATATCGCANTTAAAGAGGCCCAAAAACTAAAAATTCCCATTTTCGCAATGGTAGACACAAACTCGGATCCTAGAGAGGTTAATTATGTTATCCCCTCCAATGATGACGCAACTAAATCTATAGATAAGATTNTATCCCTCGTTNTTGATGCCATTGGAAATGGACTCAAAGAAAGNAAGGACGAAAAAGAGGCCCANGAAAATGAAAAANNGGANAAAGAAAAAGCGGAAAATGAGATAGTTGTAGAGGCATCTAGCGATGATAAACCATCAGATGAATCTTCAACTGAATCAAAGGGTAGTGATGAAACTAAGGAAAAGTAATAATTAAAACCTGAGACAATAATGAAAATTACAGCATCCGAAGTTAACAAACTTCGTAAATCAACAGGAGCGGGAATGATGGATTGTAAAAAAGCACTGGTTGAAGCCGAAGGTGATTTTGAAAAGGCCATTGAAGTTCTTAGGAAAAAAGGACAAAAAGTAGCCGCAAACCGAGCGGATAGAGAATCTTCAGAGGGGGCAACCTTAGCTAAGGTTAATGATGATTTTACTGCTGGTNTATTGGTATCAATTAATTGTGAAACTGATTTTGTTGCCAAAAATGATTCCTATTTAGATTTGGCAAACAGCCTAGTAAATAAAGCTTTGGATTATGACACATTGGAAAATTTTCTGTCTAGTGACTTTGAAGGTATGACGGTTGCAGAAAAGCTTATTGAACAAACCGGAGTAATTGGAGAAAAAATTGAAATTGGAGCCTTTAAAAAANTAACAGCACCTTATGTAGGTTCTTACATCCACGCTGGAAATAAGATTGCTGCACTAGTTGGCCTTTCAGGTATTGTCGACAATGCAGCTGAAATATCAAAAAACGTTGCAATGCAAGTTGCAGCCATGAATCCTATNGCNCTTGATGAAGAAGGGGTAGAAGCATCAATAATTCAAAAAGAAATTGAAATTGCAAAAGATCAATTACGAAAAGAAGGTAAGCCAGAGGAAATGNTAGANAATATTGCAAAAGGAAAAATCAAACGATTTTTTAAAGACAATACTTTGATTAATCAAGCTTACATTAAAGACTCTAAGANTTCTGTTGCAAATTATGTAAAATCTATTGACCCTGATTTAACCATAACTGGTTTTATGAGAATTGCATTAGGATAAAGTTNAATAGCATCCACAAATTGTGAGATAATCTTTTAATTTAAGATATTATTATAAAAAGATGCCAATGGTGTGAAGTCGATNCCCTTTATGTCAAATANCACGACNAAGAGTGGGGGGTTCCTGTTCGCGACAATCAAAAACAATTCGAATCACTTACATTAGAGATTTTTCAAAGTGGATTAAGCTGGATAACTGTTCTAAGAAAGCGTGAAAACTTCAGAAAAGCTTTTGATCAGTTTAATTACAAAAAGATTGCATTATATAAAAGAGATAAGATTGAGNCCTTAATGAACGATTCTGGACTTATTAGACACAGAATGAAAATTGAAGCAACCATTACAAATGCAAAATGTTTTATTGATTTTCAAAATAAGGGAGAATCATTTTCAAACTACCTTTGGACTTTTGTTAACAACCGAACCATACANAACAATTATAACAAAATTGATCAAGTTCCAGATCAAATTTTATTATCTGAANTTATCANTAAAGAACTAAAGAAACTTGGATTTAAATTTGTGGGNCCTAAAGTAATATACTCACATATGCAGGCTACAGGGTTAGTAAATGACCATATAAAAAGCTGTTTTCGGTATAGAGAACTAAAAAGGTAGGTCATCCTCGGAATCATCACCATTATTATCATCTGCTATTTCGAAAGGAGATGGTGGTGGGATAGGAGGGATATCGGTTTCAATATTATCCTGAATAACATCAATACGCCAACCTTGAATAGAATTAAAGTATTTGGTTTCCCCTTGTGGATTAACCCATTCGCGACCTCTTATATTAATTCCAATTTTTACATTTTGCCCGATTTGAAATGAATCAAGTAAATCACAATTGTCCTGAATGAATTCGACCAAAATATGCTGAGGGTAACGCTCCTCGGTGGTAATCACGACTTCTCTTTTTCTAAAACCTTTCTCCCCATAAGTTTTCGTTTCATCTAACCACTTTATTTTTCCAGATACTTCCATGCTNTTAATTTAATTTATCAAATTTAAAAAAGATTAAAGTCGAAAACTGCATAATTAAATATGTTTTTTAAACTTTATTTTATTTTTCTGATTTGATNCCAAAGNGACAAATACANATNTGNTTATACAATTCTTTTNGGTCAAAGGCTATTACTCAATTTACATTATATTAGCCTGTATAAATAACTTAGGCTATTGATTGGTTTAATCAAAAATAACTTTAAAAATAGTTGGCTCCTAGCTGCATTCTTGATTGTTTCCTTGATTCTTTGGAATACCAACCTGCTTTTTGAGACCCTCAAAAATGANGAAAGAAAAAAAATGAAGTTATGGGCACTGGCCCAAGAAGAACTAATTGAAAACAGNGTAGTNAATAATCTAACCTTTGAGGTACTTCAGCAAACTTGGATTAATCCTATGATCCAAGTAGATCAAAACGAAAAAATTATTGGATACAAAAATATTAATTGGGATGAGAATAGTCAAGATTCCCTTGAGCTTTATAATTATCTCGAGAANATAAAAAGTGAAAACCAGCCAATATTGATTCGCTATAAAGACAGCTTATCTGATATTAACCAAAAACTTTATTATGGNGATTCAATCTTATTGAAAAAATTACAATATTACCCACTAGCATTATTATTAATTATTTTTCTGTTTGGAGCGGTGCTTTATTTCGTTTATAAAACCTCCAGAATATCAGAACAGAACCGCCTATGGAATTCTATGGCAAAAGAAACTGCTCATCAGATTGGCACTCCACTAACATCAATGATCGGGTGGATTACTTTAATGAAAGATCAAAATAAAGAAAGTGAACCCTTAAATGAAATTGAAAAAGATTTAGAACGCTTAAAGGTGATTACTGACCGTTTTTCGAAAATGGGGTTTCTTCCNAAGCTTAAAAAATCCGANATNGTATCTGAAACAAAAAAGACAATTGAATACCTCAAAAAAAGAAGTTCCGATTTGGTGATATTTCAAACAAATATTTCCAAAAATGAGATTCTTTTACCTCTAAATCAACAGCTCTACAGTTGGACTCTTGAAAATCTTATTAAAAATGGTATTGATGCGATTAAAGGAAAGGGAACGATTAANGTGAGTCTTAAAGAGGATTTAAATTGGGTAATAATTACAATTAGTGACNCAGGTCAAGGGATAAAAAAGGAACTTTATAAAAAAATATTTTCCCCTGGCTATACATCAAAAAAAAGAGGGTGGGGACTNGGACTATCTTTAGCAAAAAGAATTATTTCAGACTATCATAAGGGAAAAATAAGTGTCAAAAAATCGGTTATTGGTAAAGGGTCAACCTTTGAAATATTACTCAAAAAAAATCATTAAAGGTATTTTCTAATTTCCAATGCTGTTTGCTTAAATTCATCAGGACTTTGTGAAACTTTTTTTTGGAAAGTAGCGTCTCCCATATCTTGCAATGGGATTAGGTGAACGTGTGCATGAGGAACTTCAAGCCCTATTACAGAGATTCCAACTCGCTTGCAGGGAATTGCCTTTTTAATTGCAATAGCTACAGTTCGAGAAAAATTCATCAGTCCAATAAAATCTTTTTCCGATAAATCAAATATTTTATCAACCTCTTTTTTAGGTATACATAGNGTATGTCCTACTGAATTTGGATTAATGTCTAAAAAAGCATAGTAATTATTGTCTTCATGTACTTTAAATGAGGGAATCTCTCCAGCTACAATTTTTGAAAAAATAGAAGCCATGTCAGTCTCTAGAAATTGAGATGATTTCCAGTTTAATTGTTCCGTTTGGTACAACGATTTCAGCAATTTCCCCTGTGGTTTTTCCCAGTAGNCCTTTTCCAATTGGAGAATCAACAGATATCTTGCCAGTCTTTAAATCTGCTTCACTTTGGGCTACCAATTTATATTTCATTAAAGTTCCATTAACGATGTTTTTAACCTCCACATTTGANTGTACCAATACCTTTGATGTATCTAATTGCGACTCATCAATTAATCTGGCATTCGAGAGAGTTTCTTCCAATTTAGAAATTTGTAGTTCCAAAAGTCCTTGGGCCTCTTTAGCAGCATCATACTCGGCGTTTTCACTCAGATCTCCTTTGTCTCTTGCCTCAGCAATAGCTTGAGAGGCTTTTGGACGCTCTATATCTTTGAGATGATTNAGTTCGTCTCTTAGTTTTTTTAANCCTTGACTAGTGTAATAGGATACTTTACTCACTTTTTTTGCGTTTCTTTAAAAAAGAAATATCCCTAAATGTTCAGGGATATCTATCAAATATAATGAATTGAACGTTTTTGGTAAAATTTTGTTTAGGAAAATCATTTTATTACAAACTTTAATAATTTTCTCATGCAGCAAGAAGGAGATTGATATNAATCCAAACCTTCCAACTGTTCGGTTTAATATTTCGGTCAACTTGAATCTTCCAAGTAATGATAATTTGAGATTTACAGGAGGAAGTGCAGTATTTCCATCAAGTGGCATCAATGGTATTATACTTTTTAATTTCAATGGTAATTATTTTGCTTGGGAAGCAAGCTGTCCTAATCATCCATTGAAAAACTGTTCTAAATTGAGCATAAAAGGGGTTTTAGCTGAGTGCGACTGTGAAGGGTATCAATATAGTTTAGCTGTAGGGCAATTGATAAACCCTGATGAAAACAAAACAAATCACTACCCTCTTCTCTCATACCCCATAAATCAATCGGGAAATACAATTTACATTAGTAATTAATCTGATGTTTTATTTAAAAAAAATTAATTCTCATTGTTACTATTTTACTTGGATTTAATCTTAGTCAATTAAAAAATTTAAAAAATTAGTTTAATTAATTTAATTTGCATGAAAATTTTAATTGCATATTAGATATTCATTTAATTCTTTTAACTTTTTTTATTAAGGCATAAACAATAAAATGATATTCAACGAACTAACTATATTAAAAAAAAATTTGGTGTCTAGTATATATTCTAGATATGTAAATTATTCTTTATCATTTTTACTTTTTCTGTTTGTTTTTTCTTGTTCTGGTGGGGAGGACAGTAGTTTGGAAAATACTTTTGAGACCAACGTTCAAAATCAAAATAACGGTCAAACTAATCCTACAACTCCAACTCCAGTGGAAGAAATCGAAATTCAAACTTTAGATAAAAAAGGTATTGGAATGTCATACAGGCAAAGAACATGGTCAACAAGAATAGGTGGGTTAAAACCCTTTTGGTCCTATTCGTGGAACAAAGACTACAGGGAGGCAATCCCCGAGGGAGTTGAGTATGTTCCAATGTTTTGGGGGGCAGCAAGTGTAACCGATGCTGAAATTAATAGAATTAAGGGTTTGGTAAATTCTGGAATAGTTAAGAACGTTCTGGGATTTAATGAGCCTGATCTCCCCTCCCAGGCAAATATGACAGTCGCACAAGCTATTGAATTGTGGCCAAAACTTGAAGAAATTGGAGTCCCTTTAGGAAGTCCTGTTCCATCTACTGTTAATAGTGTTTGGCTACAAGAATTTATGAGTGAGGCCGAAAGTAAAAACCTAAGAGTCGACTTTATTTGTATTCATATATATAGAGGAAATGATTCAAGTTTATTTTTTAAAGCTGTTGATGATCTTTATGAAAAATACAGAAAACCCATTTGGGTAACAGAAATGTCAATTGTAGATAATGATGCCAAATCTATTTCTGAAAATAAAATTACTCATGCCATGGCTTTGCCAACTATGAAATCAATTCTGAGTGGATTTTATCAAAGATCATTTGTGAAAAGGTTTGCTTGGTTTTCAGGAACCAAAAACTCACCTAATTACCCCCGATTAGTTTCTTCAATTTTATATGATGAAAATGATAATTTGACTATTCTTGGGAATTATTACTCCCAATTTAGGTTTAACCCAAAAAGTGGCCCAGGAAGTTTACCTGAGGTGATAGAGGAGATTGAGGGTAATGTAATTAAAAATGGGACTTTTGAAACTGGTGATGTTTCTCCGTGGGGAGGATTTAAAAATGCTGTTATTTCCTCAGCAACTCAAAAGCCAAACACGGGGGGTTATCTCGCAAGAATTGAACCGCATGATGGATCAATTTACCAAATAATTAATTTAGAGCCAGGGGAAAAATACGAATTAAAGTTTTTCCATAGATGGAAAGATACTCCTGTAAATACCTTCAAAGTAGCTATTAGAAACGAACAGGGAAATGAATCTAAATTTTTGGAGTATGAGGTTCCAAAAACAGACCAGTGGAGTGAAAACAAAATAGAGTTTACTGTTCCAAGTGAAGTCACTACTGCAAGGTTAGTTTTTTATAAGCCTCAATTAAACCCTCTTTTGCCCACATTCTTTTTAGATGATGTTTCAATTACTAAGCTATAATTCTGTAAGACATGCTTATATGAATTAGTTGTTTTAATTTTTGAATTGTTTGTTATAAAAATTTAAGGTTGGTCAGACTACTTTTAAAGGACAATTAATTAACGAAATAATATAATTTGATTAGGGAAATTATTTCTTTACGATATTTTCTAATTCTCTGTTTATTAGCAAGTACCAACTTTGTTGCTAGCCAAATTACATTCCACAACAATGGTGGTAATAGTCTTTGGAATAATAATGCTAATTGGTCAGCTAATTTTCCCAATGGGGTACAGGCAAGAGCCAAGTTCACTGCAAGTCCAGTAGATGTGAATGGTAATTATACCGTTGACCAACTTATGTTTCCAGGCGGTAGTGGTGGTGGGATTGTTGCAAATACTTTTAATGGAACTGGAGGTTTAACTATTACAGGTCAAAATACGGGTCAACCTCTTCAATTAAACAGATTTCAGCAAGTTGTAACCTTCAATGTACCCATTACTTTTGATTCACAGGGAGGAACAGAGACTTTTAGGCAAAATCAAGGTCAGCAAAATATTACCTTTAATCAATTACTTACTGTTAATGATGAAATCACTTTTACTTCACTTAATAATTCCGGACAGATAAATTTTAATCATTCCTTGGCTGGGGCAGGTCACCTAAAGTTTGGAAATCATGCCCGGCCTAAATTTGGCACAAATTATAATGGCTCTAATTTTAATGGTAAACTAAGAATTGGTGGAAGCGCGACTACAGGTGTTGCAATAGTATCAAATGTTGGTGATAATGGTACTTTTTTAAGAGCTGGAGGTATAATTGAAATTTTAAATCCAGGAGGATCAATTACAGTTAATGGTTTAAACACACTTAAGGGTAATATTGTAACTAATAACAATGCAGTTAACCTTGTGATAAATAAAAATCAATCATCAGTTGGTTTAATTTCAATGGGAAGTGGAAGTATTAATCTATCTGCTGATGCAGCGGTTACATCTATTGCTTTTGCAGATCAATCCGGACAAAATTGGGGAACTGGAACTATAGTAATAACTGGCGTTTCTGATAACGAAGTTTCATTCGGTACAGATCAAAATGGACTTACAGCTGGACAGTTATCTAAAATTACTCTTAACGGTCAGCCTGCTGAAATCAATAACAACGGACAGCTTTACGTCGCCGGTGGTGGTGGCGGTGGCGGTGGTGGCGGTAATGTCGTTAGTACATTTAATAACGCAGGAGGTAACAGTTTATGGTCAAATAATGCAAACTGGACTAACGGTATTCCTAATCATGAAGAAGCAAAAGCAACTATAGAAGCTGCATCTTTAATTATTGATGGAACCTATCATCTTAGTCAATTGAAATTTTCTGGAAATACACCAAATGCAGTATCTATAACTCAAACTGCGGGGAGTAATCTTACAATTGTTGGTAAGGGAGTTAATCAAGCTTTTCAAATGAATAAAGGTAGTTTGAATGTTACAATAGATGCTGACATTATTATGAACTCAGCAGCTAATACAGGTGCTGGAGGATCAAAAATATGGAAGTTAAATAGCACTAACCAAGTTTTAACATTTGCTGCCGGTAAAACATTCACATTAAGTACCGATATAGTTTTTCAAGCCCAAGCGCTATCTGATCGAATTAATTTTAACGGAACTATTGCTGGTAACAAGCAACTTAAATTAGGGACTAAAGTAGCTGCAAATTTTGGGGCTACGTATAGCGGTGCATCTCACACTGGTATAATAGATATTAATGGTGGTACATCACCTAATAATGTAGCAGTTGTATCTAATGTTCCAGATAATGGTACCTTTTTAAATACAGGTCGCCAACTGAATATAACAAATCAAGGTTCCTCGATTACAATAAATGGAGCAAATACTTTAAAGGGAAATATAAGTACAGGTAATAATACAACAAGCCTTTTCATTAATAAAAATCAATCAGCCATTGGATTAATTTCTATGGGAACTGGAGGTATAAATTTATCTGCGGATTCAGGCGTAACCGCTATTGCTTTTGCTGATAATTCAGGACAAAATTGGGGAACTGGAACCCTCGCTATAACAGGAGTTTCAAACAACGAAGTATCCTTTGGTACTGATGCCAATGGGCTAACTGCAGATCAGTTATCTAAAATTACCCTTAATGGATCAACTGAAGTTACAATAAATGCAAACGGACAGCTTTCTGCAACTGGTGGTGGGGGGGGTGCTCCATCTGAAGGTAATATACCTCCAAGCCCAGGAGTTGATTATGTAACTATTGTAAAAAACAAATACTCTAATCCTATAGAAGTTTTGAAAAATGACTATGATGATGATGGAGATCCAATATCTTTAGTTAGTGCTTCGTCTGCTCAGAGTATAGGAATTATTGATGTTAACAAGAATAAAGGTACTATAGTTTATATTCCAGCTCCAGAATTTACTGGCGGTGAAACAATAATTTACACTATTTCAGATGGAACTGATGAGTCAAAAGGAGTATTATATGTAACTGTTGAAGAAAATAGTATTCCTATAGCTAATGAAATGAGCGAATCTGCTATTGAAGACACTTCAAAGGATATAGATTTATCTGCCTCTGATGCAAATGATGATAGCTTGTTCTATCTCCTGGTTGATAATCCATCAAATGGAGAGGTAAGTGTCAGTGGAGATGGTAAAGCAACTTACACTCCAAGCTCTGGATTTTTTGGAACCGATTCTTTCACCTTTAAGGTAAACGATGGTATGGACGATAGTTTACCTGCTTCGGTTACTATTTTGGTTTCAAGTAATGANACTGATAATGACGGTATTTTAAACGCTAGTGATCTATGCCCTGATACTGCCGATGGAGTGGCTGTTGATTTAACAGGTTGTCCAATATTTGAATTACCTGAAAACAACAATAGCGTTCAAGTTACTAGCGCTTCCTGCGTAGGGTCTAATGATGGTGCTTTAAAATTTAGTGTCGCTGATTCCTCTTTCGATTATTCAGTTAGATTAATTGGTCTAAGATCTCAAAATCAAGGAATTAGCACCCATGAAATTCTTGGANCAAGTAATTCAATTTCTGTTACAGGCCTATCTGAAGGCCTTTACTCAGCTTGCTTTTCAGTAAATGGCCACCCCGGTTANGAGCAATGTTTCGAGGTATTAATTGAACAGCCAAAACCTTTATCTGCTTTTATTGGAATTAATGAATCCAGTTTNACCACNAATATTGAACTTGAGGGAGCTAATAGTTATCATATTGAGGTAAATGGAACNGAGCATGATGTAAGAGGGAATAATTTTACTGCTGCTCTTAGGACNGGNATAAATAATATCAAGGTATCTACTGATAAAAATTGTCAAGGTCTTGTTGAAAAACAAGTATTCCTTTCTGAGGAAATTCAGTATTACCCTAATCCAACTATAAAAGATGTTAATGTTCACGTNTCTGGAAAAGATAAAAGAGTTCTTGTNAGTGTTTANAGTATTAANGGTGAATTGATATATTCTAGGGAACAGGAAATCAAAGATTTTTCGAGATTGACTGAAATTGATTTAGCTTCTCAGATAACCGGTACTTATGTAGTTGTCATGGAAAGTGAAACTGTTAGAAAAGTATTTAAAATTGTTAAGGAATAATGAAAATTAATAGGTACTTAAGTTTAATTGTTATCAGCTTTTTAATTTTAAACTGCTCTGGTGATGAAGGTGGTGCTCTTATTCCAGAAAAAGCATTATTAATATCTCCATCCGAAAATTATCCTTGTCTTACAGGTAATTCAGTATCAGATACAGAAATAGAGGTAATATTTAAATGGTCACCTGGGAGATATACTGATTACTANAATCTTAGGATAACNAACTTGACTTCAAACGAAATCATAAATCAAACTAATATTGAAGGCACTGGAGCAACAGTTGTATTAGAAAAAGGTAAGCCATATTCATGGACTATCACTTCAAAAAGCGANCTNATTTCTGACTTGGCNACAAGTGAAACTAATAACTTTTTTGTTGGAGGATTAAACTCAACTTCAGATGCCCCAATTCCTGCAACTCTTAATCAACCCGCTCAGGGCTCAANTGTAATTATTGGTGAGGGTGGAAAAGTNACCTTTTCATGGAGTGGAAGCTCACAAAATAGCTCCTTGAAATATTCCCTATACATAGATAAAATTGACGGAAAACAGTCTCCAGCAAGCGAACACGTNGATCTAAATGTCAATACAATAGATGTTAATTTAGAAAATGGAATTACATATTTTTGGCGAATCAAAACATCTGATGGATCAAACAGTAGTTTTTCTCCTNTAAANACTTTCAAAACAAATACTATTGAAACTGGTACGGAAACTGATACTGGATCGGGAGGAANTACTGCTGAGGAGCAAGTCACAGAAGTTGCTGGAAATATTATTAAAAATGGAACTTTTGAAAGCGGTAATATATCTCCATGGGGTGGNTTCAACAATGCAGTTTTATCCTCATCAAACCAAGAACCTAATACTGGGCAATATCTTGCCAGAATTGAGCCAAATGACGGCTCAATTTATCAGATAATTTTTCTTGAGCCAGGGGAAAAATATGAGTTGAAATATTCNCACAGGTGGAAAGAAGCTCCCCAAAGTACATTTAATGTTATAATNAAAAATGAAGAAGGGAATAAAGCTAAATTTTTTGAATACGAGATTTTTAAATCAACTGATTGGATNGAGAATAAAATTGAATTCACAGTTCCTGAAGATGTAAATATAGCTAGGTTGCTTTTTTATAAACCTCAATCATCACCGATTCTGCCAAGTTTCTTCTTGGATGATGTAGTAATTCAGAAAAAATAAAATTTTTCTAGGAAGATCAACTAGATAATTTAGGAATAATTAATTCTTAGAGTCTATAGTTTTGACTCCAACTTTTCTTCCTTTTCATCCTCTAATTGAGGATAAAAGTCAATTCCGGTTAAGTTTTCAATTAAATCAACTGTCACTTGGTAATTTTTGAAAGATTCAATTTTTTTATTTGGCATCAAGTAAGCAATCATTTTCTCATTATCAGGATCGTATATTATTTTATAAAAAAGTTTAGGGACTGAAACTTTATTTTTGATGCCAATTGAAATTAGATCAGGGCTTAATACTCCTCCTGTAGTAACGTATATTTCATTTTCTTTGGCAATAGACCTCACATGTTCNTCNAGTTTTTTCCACTCTCCCCCATTAAACTCTCTTAGTTGAGGAGATATATTAGACATAAGGAAGGACTCAGATGCAGATCTGGAATCTATCTTCATATCTGCAAAAGGGGCGAGATGGCCTCTTTCATATTTATATTTTTTATAATTATAGTTTGTGGAAGATGATGTTATTGAGTCTTTAGTATCAACTCTGAAAGTATAATCTTTCCTCCTTTCTTTTCCTTTTAACATTATAGAATCAAGTCTATAATGAACCCACTCTGACTGTTCATGTTCTTCCACATAGGATAAATGAAAATAGGTATGTTCCACNATTCTTCCTTTNGCTACCTTAGGTTGTAAATCAATTCGTTGACCAAAGCAAATGAATGGAATAAGAAAAGAGATAAGTGTATTTTTCATTTTAAGTTTTAAACTAACCATTAATCTTGAAATTTCTCAATATCCTATGAATGTATTTATTTAAGTTTTGAAAATAAAAAAAGGGAGTGAATTATCACTCCCTAATTAATACTAATTATTTGACTCCTTATTGAATTTTAAATCCTTGTGGATTTTGAACTAATTTGCTAGTAGCAATTGCCTCAGCAGGTATAGGAGAAATATATTGAGCCTTTCCAGGTTGTCTTACCAAAGGTACTTGCTCATCGGGATCTCTTTTCAAAATTGCACTTTCAAGAGTTTCTGTTCTAACCAAATCAAACCACCTTTTGTGTTCACCTGCTAACTCCCAACCTTTCTCATCAATTATATCTTGCACAGAAGCAGAGAAAACATCAACAGTAGCATTTGGAGTATTTGGATCTAANCCGGCTGCTCGTCGTTTAACTTGATTTAAGGCGTCTAAAGCGCTAGCATCAAGTGCACCAGATGCAGCTTTTGCCTCAGCATAAATTAATAATACCTCAGCATAACGGTAAATTTCAATAGATCTGTAACCCATTGTTCGACCAACAACAGTAAGATCCTCTGATGCAGTAAACTTTCCATACATTGGGTGAAATCTTTGTGAGACACTCCATTCGATTGTTGGTGGATTTTTAGTAATTATTTTTCCCCCTGCAAAACCACGATTTGGAATTTGGGTTACAAATGTTGCCTCTTTTCTGGGCCCTTCAGGGAAATCCTTAAAAAATTGTAACTCTGGATACATATCTGACCAACCTCGAGCCATGTGAAAACTTGTTGCCGCAGGGTGACCGTTTCTTTGATCCTCCTCTTTTGAAAACTGAACNGAAAAAACACTTTCTCTACTATTGGCATTTTCCAATAACCAAAGNTNATCNATNGGTAANAATGANTGNTAACCCATNTCNATAACNTCTTTNGCNTTNNTNGCAGCNAGAGNNTTTTTAGANNTATCNTTTACAGGCCATCCTGCCCATGTAAGATATAGATCTGCTAGTAAAGTTTTNGCAGCTGCAGATGATG
>NZOY01000018.1 GCA_002695445.1 Flavobacteriaceae bacterium
ATCAAGAGACACAAACAAAATTCGGTGTCTCTTTGCAAAATATTTATATAGAAAATATTATGCCCTACATTAAATTGTATCCAAAATCAACTGCATCTGATAATTATGATTTAAAAAAACTTAAAAGAGACTACAGGATTAGAAATTCTTTTGAAATGTCAATTTCATACAGAAATGTTGCATTTGAACAATTAAATGCACAGAGAAATATGGCAACTGAACTTTTAAATAAAATTAGTTTAGAATTGTAACTAATAGTATTGGGATTTTTTCAATCCACTTTTGTAGGTTTTGCTATTTTCTTTGTTTTTTATCTTTCACTAACTATGAACCTTACTTTTCTAATTTTCTGGTTTATTTTATTGGTTGTACTTATATCATATTATTTATAAATAAAGATATGCCAGCAGAAAAGAATTGTAGTGTGTGCAATATTTATATTAGATTGCGTTTAATTATCTAAAAATTAAATGTACTGCAAAAAAATATTCTTACTGGTTTTAATATCATTAACGGTAATTGGTTGTTTAAACCCAAAAAATAAATCCATCAAGGTAATGACTTGGAACATTTGGCACGGGGGACTTCATGGTACTAAAGCAGATGGTTTTAGAAAAGACTCCGCCAATACAATTAATATTTACAATGTACTCCTTGAAGAAAAGGCAGATATTCTTTTGATGCAAGAAACCTATTGCTGTGGAATGGAAATTGCTAAAAATGCAGGATATACCCATTCAATTCGAGCAAGCTCCAATTTGTCCATGCACAGTAAATATCCAATCATTGATTCATTAGAAATTTTTAAACCTTTTAATGCCCACGGGGCAGTCATTGATGTAGATGGGCAAAGGTTATTGTTTGTAAATATCTGGTTGAACTCTCTTCCTGATTCATTTGAGGACATTAAAAAATTGAATCCGGATTCTCTAATTGCTAATGAGGGACCGACAAGATTAAATGAAATAACTTCAATTATGAAGGCGGTAGATAGCTTGGAAAAAAAATTGAAAATACCAGTTGTTATTGGAGGGGATTTTAATTCACCCTCTCACTTGGACTGGGTCCAAAGTACCAAGAAATTTCACTATGGAAAAGTGGTTCAATGGCCGGTGAGCAAGTTAATGCTCGAATACAATTATACAGATTCTTTCAGGAAAGCCCACCCCGACCCAAGACAAACTTTGGAAGGAACATGGGGCTATCTTTCCCCAAGGGATATAATATCAGATCGAATTGATTTCATTTATTATAAGGGTGAAAATTTAAAAACACTGTACTCTAAAATTGTTATGGAAGACCCTGAAGACGGTTTTTTTAATTCGGACCATCGTGCTGTTTTAACCCAGTTTGAAATAAAAAATTAGTGGAGAAGATGGGACTCGAACCCACGACCTCTTGACTGCCAGTCAAGCGCTCTAGCCAGCTGAGCTACATCCCCTAATCATAACTAATAAATTTTTAAATATTTTACAAAAATCGAATTGCTTTTAGAGTAATTTACCGTTTGTATAAATCTATTAAAATTCGATTAAAGCTTTTGATTATTAAACAATAGTTATCTACAAATAAGTTTTCAATATATTAAAAAACTTAAATTCTATTTCTCCTGCGGGTATTTGAACCAGATTCCTCCAACAAACATAAAGGCAATAGTAGCCCAAATTACAATTGATGGCAAATCGGGAGCTAAAGGCGCAGATCCCATCTCGACCGTATGACCAAACTGGCTAATAATTGCCTCACCGTTTGATGATATTTCAGTTCCTTTTTGTTTTAATTCGGACAACTGGTATGAAATATTTTTTTGATTTTGAACCATATATGAGGAAACTTGTATTCCAAAGAAAATTATACAAGTACAAAACAATGTCAATACAGCTTTGGCGTATGTGGGCATATTTAGTTCTCTTGAACGTCTAATCAAATAAAATGCTAATACAGTCATCAGAATCACACAAAGGAGATATATAGCATTATTTATAAAATTTAAATTAGAAAGGTGGTAAATTTCAAATTCGTTCATATGTAATTTATTTATGTTTTTTAAAGTTTTCAATATACAAAAAGTCACACCTGCTTCAATGAATTGTACTGGAATAATCTTACCAAAATAATTAAAAGAGGGTGGAAAGCTCAACCCATAGTTACAAAGAAATGCAATAGGACAATCCTATATTATTAAGCAGATCTAATTGATTTTAAATAATTTTATAACATCAGATTGTTTTTATCTTGTAAAATATAAAACTATCAAGATTAGCAAATTTAAAATCTTATTTCTTATAACAATTTATTAGTAATTTTATATTAGAATAATTTTCTAAATACTTATTGTAAAACCTCATAATGAATATAATTTTGAAAATATTTCGTGATATTACTTATAAAAAAATTTTAATAATTTTTTTAATTATTAATATATCCTGCTCAAAGAATTCCTCAGACGAAACCACTTCAAGTCCGTCTTACACAGTTAAAATAAATCCAGTTGAGGGTGGGACTTTAAGTAGCACTGGTGGAACATATGGTTTGGGTAAGGTATTAACAATTTCTGCAACTCCAAAAGATGGATATGTGTTTACAGGTTGGTCCAACGGTTCATCATCAAACCCTATTTCAATAACGGTTAACTCTAATATTGACATCTCACCTTCTTTCGAAAAAGCTATCGTCAAAAGGATAGAGCTTTCATTAGATAAAGAATCATTGATAATGGGAGGAGAGGCAAATTTAAATTACGTTGTTTATAGCCAAAATGATATCAAGTTGACCTCAGTAATACCTAATATATCTTTATCTGATACAATTTTAGCAAAAATTCAGGATGGGAAAGTCATCACTGAATACGATGGTGAACTCAAGATATACGGAAAAATTAATGAAGTCATTGATTCTGTTTCATTGATTATTAAACCTGATTATAATAATTGGAAAACTTTTTTTAGACCCCTTAAAGACGGGGTTCCTGATTTATCAAATATTTGTAATAATGGTGGGAATTGTGCAAGTACAAATAGTGTAAAAATTGATCTAAATAAGGATGGTAGAGAGGATCTGTTAATACATTTTTTCAAAGATAGAGATCAAATAAATGTACCATTTGATGGTCCCACTTATAATAGATTAATAGCCCTTATTTCAGATGAAAACGGAAAATTAATTAATCGAACTTCAGAAGTTC
The DNA here is from genome assembly GCA_002695445.1 of Flavobacteriaceae bacterium. Lineage (GTDB taxonomy): Bacteria > Bacteroidota > Bacteroidia > Flavobacteriales > Flavobacteriaceae > UBA8316. The sequence continues at coordinate 3,185 of NZOY01000018.1, forward strand.
TGGGATCTGAAATAATTGATCTATCTGGGGGAGCATCAAGAAACCACGAGATTTTTGATATTAATCAAGATGGATATATGGATGTTATTTTTGCTTTGAATAGGGAGGACGGTAGATCTTTAGTTAATAGAAGATCGTGGTTCACTTTATCAGTTGCGGTAATTTCCAACGGAGACGGTACATACAGAACTGAAAGCTTTGGAGAAGAAGGATTTTTCCATGATATTGATATTCATAGAGATCAAAATGGGAATCTTAATATCATTATTGGAGATGACGACTTTCAAGGTGCTAATCCAAGAAATTTATATTCTTACAGATACAATGGAGGAAGTTTCTCAGATTACGCAACAGTAGTTCAAAATAGAGATGGTGGAACAATTAGTTCTTTTTCTGATGTAAATAATGTAATTAAATATCTAGTTGCCTCAAAAGATACTTTAGGTGGACTTGATTTTTATGAAAATAATGGAGCAGGGTTGCTTAAGAAAAAGGAATTTATTTGGGGATATACTTTTGAGATCAATTTTACTGATTGGATGGGTGATACTAGAATGACAAAAGTAAAAGTATATAATGGAAATACATTTATTGGAGGTGGTTTTTGGGATAGCACATTTTTAAAATTATCGCCAAATGAAGACCCAGTTTATGTGATTCATTATTCAGCTCAATCATACATGGGTGAGGTAAATCCTGGAGATGTTTTAAATAACCAACAAACTAGACTAATGTCGAAAGTCTTTGCCTTTGACAATAGTTCTTCAACAGAGGAACTTAATATTTTTCCTAATCAAGGTCTTCATGAATTAAATGTCAATTTTATTGAGACTCTCGATGTTAATAATGACCAATATGATGATTTAATTAAGTATCCATATCGTTTTGAAGGGAAACCAATCGTACTGTTAAATAACAAATCAGGGAGCTTTTCAGAACTAAATAACCCAAATATATTTCCTTCCAATCTTGAAGGAGTTGATACTTCCCAATTTATTGATGTTAATGGGGACGGTATTTATGACATGATTTTTTGGAACTCAATGACTTCTAACGAATATTTTCAGCCTTTATTATTCCTTGGCAGAAAACCACTAAGTGGTTTCTAAGAGCAAGTGATTAAATAATTTTCATGGTTAAGTAACCGCATATCAGATGTAACTCCAAAGAGAATAATCTGTTAATCCCCAATCAGTCGATTTAGCCAGATGGGATACATCCGCATTCAATAAATTGATTTTAAAATTTTTTAAAATTAAAGGGTTTTTTTAACCCTTTTTAAAAAAAGTTAGTACTATAAATTCATTACGAAATCATAAAACTCCTCAGTTACCTTAAACCAAAAACCATTTTCCTCATGAATGCTTCCATCCCCTTTACCATTTCTTGAATGATATGATTTAATATGCTCCTTAAAAGCTTTAAGGTCCGAAACCTCATAATCATTTCCATAGTCATCTTTTATAACTATCATATGAACTTTGTATTTTTATTAGCCTCCCAACTGAACGTACTAATCAATAATTATAAATAAAAATATTGTTAATCATTTAAAGCCTAAAAATTACTCAAGGTAATTTAAATTGGGTCTTAATCTTTTATATTTATTCTTAAAATTATTATTAATTAATTAGGTTAAATTAGATAATTAAAGTTTTTAATGAAATTAAAAAAAGAAACAACATTTTTATTTTTTTTCGCAATATTTCAGCTTTGCATATGTCAAAATAAACTAATAAGCAAAGACGGTTTTATATCCTCTGGTTCAGAATCCTTTGAAGGAAATAAGCCAGAGGGAAATTGGGTTTGGGATTCTGGAGATCCGAATCCTAAAAATTATTACTTACATATTCGTAAAAATTTTAGGTTAAATAGTCCAATAAAAGAGGCTAAAGCTTATGTATCGGCATTTTCATTTGCCGAACTTTATATAAATGGAGTATATATTGATCGTATTCCAACTAACCCAGACCCTGAGTATCAAACATATGAGGAAATTGATATTTCTCCGTATCTCAAATTAGGTGAAAATACAATAGCTGCTCTTGTTTATAATGTAGGAGAAGGATTACATCACAGAATGAACGGGAAAGGCGGATTTTTCTTTCAATCAAAAATAACTGACTCTAAGGAAAAAATTATCAAGCTAAATAGTGATAAAAGTTGGCTAGTTGCAAAAGCAATAGCCTGGGAAAACAAAACAGATCACCGTCAAATTGATCACACGATTGGAAGGAGAGAGAAGTACGATGCAAGGCTTGAATATGATGGTTGGGAGCAAAACCATTTTAATGATTCGAATTGGGAAAATGCTACTGAAATCGGAGTTCCTCCCATAGATCCATGGAATAAGATTGTAGTAATTAATAGGGAGCGTACTTTTTTTAAAATTATCGCCCCTAAAAGAAAATGGAGTATAAACGGCCTTCATATTTATGATTTTGGAAAAGCCATCACAGCATATCCTCGTTTCGTTGCTAATGCAAAANANTCAGGATTAACCATTGAAATTGGAACAGCCGAGACTCTNGGAAAAGATAGNATTCCNTTAATGACTGACAATGTAAATTANACAGACTNATATATCACTAAAAAAGGANTTCAAAGTTGGCACCCTATTACTTGGAGGGCATATAGATATTTGGCTATTAAAGAAAATGAAAACATTAAAATTGAGAATGTTTCAGCAAAATTTAGATCATTTCCAGTAAAAAATAGAGGATATTTTTCATCCTCTGACAGTATACTAAATGATATATGGAAAATTGGCAGGTGGACCATGCAAATTTGTGCTCAGGACACCTGGATGGATACACCTTGGCGTGAGCAAACGCAATATATTGCAGGAGATAGTCGTTATTTGGTTCGCTATTCAGCTTATAGTTTTGATACTAACATAAAATTATTACATGATTATTGTATTCTAAGTGGTGCATTTTCCCAAAGATTTTCTGATAAAGGTGCTATTCGTGGTCGCCATCCAACTGACTATCGTTTAGGTCCAAAAACATCTACATATATCCCTGATTATCAACTAGAATGGGTCTTAATGTTAAGAGAGCACTTTATGTTTTATAAAGATCATGAATTAGTTAGACAAGTATATCCAACTTTAAAATTACTATTGAAATATTTTGAAAGCTTTGAATCTGACGAAANAAAGCTATTAGGGAAAGTGCCAGGTTGGGTTGTTTTAGATCATCCCGATACTTTTAAAATGGATGTTGATGGAGAGAACACTGCAATGAATTGTCTATATTTTGGTGCACTAAATTCAGCGGCATGGTTAGCTCATAATATAATTGGTGATATGAATCAGGCTAATTTATGGTATGANAAAGCTAAAAAAATAAAACAATCAGTCCAAAAATTTATGTGGCTCAAAAATGAAAAGTTATTTAAAGATGGCATGGAAAGTTCTAGAATTACCCAACAAACACAAGTTTATGCTCTGAAATACGGACTTGTTGATGAAAATTATAAATATTCTTTGGTAAAATTTATTGAGGCCCAAGGGAAATCATGTGAACAATCATTTTCCTATTGGCTTCTAAATTCTATGTTTTCTGAGGGGAAAGGCCAATGGGCTCTTGATTACATTAGAAAAAACTGGGGAGAACAAATGAATAGAAATGATTTTAATGGNGCATGGTTTGAAAATTGGATTCCAAAATTGGGCCGATCAAAATCTCACGCTTGGTGTGCNGGACCAACAGCTCTTCTTCCTGAAAAAGTTTTAGGTATTGAACCTATTTTACCTGGTTGGGAAAAATTTAAAATTAAACCTAATTTATATGATTTAGAATGGTGTGAAGGGTTAGTTCCTTCCTTAGCGGGTGATATAAATGTCAAAATTAAAAAGATTAGAAAAAAAAGATTAGAAGTAGGATTACAAATCAAAGCTATTATTCCAAAGAATACTACTTCAAGACTATATGTACCAATTCAAAAAAATAAATCATTCAAAATTGAAGTAAATAAAAATGAAATTTGGAAGAATGGTCAATTTTTTCAAAATGATTCGAATGTAAGTTTTCAAAAAAAGCTAGATAATTACGTTGTTTTGGAGTTTAAACCAGGAAGTTACACTGTGAACGCAAAAATAAATTAAAATGCAAATCCCAAAGTGGCAACTTTTAATAATGTACTTGGCTCTGACACTTATGATAATTTATTTCACAAAAGGTTTTCACTCTATTATGTGACTAATTTCTTGTTTTCAACTTACTGCCAGATTTTATCATCAATAAATTTTGAGTCGTCTCCAATACAATTATAAAAAGAGTTTTCTCGAAACTTATATTTATTTTCAATTTCATTTGTTAAATATATCCCAAGCCCAGGTTGATCGGAGATAATAAGTTTTCCATTTAATATTTCCCATGGATTTTTTACCAATTCATTTCTAACATTATATTTTGGCATTGGCCATTCAGCCATTTTTCCTTCATTAGCAATTGCTACATGATAGTTTGCCAACATGCTTACCGGCCCCCCCCAAGTATGAACATATACATCTGATTTTTTATTATTACATAAATTAAATATTTCATTTACTGCAGTTATTCCTCCAATTACTGATGCATCTGGCTGAACTATGTCATAAAGATGTTTATCAATTCTAAGCTTCATATCATAAGTATTCGTTACAATTTCTCCTCCAGCTAATTTCACAGATAGCTTATTTTTTAAACTTGCATAATTATCTAATCCTTCAATTCCAAAAACTTCCTCCATGAATAAAAGTTCATAATGAATCTGATCTTGAATTTTGCTAAAGAATTCAATTACTTCATTTACAGTATTTCCAGGAATTGATAAATTTTGTGTCATATCAATAGCAATCTTAACACCTTTTGATTTTCCTTTTCTAAGGACATACCTAGATTTATAAATATCTGATCTCCTTGCTCTTATTTTGAAATTTGAAATTCCTAAACTTTCTAAATAATTAAATTCTTCATCAATAAATTCAGGCGATATAGAATCCCCGCCACTTCCATAAAGCTCTATTGAATTTTTAGAGTTTTTATTTAATAGTTTAAATAGAGGGATTCCATGGATTTGTGCTACACAATCAAAAATTGCAATATCTATTGCGCTTATAACATGTTGGGCTGCACCTTGATAGCTCCAATAACCAGTAATTAATTTTATTTTCTCAACCAATTTTTTAGTGTTTTTGCAGTCTTCTCCTATGAGATAAGGACTAATTAAATTGACTATTTCAGTAAATACCTTGGGAGCAAAAACAGCTAAATAACCCTCTCCGTAACCTTTTAATCCATTCTCTAATTTAATTTCAACTAATCCAATAGTTTTATACCCTGAATTTAAATGTTTTATAACCTCAAAATTCTTATTTATGTCTGAATATGGACAACTTAGTAAAATTGGTCTTACCTGCTTAATTTTCATAAGACAATATTTTTTGGTAAAATTTTATTTTTATATCTAGATAAATTTTCCTTAAAAAAAAGAATTTTGTCATTTACTTCACTCTCATATCCACCTCCTGAGTGTTGAGATAAAATTATATTTGGAATGGACCATAGAGGACTATCATCAGATATTGGTTCTTTGTCAGTTACATCTAAAAAAGCTCCCGCTAATTTCTCACTTTTAATATTCTTGATAAGTGTCTTTTCATCAATTAAAGAGCCTCTTCCTACATTAACTATTATTGAACTTTTTTTCAATAGGTTGATTCTATAATTGTCCAGTAATTGCCTTGTTTCATCATTCTCGGGAAGACACCCGATTAAAATATCAACATCAGGCAAATGGATGTCCAGATCATTTATATTTATTAAATCNGCATCATTTTTAAATTTATCATACATTAGAATTTTACAATTAAATTTTTCCAAAAGAGTTTTAATTTTTGACCCGATTGACCCAGCACCNAATATCAATACATTTGAACCGTTTAATAAATTAAGTGTAGGNCTGATTCTCGAACCTAACCACTTTTTTTTGTCTTTCAGAGATGACAACCTGTAAATTCCTCTTTTTAAACTCAAGATTCCAGCTAATGCAGTTTCAGCAACTGGNATTGAAAAGAAACCCCTCAAATTTGAAATTTTTAAACCAGGTATTTTAATCTTGGTATATTTTTCGAANCCTACGGATTCAAGTTGTATCCATTTTAGGTTTTTTGATTTTTTTACCCAATCTACCTCGGGATTCCCAAAACAAATCTCACAATTCATGAAATTTTCAAATGACTTTTCCCTTGAGTCCTCCAAGAAAAAAAAATTATCATCTATTTCTTTTTTTAAAAAATCTTTTTGAATTTCATTTAAGGAAACTGAACAAAATATATTCATATTATTTATTTAAATAAGCTTACTCAGAAAAGTCTAATCCATTTGTTAGCCACTCAATATTAAAGCTACTTATGGACATCCATGCATTCTTATAATGAGAGCCTGTTAATGTCCCTCCCTCGTAGAAGCAATGAATCATTCCATCTGGGGTAACTGCAAGATCAGAATAACCAGATATTCCAGGATCAATTTCTTTTTTAACTGGCCAACTAATTCCCTCATCATAGCTCATTCTTATTGTTAAGTTCGACCTAATTCGAGCCCTTGCAGATAACTTAGTATGACCAACTTTTGCNCTGACATGAGTCTTTCTACTATCTGGGTTACAAAAAAGAATTCTGTTTTTTTTATTAGATGGTTTTTTACTNTATCTAACCATGCTGGCAAAACAAATTGGCTCAAAGAAAGCATCTGCGTATTCTGGAGGAGTCCATCCAGTAGCACCATCATTGCTGAAGGATACCAATCTTCGAAAATTTGTTGATTCATTTCTTATATTAAACATTATCCTACCATCAGCTAATTCAATTACAGATGTCTCATTAGGTACAATAATTTCATCACTATTTTCAGCAACTACATCTCCTCGATTCCAAGTTTTACCATCATCATCACTATAAACAGATACTACTATAGAGGGTCTATGNCCTCTTTTNTCTGGGCCAAATTCTTTTGAACTACCGTCGGATAGCCAAAATGGAACAACTAATCTTCCNGAGCTTGTTTTAATTCCATGACCAGGGCCTGGAGCCATTACTATCCAATTATAAAAATTCTTATAACCCTCAACTATTTTAGTAATTTCAACGGGTTTTTCGAAAGATTTTCCATCATCNTTTGAAAAAGTNTAATAGCACTTTTCATAATTACTTTGATACAATAAGTGAACAATTCCCGTTTGATTGTCNACNATTGGAGTGGCATTATCATAAGGAATTTTNCCCCCACCTGCAATTAATTTCATAGAACTCCATGTTTCCCCATAATCTGTACTTCTTTTTAGAACAATATCAATTGGGTCCCAATCACCACCTTGATTTTTTCTAGCAGCAGCAAAGGCAAGAAGTGTCCCATTTTTAGTACAAACTAAAGATGGTATNCTATAAGTATAATAATCATCATCTTTTGAGGGTTCAAAGATTACTTTTCTTCTAAAAAATGATTCATTAAGCGGATCTTGAGAGTAACTGGTCAAGCCAGATATCATAACAAAAAAAATTATGGAGAGTAGGGNTTTTTTCATTCTTNCTTTATTTAGTTAATTTAATAATAGTTTTTTACTAAAATAATTTAAACAATTTACCAACCTGGTATTTTGAATATGAAAAATAGATCAAATTTGATTATTACTGTTTTTGTTATTGNTTTTGTATTGATATCGACTGTTATTTTTTTTAAAAAATTTGATCTATTGGGGCCTATATTAGTTTTGTTTTTTCTTGCATTAGCATTTTCTTTTAGACATACTGANAGATATAGAGGGTTCTCCTTCACAATGATAATTNTTGCTGCTATTTGTTTGTCACTATATTATCCCAAAAACTTCATACAAATCGGTTCATTTGAACTCAAACTACTAATTGTTCCATTATTACAGATTATAATGTTTGGAATGGGTACGACAATGAGTTTTAAAGACTTTTATGGTATTATTAAAATGCCAAAAGGTGTAATTATTGGACTAATTTGTCAGTTCAGCATCATGCCCTTTTTAGGGTTTTCACTTGCTTATTTATTTAAGTTTCCACCTGAAATTTCTGCNGGTATTGTTTTAATAGGCTCNTCTCCTAGTGGTTTAGCNTCAAATGTTATGGCATATCTTGCAAGAGCAAATCTAGCTCTTTCANTAACACTAACTGCAGTTGCNACATTATCTGCCCCAATTATCACCCCACTTTTGATGAAGTTACTTGCCGGTACATTTATACCTATTGACTTTTTTGACATGTCGATAAGTATGATAAAAATGGTAATTCTGCCTGTTTTAGTTGGACTAATATTTAATTATTTTTTTTATAGGAAAATAATTTGGCTTGACAAAGTAATGCCTATAATTTCCATGACAGCAATTNCTNTAATTATCACCATAATTACAGCTGCTGGGAGGGATTCACTAATTTCAATTGGATTCTTCTTGATAATTGCNGCAATAATTCACAATTTATCTGGATACTTTTTAGGCTATTGGGGGTGTAAAATATTAAAAATGAAAGAACAGGATTGCAGGACTATAGCTCTAGAAGTGGGAATGCAAAATGGAGGACTGGCCTCAGGTATTGCATTAGAAATGGGAAAGGTATCTACAGTGGGCCTTGCACCAGCAGTCTTTGGCCCATGGATGAATATTTCTGGCTCCTCATTGGCTTATTGGTGGAGAGAAAAGAATAGAGTTTTCTNAAATATTTTTCAAAAGAAATTTAAACTCTGATTTTTTATATCAANATNAATTAATCAAACATNATAGAATAAAAATCCGNTAAAATTCCCTGATTTTGGNAAAATTTGAGGTCTAACTAATAGTTGAAAAAGAAANGTAGTTTTAAATTTTTATTATACTATATTTAAAATATATGATTCTTAATAGAGTTCTTTGGATTTTTATATTTTTTAATATCTCCGACTTTGCCTATACTCAAGGAGATGCAAACCTTTTATTACAATATCAAAAAGGTCCTGACATAAATAGATATCGCAAATGGAACTTTGACATAAATTTTAAAGCAGTTAATATTGGCCCCGAAGGAGATGCTGCAATCCCAAAAATTGGATATGCTTTTGGGGGAAATATACAATACAAATACTCAAAGTCAATCGGTTTTTCAACTGGGGTAGGATTTTTATCTGTNAATTATCANTATGACCTCAAAGAAAATAGAACCTATGACAATATAAGTTACCTTAGTTTTCCTTTAGCTATTAGAGTATTTCCTACTGAGCGAACTCATTTTGAAACTGGATTGCTTTACCATTACGTAATTGAGGCAAAAAATTCNGAAATAGTTAACCAGAAAGAACTAACTAAAAATTACAACGATAATATTTTTAAAAACGCATTTGGTTGGCTTTTTGCNGTTCAATATAATATTTGGAAAAAATTTCATTTGTCTCTTGAGTATAGATTTTTTAAAAATTCAACTTTAACTAATAATCTTCAAAAAAATAACTTCAATGGATTTTTACTCGGGATTCATTTTTTAATTTTGAGCCCTAACAGGAAGGCAACGTAACTTCAAATGGTATTTTTTCTCAATATAAATCTTACAAATNTCAGTAAATAATCATNAAAATTTAAAATAGTCTTGAGATAGAAATATTAAGGTAATAATGTGCTTTAATTTTTTGTAAAGTATTATCACGAGAGTTACGATTCCAAAGTATTTGAAGCTGCCATCTCTCTCTATAAAATGCTAGTCCAGCCAATACATTTTTTTTCATNGGAATAGCATCTAATGTAAAAGGCGCTTTATCATCAAATAAACTCCCAGATATCATAAAGTCATGAAATCGGTATTCAAGCCGAGTNCCAATATAAAATCCAAATCCTGCTTCTCGCATTTCAAAAGGGTTATGAGTAAATGAAATAGCCTTAGAAGTCCCCAAAAGCAAACCAATAGTAGAGCCAATCGCTATTCTTTGAGTGCCTAAATTCCCTAAAAAATCAGTTAATATTGCCCCCTGGTCGAACAGGTTAATCCGTTTTTTATACAGGCCATTGATGTTGATATGAAAACGTTGGGGTACTTGCTGCTCCCAAGCAACATCTGGTAAACCCAAAACTTTATCGTGATATAAATTCTGTAAAAATGGAGCCAAAGAAGCTTTCCCTGTGATTCCTGATTTAATTGACCACATNCTCGCAGTGGTTGAGTTAAGATTTCTCTCCTCCGCTCTTTCAAAAAACAACCAACCTCCATATGGATAATCATAATATTTAACTTCTTTTGTGTAACGNANAGAAGGGGTGTAAATCTCGTGGCCTAAAGTCCAATGAACATATTTTGTTGATTTATCTTGNTTTTTATTCAGTTTTCCAGTACTNATAAAAATCCCACTTGAATAATAACGATCTTTCATGAAAAAAAGATCATTATCAACTGATAGATTAATATAGCTTTGGGCTAAACAAAGTTCTATACCAAAAAATATTCCAAATAATAATTTAAAGCCCGGTTTTTTCATTAAATAAATAGTGGGTGAAATTTAATCATCATTTTCATNAATTCATATTATATCATTTGAATTAAATAGGTCATGCCAAAATAAAATAGTTTGGCTATTTTTGATAGCTAATGGAAGGTACTGTAAAGCTCAAAAAAGAAAATAAAGTTGGGAGNATTGAATTTTTCCACCCAAAAGGGAATAGTCTTACTTCAGAGATAATGGAAAATTTAGTTTCCAGTTTGAATAAAGCTGAAGGTGACTCAGACATCAATGTAATTATAATTGAGAGCATTGGACANACTACTTTTTGTTCAGGAGCTTCATTGAGTGAGATTAAATCGATTAAAAATATTGAATCAGGTATAAATTTTTTCATGGGTTTTGCTAGGCTCTTAAATACAATTAGGGAAATGTCAAAATTTGTCCTGGCAAGAGTACATGGTAAAATAGTAGGCGGAGGAGTAGGTTTAGTTTCTGCCTGTGACTATTCATTTGCTCTAGAAAATTCCTCTATAAAACTGACAGAGCTGTCTATTGGTCTTGGTCCATATGTTATTGAGCCAGCGTTATCTAGAAAAATTGGAAATACTTCTTTTACAAATTTATCATTAGATAGCTCAGAATGGAAAACTGCAAATTGGGGGTTGGAAAAAGGACTTTATGCCCATTTAAGTCAAAATATTGAACTTATGGACAAAGCTCTTAATCAAAAGGCTGAAATAATTTCTTCTTATTCTCCTGAAGCTTGTAGACAATTAAGAAAATTACATTGGAAAAATACTGAGCATTGGCAAACACTATTGCCTGAAAATGCAAAAATTACAGCTCGCCTTGTTCTATCTGATTTCTCGCAAAAACAAATCAAGTCTCTTTAAAAAAACTAAATTATAATTCTTCTCTAAAACCCTAATTGTTCTAAATCTGCTTTAGGCTCAATAGGTTTGTTGAATTCACTCTCCAATTCGAATTCGTCACACTCCAAGGGGATACTCACAATATCAGGCACAAGAAATTCCTCTTGAGAAATCCCCAATTCCTCATTTTCATACGCTGCTTTCATAAAAAGTGCCCAAATTGGTAGAGCCATAGTCGCACCTTGTCCAAATCCAATTTCTTCAAAATGAACAGAACGATCTTCACCGCCTACCCAAACACCAGTTACCAAATTAGGGACAATTCCCATAAACCAGCCATCACTTTGATTTTGTGTCGTTCCTGTTTTGCCAGCAATAGGATTCTCGAAAATATAGGGGTATCCTGTGACAGTATTTTCGTATATATAGTTTGTTTTTTCAAGTCCTGCATGTCTTAATCTGGCACCAGAGCCATGTTGAGTAACACCCTCCATTAAATTTAGTGTTACATAAGCAGCTTCCTCACTAATTACATCNCGAGTTTCTGGGACAACTTCAAATAAGGCCATGCCATTTTTATCTTCTATTCTTGTAATCACAATTGGTTTGATAAATATCCCTTGATTTGCAAAAGTACCGTATGCACCAACCAACTCAAATAAACTAATATCAGGTGTCCCCAAAGCAATTGAGGGAACATTAGGTATAAAAGAAGTAATCCCTGTTTTTTTTACCAANTCTACAACTGGTNGAGGACCTACCATATCCATTATTCTAGCACTAATGGTATTAACTGAGTTAGCCAAAGCGTTTTTTAATGTCCTNACACGGCCATATCTATCCCCAGAGTTTTTTGGACACCATGGATCAATATTCCCATGCTTCATTTGATCAATACAATACAAGGCATCTGGTAATTTATCACATGGAGAAAGTTTTAATTGGTCAATTGCCGTNGAGTATAGAAAAGGTTTGAAAGTTGATCCAATTTGTCTGCGTCCCTGCTTNACTTGATCATATTGAAAGTGTTTATAATTANAACCTCCTACCCAAGTCTTAACATGTCCTGTTTGAGGTTCCATTGCCATCATAGCTGCTCTNAGGAAATGTTTATAATAGCGGATAGAGTCCATTGGCGTCATAATAGTGTCAATTTCACCTTTCCAGCTAAATACTTGCATTGGTGTAGGCTTAAAAAAAGTAGTTANTAATTCATCTTTATCCATACCTGCATTTTTTCCTTTTCTCCATCGTTCACTCCTGTAGGCTGACTTTTCTAAGAGAGTATCTATTTCACCAGGTCTTAAGTCAAGGAAAGGAGCTGTTGGATTAGCCTTGGGAGTATTTTGAAGAAAAAACTCTTTTTGTAAATTTTTCATATGTTTCGAAACCGACTCCTCTGCGATAGATTGTAATCGAGAATCAATTGTAGTATANATTTTAAGGCCATCACGATAGATATTGAAATAACTTCCATCTGATTTAGGATTTTCTTTAATCCATTTTTTCATGAACTCCTGGAGATAAGCTCTAAAATATGTCGCTAACCCCTCGCGATGTGACTCTGGTGTATACTCAATTTTTAAGGNAATATTACAAAGTGAATCTTTCTCCTTTTNGGAAATCATTTTATTTCGCAGCATTTGTTTAAATACGACGTTACGCCTAGCTTTAACCAATTCAGGTCGGCGCAATGGATTATAAAGGGATGAATTTTTNAGCATTCCTACAAGTGTAGCGGACTGTTCCAAAAGCAGGGCTTTAGGTGTGGTATTGAAAAAAATCTTTGCCGCAGATCTTATACCATCTGCGTTATAACCAAAATCATAAATATTGAGATACATTGCAATAATTTCATTTTTGGTGTAACGCTGTTCCAGCTGAACAGATAATACCCATTCCTTTATTTTTTGAATAACTGCCTCTTTCTTATTTCGNGAGCGCACACCAACAAANAATTGCCTTGCTAATTGCTGAGTAATAGTACTTGCTCCNCCTTTTTTACCTAAATAAAATATCGCTCTTAATGTCCCCCGCCAGTCAATTCCTGCGTGGTCACGANAACGTTCATCTTCAGTTGCAATTAACGCNTTTATAATATTTTCNGGTAACTCATTATAATCTATTGGAGTTCGNTTATCATTGAAATAGAACTTTCCTAATACAATACCGTCAGATGATAAGATTTGAGTCGCTAAATTAGTTTTTGGGTTTTCGAGTTGTTCCAACGGAGGCATAGGGCCCATAAAACCTGTCGCAGCAAATAAAAAAATTCCAATAGTAAGTGAAAGCCCCAAAACAAAAATGGCCCAAAAAGCTATTATGTACTTTCGGAAATTTCTTTTCTTAAATTGTATTTTTTTATGTTTATTCATTTTGATTTCGAATAGCTTCGATTGCAAGGCCAACTCCAACAATTCCCTCTAAAGCATCAATTCCATTTTCATTACCATTAAATCGGACAGCATGTTCAATTTCAGCAGTTATTGGTTTCTCACCTTTTACTAAGAAGCTTTCTTTCCATAAAAGTTTGCTCTCTTTTAGCTCCAAAAACCCTGACCCTAACCAAGCTCCTTTTTCGTCAGACATTGCATACTCCAAAGTGTCTCTAGCAACTAAATTATTTCCTTCCTTAAGGCTGGCTATTAAAAATAGGTTAGAAAAAGGATAACGATAATCATTTCTCACATAAATAAAAAGATTTACTTCTTGTTTTGAAATAGAGTTTATATTAAAGACTGCTTTATCGTTGACTGACCACCTATCAGCAAAGTTCCTATACTCCATAAATAATTTTGGGTCTTCACATGATGAAGTAAATAGAGATAAAATTATTAATTGAATAAAACTTTTAAGCATTTTTATATAGCTTATTTTAATTACGTTTTTTTAGTCTTTTATTTTTCATTTTTTGAATTAAATCAAAGCGATTGAGGCTATCCTGGCCAATATCATTTTCAAAATTCGGTTCTAGTTTTTTTCAGATAAGTCTTTAGAATTATCAATATATTCCTCAAGACTTGAAACTTTTTCATTATTGTCATTCTTTTTAATTATATCTAGCACTGAACTCAAAGATAATTTATGCCAATTCATCCAGTCTCCTTTATATGTATACCACAAATATTCTTTGAAAATATCCATTTTCTGAAAAATTCCAATTCCTTTTTCAGTTTCAAGCTTAACCTCAGGTTTTGGAAAATTTTTTAAAGCTGATCTATAAGCATCTAATTCATAGTTCAAACAGCACTTAAGTTTACCGCATTGCCCAGACAGTTTTACAGGATTGAGTGACAATTGTTGATAACGAGCAGATTTAGTAGATACTGTTCGGTAATCAGTCAGCCATGTGGAACAACAAAGTTCCCGTCCACAAGAGCCAATTCCTCCTAATCGAGAAGCTTCCTCCCGAAGTCCAATTTGTCTCATTTCAATTCTTATTGAAAAGGTCTTAGCCATATCTTTTATTAGCTGTCTAAAGTCAACCCTACTATCTGCAGTATAGTAAAAAGTTGCTTTTCCCCCATCAGCTTGATATTCTACATCAGAGATCTTCATCTGCAATCCTAATGCAATAGCTAACTCTCTTGCCCGTTTTTGAATTTGAGGCTCTTTATTTCTAAGAGAATGCCACATATCAATTTCCTGTTGACTTGCTTTACGTAGAATTTTACTTACCTGGTCACTTTCAAGGTCTATTTTTTTCTTTTTCATTTGAAAAATTACTAAGTCGCCGGTTAAGCTCACCAAACCTAAATCATATCCATTTTCAACCTCAGTTATAACTGGATCACCTACAACTACTTTAATCCGATCAGGTAAAGTGTAAAATTTTTTTCGACCATTTTTAAACCGAACCTCAACAGTTTTTAGAGTACCTTTACTTTTAAGAGATTGCATGTTTCCTAACCAATCAAAAACAGTTAGTTTATTACAGCTATCTGTTCCACAGGTTCCATTATTTTTACAACCTTTAGGAGTACAGATTTGAATTCCAGTACATGAAGCACAACTCATCAACTAATTTTAATTACAAAAGTAAGGCTATTAATAGCTAGCCCTAAAATAGAAAATCTTAATTTAATGTTTAAATTTTAGGACTTTAGAACGTCCTTTTTTAAAAATTTTATTGCTGTTATGTGAACCTTTCCTTAGTTGCCTCTGATTCTCCTCAGGCAAATTAAGAATATCTTGGCATTCACTTGAGCAACATCTTTGTCTTTTTTCTTGGCAACTTTCACATTGAATAAATAATAAATGACATGCTTGATTAGCACAATTCACATGATAGTCACAAGATCTACCACATTGATGACACAGTGAAATCACATCATTAGTTATCCGCTCACCACGGCGCTCATCGAAGACAAAATTTTTTCCAATAAATTTATTTTCAATTCCGTCACGTTTTACCTGTCTAACATATTCTATTATACCACCTTCTAATTGAAATACATTTCTAAAACCTTTGTGTTTAAAATAAGCACTTGCTTTTTCACATCGAATCCCTCCAGTACAATACATCAAAAGATTTTTNTCTTTTTTTTGATTAGCAAGTTCCTTCTCAATTAATGGTAAAGAATCCCGAAAAGTATCTACGTCTGGGGTATAAGCCCCTTGAAAGTGCCCGATTTCACTCTCATAATGGTTTCTCATATCTACACAAATTGTTCCATCATCTGACAACAATTCATTAAACNGTTCTGCATTAACATGTATNCCTTTTTTTGTTACATCAAAGGTAGAATCATCTAACCCGTCAGCTACGATTTTGTCCTTCACTTTAATAGTGAGTTTTAAAAAAGATTCGTTGTGGTGCTCTAGTGCAATATTTAGTCGAACAGAGTTAAGGAAAGTTATTTCATCCAAGAAAATTTTAAAAGATTTAAATTGAGGTGCAGGTAATGATAGTTGGGCATTTATTCCCTCTTTTGCAACATAAATCCTTCCTAAAACATCCATGGAGTTCCAATGAAAAAACAGGTAATCCCTAAAAAAATTTGGATTTTGAATTTTATGGTACTGATAAAACGATAATGTTAAGCGATCAGTTCCGGCTGCTTCGATTAAAGATCTTCGTTCTTCAGCACTAAGCTTGTTATACAGTTGCACCCTATTTAGCTTTTAAGTGTGAGTTGTAAAGTTATAAAATTAATGCTAATTAAGGTCTTTGAAAATTTACTACAACTAATTTGAAAATTCCCATTTTTAAGAAGTTTAATGATTACTTCTTCATCAAATTTTTAACCATACTGATATAGTGGATTTCATTTTTAGGAACAGAAATGTTAAATATTTATAAATTGATTTAATATTGTTAATAATCCTTTTCATACTCTATTGATGACAATGGTTAGAAGTAGTAAATTCGTGAAAAAAAAGAGTATTATGCCAGAAGTAAACGAAGCAAAAAAGAAAGCGCTCCAATTAACACTTGACAAACTAGACAAAACATACGGAAAAGGAGCTGTAATGAAATTGAGTGATGAAGCTATCGAAGAGGTAGAAGCTATCTCCTCAGGTTCAATAGGACTCGACCTTGCCCTTGGGGTTGGCGGNTATCCTCGTGGAAGGGTAATAGAAATATATGGGCCGGAATCATCNGGTAAGACAACTTTAACACTTCATGCAATTGCTGAATGTCAAAAAAAAGGAGGAATTGCTGCGTTTATTGATGCTGAACATGCATTTGATCGATTTTATGCTGAAAAGCTTGGGGTAGATCTAGGTGAGNTNATCATCTCACAGCCAGACCANGGAGAGCAAGCGCTTGAAATTGCAGATAATCTAATTAGATCTGGTGCAATTGATGTAGTTGTAGTTGATTCTGTTGCTGCACTTACTCCNAAAAGTGAAATCGAGGGGGAGATGGGTGACTCNAAAATGGGGCTTCATGCTCGGTTAATGTCCCAGGCTTTAAGAAAACTAACTTCTTCTATAAGTAAAACAAATTGTACTGTTTTTTTTATAAATCAGTTNAGAGAAAAAATTGGGGTAATGTTTGGAAATCCTGAGACAACAACTGGTGGTAATGCTCTCAAATTCTATGCNTCAGTTCGCTTAGATATTCGAAGATCCACTCAAATAAAAAGCGGAGATGCNGAAGTATTAGGGAATAAAACCCGAGTAAAGGTTGTNAAAAATAAAGTAGCACCTCCCTTTCGCACAACAGAATTTGATATTATGTATGGAGAAGGGATTTCAAAAGTTGGTGAGATTATAGACCTTGGAGTTAACTATGAAATAGTTAAGAAAAGNGGCTCTTGGTTTAGCTACGGGGACACTAAGTTAGGGCAAGGTCGTGATGCGGTAAAAGCTCTTTTTGAGGATAATCCAGAGTTGTTGGAAGAGTTGGAAAAAAAAATTATGGATACGGTCAAAGCATTAGAATGATGATTTAAATCCCCGAAATAGGCATTGAAATTAGATCGATTCAAAACAGAAATGTCGGCTTTAGCTGAAGCCCAAAAAGCCTTCTTTTTTCTAATTGATTTTGAACAAGAAAATCCAATTGTTTGTCCAGCAAATAAAGCTGAAGAGCTAGGGTTTTATTTTAAAATTAAAAATTTTAAAAATTACAAGCCACTACTGATTAATGAAAAAGAAATCCCTCTATCATTTGATCCAGTTCCAAAAGAGCTTTACAGCAAAGCATATAAAAGAGTTGTAAAAGAGATATATCAAGGCAACACATTTTTACTAAATCTGACCTTTCCATCTAAAATTAATACCCAATTGAGCTTGGAACATACTTTTNATTTAGCTAAGGCTCCTTATAAGCTATACTGTAAAAATCAATTTGTGATATATTCCCCTGAGTGCTTTATTAAAATCAAAGATGGATATATCTATTCCTTCCCAATGAAAGGCACNATAGACGCAAGTCATCCAGATGCTCAAAAAACTTTAAAAGAAAATACCAAAGAGATTAACGAACACAATACAATAGTAGATTTAATCAGAAATGATTTATCTAAAGTGGCAAAAGAGGTTCAAGTAAAACGATTTAGATATATCGATAAGATAAAAACACAAAAAAAAGAAATTTACCATACCAGTTCAGAAATTAGAGGTAAACTTCTTAAGGGTTGGGAAAAAGAATTGCCAGAGTTGATTTTAAAAATGCTTCCTGCAGGATCTATATGTGGTGCACCAAAGGAAAAAACANTAGATATTATTAGAGAAGTAGAACAAGAAAAACGTGGATATTATACTGGGGTTTTTGGCTATTTTGATGGAATGAATCTTGAAAGTGCAGTTAATATAAGGTACCTTGAAAAACATAAAGGTCAAATACGTTACAGAAGTGGTGGTGGCATTACTTTCCTTAGTGAATTGGATTCAGAATATAATGAACTAATAGAAAAAATATATGTTCCCATTGTTTGAGTCTATTTGCGTTATAAATGGAAAAATTCTGAACCAGAAATGGCACCAAATTCGTTATCAAAAGGCATATAAAAAATATTTTGGCAAAGTATCTCAATTTAATTTATTAGATCAAGTATATATTCCCAAAGAATTTAAAAACGGGAAGGTGAAGCTAAAAGTTTTGTATGGTGAAAAAGAGCGGGAAATTCATTTTGAANAATATNNTTTTAAAAAAATTAATACAATTCGATTAGTTCATACAATTAATTTAGAATACTCATTNAAATTAAGACAGCGAGGAAAATTAAATGAACTCTTTGCTAAAAAAGGAAGTTGTGATGATGTTATTATAGTAAGAAATGGTCTGATTACAGATAGTTCCTATGCCAATTTAATTTTTTTTGATGGGAGAGATTGGATTACTCCAAAAGTTCCTCTTTTAGAGGGAACTTGTCGAGCAAGGCTTTTGGCCAGTGGCAAAATAAAAACTGGAAATATTGGAATTAAAGAACTAAGTGCATTTAAAGGCTTTAAATTAATAAATGCAATGAGAAGTATGAATCAAAAATTAATACCAATTGAGGGGATAGTTCTCTAGCTTATTTTCTTAATCTTTTTCCAAACTGCTATTGCCTCAACAGCCTTCTGTTGAGGATCTTTTTCTAGTGCATCATTAATTTTGTTATAAACATTACTCTGAAGTGATGGTATATCCTCCTCGCTCAATCCTTTGGTGGTAATTTTTGGATATATATCTACTCTTAATGTCCCAGGATAGCCATGAGTGGTATACCATGGGTACTTTCTTTTACAATCTAAAAAAACCATTGGACAAATCTCGAGTTGATGCTCAATGGCAAGCTTAAATGCACCTTGCTTAAAAGTATTGAGTAGTATAGTTTCATCAGTATATTCCTTCTCTGGGAAAATACAAATACTGAAGCCGTTTTCTAAAACTTTTGTTGCACGACCATATACTCCAAAACGGCTTTTTGAACTACTTCGGTCCACCATAATAGCTGCTCTCCTATATAGATATCCAAAAAAAGGTATTTTAACCAATTCTTTTTTCCCAACAAAAACAAAAGGTTTAGTAGCAGAAATGAACATTAACATTATGTCTATATAACTTGAATGGTTAGCAACAAATACACAGCTTTCATTATTATCATTTTCTGCCATATTATTTATTTTTACTTTGAATCCCATACCAAATAAAACCAAACGAGACCAAATATTACGAGCAATCCAAAAAAAAGTTCGATATCCATCTGGAAGAATAAGAATAAATGCTAAAAGAGGAAACATCAAAACTACTGGTACCGCAGCCAGAAAATAAAACCAAATTCGCCATAGTATAATTAAAANCCTAATCATCTGATAAAAATACATTTTTTAAAAAACGNATGAANAATCCAAATCNTACAAACTTTGTGCNAAAGACTAAAAAAAATATCTTTGCAAGGAATTAAACTCCAAAAATGGCAAGAATCTTAACAGGTGTTCAGTCAACGGGAATCCCGCACCTAGGTAACATAATTGGTGCTATTATTCCTGCAATAAAAATGGCTGAGGATGAAATGAATGAATCTTTTTTNTTTATCGCTGACTTGCACTCAATCACACAAATTAAGGATTGTGATGAACTATCGGAACATACTTTTGCTACTGCAGCGACTTGGCTAGCTTGTGGACTTAATCCTGAAAAAACAATTTTCTTNAGACAAAGTGCAGTAGCTCAAGTNACAGAGTTAGCTTGGTTTCTTAGTTGTTTTTTCCCNTATCAAAGACTTAAGCTGGCACATTCTTTTAAAGATAAATCNGACCATTTAGTAGATGTAAATTGCGGTCTATTTACATACCCAATGCTAATGGCATCAGANATTTTAATTTATAATGCTGAATTAGTACCTGTGGGAAAAGACCAGCTTCAACACATAGAAATTACTAGAGATGTCGCCTCTCGTTTTAACCACCAATTTGGTGAAACTTTTGTTCTACCAAAAGCTAAAATTGAGGAAAATACTCAGTATGTAACTGGAACTGATGGAGAGAAAATGAGTAAGTCTAAAAATAATACAATCAATATTTTTCTTCAAGAAAAAAAATTACGAAGTCAAATAATGAGTATTAAGACAGACAGTAAATCAATTGACGAACCCAAGAATCCTGATCAATGTAATTTGTTTAAATTATTCAGTATACTAGGAAATAAAAATCAAATAGATGTCCTTCGTCAAAAATACTTAAATGGTGGAGTCAGTTACGGAGACACTAAACAAGAATTATTCGAACTAATATTAGAAAAGTTTAAAACTGAAAGAACAAAATTCAAATATTACAATGAAAATCCAAGAGAAGTTGAATTAGCTTTAGAAAAAGGAGCAAATAAAGCTAGTAAAATTGCTGATGAAGTACTGCTTAAGGTAAGACGTAAATTAGGTTTCTGAATATTAACATTTATATAATTTAAATANTTTTCTTTAGGAATTTTCAAATTCTATTTCAAAAACTGATTGTTTAAGTTTATTTGCANCCTTAACTTTTCATTAATTATAGAGGTAAGATTTTTATTATCTTTGAAAAATGTTGATTAAACAATATATTAAGGAATTACTCTTTAAATATGAGTGTGTTACAGTTCCTAATTTTGGTGCTTTCCTTACACGCTCAGTTGACGTATTAATTCAACATGAAACAGGTTTATTTTGTCCCCCAAAAAAAGAAGTGAGTTTTAATGGCCTATTGAAAAGCAATGACGGTATACTAGCTCAATATATGGCGGAAAAAGAAAACCTCTCTTTTGAGCTATCTCTTAGGAAAATTGAAAAAGAGGTCACTATATGGAGACAAAGATTAAACACACAACAATTGTTCTTTCCTGGAATAGGAGAAATGCGATTGAGTGATCAAAAGAAAATTAGATTCTACCCAGATAGTAAAGTTAATTTTGAACTTAGCTCTTATGGTCTGAGTAACTTTTACAGAAAACCCTNAAAAAATAATCAAGCTAAAATAAAAGACAATAAAAATCCTAAAAAAATGGAAAAAGAAAACAAAGACGACTTAATGTTTACCCCTGGAGAGAAAGAAGAAAAAAAAGGCAAGCCTTTCTTAAAATATGCTGCAATTGGACTTATTGGACTCGCACTTGCAGGTGCAGTCTATTATTTCGGTGACCAATACATTACAAACGAAAAAGCTAAATCAATGGAATTGGCACAAAAGAAAATAAAAAGTAATGTTCAGAAGGCAACTTTTGATTTGGGTTCCTTGTCCAAAATGGATTTATCCTTGAATTATAAACCTGAGCTAACAGAAAATCTTCCACTTGGAAAAACCTACTATAGTGTTGTGGCAGGTTCCTTTAGATCAATTGAAAATGCCGACAGATTATTAGAAAAGCTTAAAGTTGATGGTTTTGATGCAGCCTATACAGAGGTAAATCCTGAAGGTCTGCATCGTGTGGCCTATGGTAGATTTGTTTCTAAGAAAGAGGCGCTAAATCTTCATAATTACATAAGATACGCTCTCAAAGAGGATGCATGGTTCTTAGTGGAAAAATAATTTATAACTTATATATCCAATTCTTTGGGTTTTGTGGTTTCAATTCATTGAATACGCTAAATTGTAATGTAGTCTTGCCAGATTGTGGGTGGGTAAATATTTCCCCTATTGATTGCTTAGACTTGACTTTCTGACCTTTTCTGACATATACCTTTGCTATATTTTTATATGTAGTTATAAAATTTCCGTGTTTAATCAATACTGCTGGATTACTCCCCTTAAAACTCAAAATAGCCATTACCTCACCATCAAAAACTGCCCGTGCTTTACTCCTTGGGTTTGTAGCTATGGTAACACCATTACTTTTTATCATAGTAGTTTTAACTAAAGGATGAGGCTGGGTTCCAAATCGCTGAGTAACAACCCCTTTCTCAACAGGCCAAGGAAGTTTACCCTTGTTTGCAACAAAGTTTTTTGCCAATAGCTTCGCTTCNGGAGTAAGAGCAAATACATTTTTTGAAGCTTTTCCAGCTAATTTATTTGAGGCAGCAATTGCCTCTCGAATCANACGTTCAATTTCCTTGTCAATAGCAGCAGATTGTAGTTGTNTCTGTTTTATTTCTGANGTAAGGGACCGTGATTTAGATTTGATACTTCGAATGAGATTCTGTTGAAATTTTCGCTCTTTCATTAAGGTAGTTTGTACTATTTTATTTTCGGCAACCAAAGCCTCCTTTATGCTCTTTTGNTCAAGTAATGTTTTGTTTAAATTCTGAATTGTCTGNGTCTTTTCAGAAATTTCTTCACCTTGTTTTTTTCTGAAATTAGCGTATTGTTTCATGTACTGAATCCTTTTATAAGCTTGAAGAAAGTCTGCTGAAGAAAACAAAAACATCAATCGATTTTGTGAAGACTTACTCTTGTAAGACTTAACAATCATATTTGCATAATCTTTCTTTAAGTTTTTTAGCTCACTTCTTAAATTAGTAATATCTCTTTGGTTAACATTAATTTGACGAGTNAGTAAATTGGCTTGTTGGTTGTTGACTTTAACAATTTGGCTCCTAACAGAAATTTTTAAATCTAAATCCTCAACTTTTGAAACAANAGATTTCTCCTTTCGGATATTGCTAAATAGTATAGTATTGATTTGCTTTATTTCCTGTTGAAGTCTTTTCTTTTGTTCTTCCAAAGCTTTCTGACGCGCAGAAGTTGACTGAGATGTTGCAACTGAAATAATCAAAAAACAACATATAGTCCAAAGCCCCTTATTNGTATACATTTATAATTGAATTGGTTTGTAGTCTTCTGGTATTTCAAAGGGTATACTTATCCGGTCTGGNAAGTCAACCCTCGTATATTCAAGAGTTATCGTCTTAAGAGTAATTCCATCAAATAGAGAAATTTGTATCTCCCTTGGCAGGAATTCTCCTTCCAATCGCTGATAATCTTTGTATTTAATTGTGATAGATTGCGAGGTACCTGAAACTAAAAACCTTTGCTCCTTTAAACGAAAATCGTTTGGGTCATAAAAAAAAGTAGGCCNNAATTGAATTTTAGCTGATTTAGGAGTCAAGATATAGTATTTAGGGTGTGAAATGGTTTCCCATTTTCCTCGGTCCATATCTGATAGAGGAAGACCAATCAATAAATTTTGAAGGTCCTTAAAATCAAANTTTGTATTAAATAGGTCATTAATAAAAGTGATATCCCCTTCAAAAAAAGTCCTTTGAAATTTTTCATAAAATGATACCTTTTTCGGTGTAATCAATATTTTGGCTATAGGTACTAACATATTCCCACTCATCCATATGGATTTATCTTTTTCCATTCTTAGATTGACGATTACTTGCTGACTTCTTTTTCCATCGTAANAAGTGGTTTTTACCCTAGATCTAAAGTTTTTAAAATCTACAGTATTTTTTGAAATAGCTTTGGTAAGTTCCTTTATTTGAATATCCTTAATTGGTTTTTTGCTCGGCAATACAGCGGGAGATTTGCAAGCGATGAAATAAAACATAAGGAGTATAAATCCAATATCTTTCACCATAAAATTAAATTTTAACATTTATTATGTCAACTCTGAATAATCTCCAATGCTTATGAATGAATAGTTTCCATCGAATTTTACATTACTACCGATCATGGAACTTTTCAGTTTGGCATTTTTAATCACAGTATTTCTTTGAATCAGACAGTTCGAAATAGTTGAGTCCTCGACACAGGAGCCTTCTCCAATAGATACGTTAGGTCCTAATATTGTATTCTTAAGTAACACACCTTTGCCAACATAACATGGAGGGATAATCTCACTTTTATCTAAAACAACATCGTCAGAGACAAGTTTTTTCCCTTCTTCCGTTAAAATTCCCAACATTTTTTGATTAGTCTGCAGAGTAATTTTTGGATTACCACAGTCCATCCAATCTGTAACAGTTCCTTGAGTAAAAACAGCCCCTTTTTTCATCATAGATAGAATTCCCTCATTTAATAAGAACTCCTCACCATTAAGAAACGCCTGCTTCATGCATTCTGCTAATTCAGACTTAATTACCCCTGCATCCCTAAAGTAATATATCCCAATCACTGCCAAGTCTGAAACAAATTCCTGAGGTTTTTCTATTAAAGAAGTAATCTGATTTTTTTTATTTAGTTTAACAACACCATAGGCTTTTGGATTGGAAACTTTTTTCACCCAAATCATACCATCTGCCTCAGGATCAAGGGTAAGATTTGTTCGGATTAATGTGTCAGCATAAGCAACAATAATGGGTCCAGATAGCGAATCTGCAGCACACATGACGGCGTGTCCAGTTCCCAACGGTTTTAATTGTCTATAAATTTTGGCTTCTGCGCTTAACTGGTGTGCTATTTGAATCAATTCTTCTTCAACAGCTTTTCCAAAAAAAGCTGGATCACCCAGCACATAGGCAATCTCCTTAATGGGCTGATCTGCAACCCTAGCGATTTCATGTATCAATTGGGTCACAATAGGCATTCCTGCCACAGGCAGCATAGGTTTTGGAATAGTTAGACTATGAGGCCTCAATCTAGAGCCTCTTCCAGCCATGGGAACAATTATTTTCAATTTTTATGTATTTAAATTTAACTATTACTTTAATTCTATTTTTTACCTGTACTTCCAAAACCCGCAGCTCCTCTTTNGGATTCAGGTAGAGAGTAGGCAGGTTCCCATTTAACTTGACTGTATTCGGCGACTACAAGTTGAGCAACTCGATCTTGAGGTAAAATAGTAAAGGGTTGATCAGATAAATTNACCAAAATTACTCCGATATCTCCTCGATAATCCGCATCAATAGTCCCCGGTGAGTTAAGNACGGTAATTCCATTTTTGGCTGCAAGTCCACTTCTTGGCCGAACCTGTGCCTCATATCCCTCTGGTAGGGCAATAGATAATCCGGTTGGAATAATTGCTCTTTCTAGAGGCTTTAGGATAATGGACGATGGTATATTAGCTCGTAAGTCCATTCCCGCAGACAGAGAAGTAGCATACTTAGGTGGCTCGCCTTTACCCTTATAAACAACAGGAATTTTAATCATATTTTCAGTTTAATCAAAAATACAAAAAGCACAGTGAAAATAAGTTTTAAATAAAACCCTTCAATTTTATTTTAGCTATTTAAAGCCTCTGCTCCCCCAACAATCTCAAGAATCTCATTGGTAATCGCAGCCTGTCGAGCTTTGTTATAAGTAAGTTTGAGTTGATCTCTAAGCTCTGTAGCATTATCCGTAGCTTTATGCATTGCGGTCATCCTTGCGCCGTGCTCACTTGCAAGTGAATCCCTTAAGGCCTTAAATAATTGTATTTTTAATGATTTAGGTAATAACTCTCTCAAAATTGCGTCTTGCGAGGGCTCATAAATATAATCCCCGCTTTGTTTTTTTGAGGCACTTTCAATTGCAACGATTGGAAGAAATTGCTCAACAGTGACCAACTGGGTAGCGGCATTTTTGAATCGATTATAAATCAAAAGCACCTTATCGTAAGTCCCCTGCTCAAATGAATCCATTACTTCTGTGGCAACAGAAGANGTGTCTTCAAAATTTAAATTATCAAAAAGGCTATCGTTACGGCTTTTCATAGTTTGGGTTTTAGAAAGAATATCTCCACCCTTTTTACCTATTCCAATTATATCGACTTTTCTTCCATTAAAATCCTCTCTACATAATTTTAATGTTTCTTTAATGACATTAGAATTAAAGCCACCACACAGCCCTCTGTTAGAGGTAATAGCAATTAACAAAATATTTTGCTCTGGTCTAACAGTGGTATAGGAATTTTGTCCCCCATCAGTCAAACCTCCACTAAGGTTTTGGATTAGTTCGGTCAACTTGTTAGCATAAGGTCGCATGGCGGTAATCGCATCCTGAGCTTTTTTCAGCTTAGCTGCCGATACCATTTTCATTGCACTAGTTATTTGCATGGTCGAAGAGACCGATGCAATGCGATTCCTTATTTCTTTTAGGTTAGGCATAATTTATTCAAATGCTTTAGAGGTCTCTTCAGCAACTTTTTTTAATGTCTCAAGTAAATCGTCGTTGAGCAACCCTAACTTTAACTCTGACAATACTTTTTTGTTGTTCTTTTTGAGATTAGATAAAAAAGCAGTTTCAAACGATTTAACCTTATCAACAGGAATATTNCTTAAAAGATTTTTTGATCCTGCATAAATAATTGCCACTTGGTCTTCAACAGTAAAGGGGTCGTTTTGAGCTTGCTTTAAGATCTCGACATTTCTACGTCCCTTTTCAATTACATTTAAGGTTGCAGCATCAAGGTCAGATCCAAATTTAGCAAATGCCTCTAGTTCCCTNAACTGGGCTTGATCAAGTTTTAATGTTCCTGCTACCTTTTTCATGGATTTAATTTGAGCCGAACCACCCACACGGGAAACTGAAATNCCTACATTAATTGCAGGGCGAACTCCAGAATTGAACAAATCAGATTCAAGGAATATTTGACCATCAGTGATGGAAATTACGTTGGTAGGAATATAAGCAGAAACATCTCCTGCTTGCGTCTCTATAATCGGTAATGCTGTAAGGGAACCTCCNCCTTTTACTTTGTCTTTTATTGATTCAGGAAGATCATTCATTCCCCTTGCGATTTGGTCATCTTTTATAACTTTTGCGGCTCTTTCAAGTAATCTGGAATGAAGATAAAATACGTCCCCAGGGTATGCTTCTCGGCCTGGTGGGCGACGAAGTAAAAGTGATACTTCTCGATAAGCCACAGCTTGCTTTGACAAGTCATCATATATTATTAAAGCTGGTCTTCCAGTATCTCTAAAATATTCTCCAATTGCAGCTCCAGCAAATGGAGCATATACCTGCATAGGTGCTGGATCAGAAGCATTTGCTGCTACAATAGTNGTATAATCAAGTGCTCCTTTATCTTCAAGAATTTTAGCAATCCCCGCAACAGTTGAGGCTTTCTGACCAATTGCAACATAAATGCAATAAACCGGTTCTCCTGAATCAAAAAACTCTTTTTGATTTAGGATAGTGTCAATACANACAGTNGTTTTACCCGTTTGACGATCACCGATAACTAACTCCCGTTGACCTCTACCTATTGGAATCATAGCATCAATGGATTTGATACCGGTCTGTAAAGGTTCGTTTACGGGTTGTCTAAAGATTACTCCTGGCGCTTTTCTTTCCAATGGCATTTCATATGTTTCCCCCTCAAGTGTTCCCTTTCCGTCAATTGGGATCCCTAATGTGTCAACAACACGACCTACGATTCCTTCTCCAACATTAATAGAAGCTATTTTTTTAGTTCTTTTTACTGTATTACCTTCTTTAATTTCTTTGGAGGGGCCTAACAATACTACCCCGACGTTGTCTTCCTCAAGGTTAAGTACCATTCCGTCCATTCCGTTTTCAAAAGTAACCAACTCACCATATTCGGCATGAGTAAGGCCGTAAACTCTAGCAATGCCATCACCGACCTCAAGTACGGTTCCAACCTCGTCCAATGATGCACTAACTTTGAATCCTGCTAATTGGTTTTTAAGTATTGCTGAAACTTCAGCGGGTTTAACTTCTGCCATTTTATTTTTAAACTTTTTTTAGTTTTTAATTAATTCTCTATTTAATATTTGCATACGCTCTGAAACACTTGCATTATATTGTAAATCGCCTACTCTAAGAATAAAACCTCCCTTAATAGAAGGGTCAATAATATTTTTCAGCTCAATTTTAAGTCGGGATAATTCAGCTGCCTTATTAAGCACTTTCTTTTTCAAAGAATTGGTTAGGGGCACCGCAGTTGTGACCATTGCAGTTACTTTGCCCATATGTTGGTCAAACAATGTAATGTATTTCTTCGCGATAATATCCAAAATACCCTCTCTGTTGTTTTGAGAAAGTAATTCAAAGAGCCTTTTAGTAATCTTATTGCTTTTGTTGAAAACCTCATTCATAATCTGCCTTTTTGTTTTGGTTGGCAAAACGGGATTGTTCAATGCATTATCAAGATCTGGAAAGCTTTGCATTACAGAAAAAATGTTTTGCATTTCAAAGTATACTTTTTCTTCCTTTTGGCTTTCAATTGAAAAATCCAAAAGTGCCTTAGCATATCTTAATGCAGCTCTCTCTGATTTCATAAAGAAACATCCTTAAGGAACTTATCAACCAATTCAGCTTGCTTGTTTTTATTGTCCAATTCCTTGTCAATTACTTTTTCCGCAATTTCCAGAGAAATTTGGGCGACTTGGTTTTTTAATTCATTAACCGCAGCACGCTTTTCATTTCGGATGGTTTCTTGTGCTTGGGCAATNATTTTATTTGCCTCGGTCTGTGCATCTATCTTCGATTGAGCAATNATTTCAGCNCCAGTGGCACGTGCATCCTTTAATAGAGCTTCGCGTTCTGCTCTGGCTTCTTTAAGAACTTTTTGATTACTCTCTTCAATGGACGCCATTTCATTACGAGCCTTATCAGCTTCAAGCATAGCATTTTTGATAAAGGACTCTCGCTCATTTACGGAATCAAGAATCGGCTTCCANGCAAATTTTTTTAAAANTAACAACAAGAAAATGAATATTAGCAGCTGCCAAAAGAATAAACCAAAAGAAAATTCACTGATTAATTTCTCCATTTTTAAAAATTTTAAATCAAAGTAATCCTAAAATTAATAGGATAAAAGTCTTTTACAGTGCAAACAAAGCAGCAAAACCAATACCCTCAACTAAAGCCGCTGCTATGAGCATTACTGTTTGAATTTTTCCTGTAGCGTCAGGCTGTCTTCCGATTGCTTCCATAGCACCTTTTCCGATAGATCCGATACCGATACCTACCCCAATTACAACTAAACCTCCGCCTACTATTGCTGGAATTTCCATATTAAACTATTTTAATTAAATTATACATTCATTTAGTGATCATCGTGTTCCTCTACTGCGAAGCCAAAATACAAAGCGGATAAAACGGTAAAAATNTATGCTTGTAAAAGGGCTACTAGTATTTCAATTATAGAAATTGAAAAAGCCAAAGCAAATGAAAGGCTTGAACCTAACCAATTTCTAAAAATAAAAATCAACGAAATAAGACTCATAAGTACAATGTGTCCTGCTGATATATTAGCATAAAGACGAATCATCAAAGAAAAAGGCTTGATGAATACGCCCAAAAGCTCTATAGGGGCCAAGATTATTTTCATAGGAATAGGGACGCCAGGCATCCAAAAAATGTGCTTCCAATATGTTTTTTTACCACTGAAGTTGGTTATTACAAAAGTTATAAGGGCTAAAGAAAAGGTAATNGCAATNTTTCCCGTTACNTTAATTCCCANTGGAGTAAGCCCCAAAAGATTAAGGAACCATATGAAAAAGAATANGGTTAACAAATAACTCATAAAACTTTTGTAGTGCTTTAAACCAATGTTTGGTATGGCAATTTCATCTCGAACGTANAGGACTATGGGTTCAAAAAGTCGCCCTACTCCCTTAGCTATCAATCCATTTTTTTTGTATGAATCTGCCAATCTTTTAAATAAAATAAGCATTATTAAAGCAGTGAACAAAATAGAAACTACGTTTTTGGTTANGGAAAAATCTAAGGGTTTTGTATTAACTGGATGATGATTTTNATCNAATTCCATAATGCCTTTAGCGTTGGTATTATATATTTTACCATGATAAAGTTTGTAAAAATNATCTCCAACTTTCGCAACGCTTTTTCCATGTTTGAGTTTGGAAGAAGAAAAAATTTTTAGCCCATTATCCCAAAGAATAACAGGTAAAGACATGCCAATGTAGACTTTTTCGCCACTTATTTCATCAGTATAGGACATCAAATTGAAATCATGTGAATCTTCAAGGTGATGATTTATATATGCCTTAATTTCAGATTTTAAATCAAGCTCTTTATTATTTCCTGGAGTTTTGGATTCCTTAGCACTTAGGTAAATAAATCCTGACAAGAAAAAAATCAGGATGTTCTTATATAATTTATTTGGAATTACTAACAAAAAGCTTATGGTTTAAATTTAGGTGCAAATGTAAGCCTTTTTTAATGAAAAAAATATAATTGAATTCGATTTAATCAAGCAGGATTTAAGATTTTTGAAAGCTGACGAATTTCAATTGTAAGGCAAAGAGTATAAGGTAAAAAAAAGTTCAAAAGTTCAATTTTCTGGATTATATTATCCAATTTAAAAAATGGGTAAATAATTATAAAAAAAGCTAAAAATTTTAACACACTAGTAATAAAAAATACCCATCCTAATGAACTGTCATTAAACGTTGAGCTTATGAGTAAAAAAGAAAAAAAAATTATGGTTATTGTGAAATTAAATATATAAGACGTAAATATGAAATTTTCAAACAAGGGTTTACCTATCAAATGAAGGACTAGTATGTGTAGAAGAAAAAGTCCTGATATCCAAATAAGTAGTCGAATGGCAAAGAAA
>NZOY01000019.1 GCA_002695445.1 Flavobacteriaceae bacterium
TGAGTCAAAAATACTTCACTCATGCAACTCCTACTTTATTTAATGCAGGGACACCAAAGCCTCAAATGTCATCTTGTTTTTTGCTTACCATGAAGCAAGATAGTATAGATGGAATTTATGACACTCTTAAACAAACTGCAAAAATTTCACAATCAGCTGGAGGAATTGGTCTCTCCATTCACAATATTAGAGCAACAGGTTCATACATCGCTGGCACAAATGGAACATCAAATGGAATTGTTCCAATGCTAAGAGTCTTTAATGATACTGCCAGGTATGTTGATCAAGGAGGTGGCAAAAGAAAAGGCTCATTTGCTATATATGTGGAACCCTGGCATTCTGATATTTTTGATTTTCTTGAACTAAAAAAGAATCATGGTAAGGAAGAAATGAGAGCCAGAGATTTATTTTACGCTATGTGGATATCGGATCTTTTCATGAGAAGAGTAGAAGAAAATAGTACTTGGACATT
Source organism: Flavobacteriaceae bacterium (assembly GCA_002695445.1). Taxonomy (GTDB): domain Bacteria; phylum Bacteroidota; class Bacteroidia; order Flavobacteriales; family Flavobacteriaceae; genus UBA8316. The sequence continues at coordinate 473 of NZOY01000019.1, forward strand.
GATGTGTCCTAATGAGTGCACAGGGCTCTATGACTGTCATGGTGAGGAATTCGAAAAACTTTATTTAAAGTATGAGAAAGAGGGTAAGGGGAGAAAGACAATACAAGCAAGAGAACTTTGGGATAAGATTTTAGAATCTCAAATTGAAACAGGAACTCCATACATGCTATATAAAGATGCCGCCAATAGGAAATCAAATCAAAAGAATTTAGGAACAATTAGATCATCAAATTTGTGTACAGAGATTTTAGAATACACATCGAAAGACGAGATAGCAGTTTGTAATCTTGCTTCTATTGCCCTAAACATGTTTGTAGAAAATGGAAAGTTCAACCATAATGAATTATTCGATGTAACAAAAAGGGTAACAAAAAACCTCAACAGAGTAATTGACCGTAATTACTATCCAGTAAAAGAAGCTGAGAATTCGAATATGAGACATCGTCCAGTGGGACTTGGGGTGCAGGGACTTGCTGATACATTCATTAAATTGAGACTTCCATTTACCTGCGAGGAATCAAAATCACTAAATCAAGAAATTTTTGAAACCCTTTACTTCGCTGCTGTAACTGCATCAGTCGAAGAGGCTGAAAAAGATGGCCCATACAAATCCTATAAAGGCTCTCCAATATCAAAAGGCGAATTCCAACACAATCTTTGGGGGATTAAAGATGATGAATTAAGCGGTAGATGGGATTGGGCTGAGTTAAGAAAAAAAGTTAAAAAACACGGGGTAAGAAATTCATTACTTGTAGCGCCCATGCCTACTGCATCAACCTCGCAAATTCTGGGAAACAACGAATGTTTTGAACCCTACACCTCTAATATTTATACACGAAGAGTACTATCAGGTGAATTTATTGTTGTGAATAAGCACCTATTAGAGGACCTTGTCAATCTTGGAATCTGGAATGAAGATATGAAACAACAATTGATGCAATCCAATGGTTCTATTCAGAAAATCGATGGAATCCCTGATGAGATCAAAGAACTATATAAAACGGTTTGGGAAATGAGCATGAAGGATATCATTGACATGTCCAGACATCGTGGATACTTTATTGATCAATCTCAATCATTGAATCTCTTTATGGAAGGTGCAACTATGGCAAAACTAACGTCAATGCATTTTTATGCTTGGAAGTCTGGACTCAAAACTGGTATGTATTACCTTAGAACGAAATCTGCAGTTGACGCAATTAAGTTTACATTAGATAATACAAAATCTGAAAAAAAGGTTCAGAGCGATCAGATTATTCCTCAAAAGCCAAAAGTATCTGTTAAAGAAAGTACATCTAATGAAGTTTTAGCCTCTAATACATTATCTCAAAAAGAAGACAAAACAGACATAGTTGTTGAACCACTTGATCCTGAAGAACTAAAACAAATGCTGGAGCAATCAAAAAAAAACGAAGATGATGATTGTCTNATGTGTGGATCATAAACTTTAAAATTCACTTATTTTAAAGTGCTTATTTTAAAAAAATAAGCACTTTTTTTGTATCTATNTATNTAGTAATCAGCTATTTAAATATTTAATGTAAACTTAATGTTAACTAAATGTAAATTTTTTTGTATGTTTGCGANTGAAATAGCAAACTATTTTAATAATGAGAAGTTTTATATTAATTGCTTTTATTGTTTCATTATCATTAANTGCTCAGGAAAAAGTATCACCATCTTTTACTCTTGANGGCAAATTAACTAAAGTAGTTACTTATCACGAAAATGGAGAAATTGCCCAAACTGGATTTCTCAAAAAAAACAAACTTCATGGAAAATGGGCCAGTTTTAGTGAAACTGGGGAAAAAATCGCNATGGGATCCTACGTATTNGGAAAGAAAAATGGACANTGGTTTTTCTGGAAGGAAGATAATTTAATCGAAGTTGTTTTCGAAAACAACGTTGTTTTGGATAAAGTTGAATGGGGAAATAAAAATAAAATAGTCCTCAACGAACTTTAAACTACTTTTTTGGTTTTATTTCCTTAGTAATCTGAAAGAATTCTTCAACTAGGCTATATTTATGTAAAATAAGATCTTTAGTTCTTATCAATATATTGAAATAAAGAGCTGTAGTTTTGGGACTTTTTTCAGTCTGAGTTCTTAATATTTGGGCATCAATTTTTGAATTGAGTAAATCAAAATTTTCTGACTTTTGAACTAACACATCCTGAAATTCTTTTTCACTAAACTCTAAACTAAAAGCCTCTATCCCTTCTTTAAATACCGAAGATAAAGATTCATATATTTCATTTAAGTCTTGAATTTGAGTCTTTTTTAACCCACTATGATTGTTGTTCACATGTTTGTAGCTTACATTAGACAGGTAAGACAAATCTTCAACCAGGTCGTAAATAACTCCAAGTAAAGAAATATAAAATCGACCAGATGACACACTTGTTTCTTTGCTACCCTTTAAGAAGTAAAATACTCCGTTTCTTAAGTCATTTACCTCAATATACAATTGGTNAACATCCTTCTTNGCNATGGAGAGAGTCTTTAAATCGTAATGAGATAATCCTCTAATTATAGTAGAATATATTTGATAAGTTTTNCCAATTACATTNGCAATATTTCTTGCNCTTTCCTTTATAACACCCTCAAANGATTCGCTTTCGGATATCAGNACTTTAGCTGGAGCTTCCTGTTTTTGNCTATCTCTTCTATGANTAATAAAATTTCTGCCAATTANAAGTAAAATAATACTTAANATGATTAAAATCGANGTAAATCCNCCNNAGTGAATCAAATAAACTATNATTCCACAGACAACAAAAGCACTNAAAGCAGTAAAAAACCANCCACCTATNACATTAATTACACCAGCAACCCNNTANACNGCACTATCTGANCCCCAAGCACGATCAGCTAATGAAGTTCCCATNGTAACCATAAAAGTTACATAAGTAGTAGAAAGNGGAAGCTTCAAAGAAGTTGCAATAGAAATAAGAATTGCNGCAACTGTNAGNTTGATTGATGCTCNNAGNGTATCAAAAGATGGAGCNTTTGGATNTTTAANAANCNNNTCATTATTAGAAAGNCTAAATGANTTATTAATTTTTTCATTAACTGAGATAGGAACTAANTTTGAAAAATATTGATTNANCCAAATAAAAAACCTAACCAATGATCTTGATAATAGGTTAGGTTTAAATCTTTCTTTTATATNATTTTGATCAGATAAATCAAGAGATGTTTTAACAACNTTNTTNGCCTTTGAAGAGAACCAAAGGGTGAGGACCATAATTAANCCTGATGCAAAAAGAAAAATAGTTGGAGTAGANACCTTATTAGANAGNACCTCCATACTAAANTCATCGGCAGCAATTCCNGAGCTCAACCATGCATCATAAGACTGATAAGCAGCAACGGGNACTCCAATAAAATTAACTAAGTCATTACCAGCAAATGCCAATGCCAANGCAAAAGTACCGACCCCAATAATTACTTTATAGATNTCTGTTTTGAAAATACGNATTAATACATACGAGAATAAATACCAGAAAATAAGACTAACTACATTAACCACTAAAGAATTGCTGTCCAGAAACCCATTAATAGTTTGTCCATTTAATAAATCATATTGAATTCCAGAATAAGGTGTACCCTTGATTCCTTTTATCAAAATAAAATTACTGATGGCAGCCAAAGACAAACCTCCAAATATTGCACTTATCCACTTGGANTTAGAAAGAAAATCATANGAAAGNANNGCCCTNGAAATCCATTGAACTAAAGCNCCNATTGTAAAGGCAATAAAGACAGAAAGCAATATTCCTAAAATAATTTGAGTAGCTTTATCTGTNTTGATGTAGGTAGATAATTCNGANANATTTCCNGAATTNGCAAATATNTTNATCATNGCCATNACTACTGCAGCTCCAAGTAATTCAAATACAATTGATACTGTTGTTGATGTGGGCATACCCAAAGTGTTAAAAAAATCCAATAACAGGATATCAGTCATCATTACNGCCATAAAAATGAAAATAATATCCTCAAAATAGAATGAGCCAGGATTAAATATTCCTTTTCTAGCAACTTCCATCATTCCACTNGAGAAAAGAGCCCCNAGTGCAATTCCCAAACTNGCAAGAATCATNATATTTCTGAAAGAAATGGCTTTTGAGCCAATTGCAGAATTTAAAAAGTTAACTGCATCATTACTTACCCCAACAATCAAATCTCCTATGGCAAGCAGAGTCAATAAAACAACAATGTATAAGTAAATATTTTCCAAGTAAACCTTTTAATTTTAAAATCGAACAGCATAATTAAAAGAAAAAGTCCTTCCTATATGACGAAGACTAAAATACCTTTGCTCCTCATTAAAGCCAATAAAGTTGCTCTCTCGTTTATCATTTAAAAGGTTTGTTACTTTAAAAGTCAACGTTCTGTTCTTTTTTAATTGTTTAATTACATTAAAGTTAAGACTATTAAATGGCATGGTATATACATCTGGGTAAAAACCATTACCAACAACTTGTAATGTTTTTCCTTGAACGTTGTAAAAAAGTCCTCCTTGGAATCCTTTTTCTTGATTATTGTATTCAACTCCTGCGTTAATCAGATATGGGGATTGACCCTGAAGTGGTCTTGAAGTCCCCAATGTTTGCCCCTCCCGTAAACCTAGCCTTCTCAATTTCAATTCATCCTCACTGTATTTCTCATCAGATATAATGTAGGAGCCATTGAAGTTTATTCTCCAATTTTCTAGCATTGAAAATAAAGTGCTCAGATCTTTTCTCAATTCAATTTCTAATCCAAAAACATTTGCCGTTTCTAAATTCAATGGTTTGTAATTTGAAAAAGAGGCCGCCACAAAAGCTATTTCTATTGGATCAGTTAGATTTTTATAAAAAGCACTTATGGCAAACAATTGGGAATTTTCTCCAAAAGCCTCGTAACGAATGTCAAAGTTATCAATATATGTAGGACGGATATCAATGTTTCCAATGAAAAACAAATTGGATAGTGGGTCAAAAATCTCGGCAATAGATGCCTCCTTAAAACTGGGTCTGGCAGTAGTAAGCGAATAGGCCAATCTCAGATTTTTATTTTCTTTTAAATTGTAAATAAAATTTACGGAGGGAAACAAATTCATATTACTTATAATATTCTCATTGTTAAAAACTTGACCCAACTGACTATTTTCACCAGTGTAGAATACTTGATAATCCTCTAATCTTAAACCAATAATTGATTTAAATTTTTCTGAGAAATTAAATTCATTTGAAATATATGCCGCAATATTTTGTTGTCTGGCATTGAAAATATTTGCATCTTGAATAATTGTTGTTTGAGGATTAATGAAGGTTCCCTTATCATTATTAGGTCCTATTAGATTGTTAGGGTTAAAAATCTGATTTGGATCCCCACCATAATTATCCCAATCACTCTCAGATGTATAATTTGAGCTCACCGAGAACTGCGCAATAGAAAAATCTCTTTCTTTTGATGAACCAAATAATCCAAATTTTAAAATGGCATCTGAATTTAAAAATTCAATTTTTTTTGTAAAGTCAATTTTGGCAACCAAATTATTTTCATCTAGTGTTCTCCATATTCTTTTTGGTTGAGTGTTTTCCTGGAAACTAAAAACACCTTCTTCATCTTGGAAAGTTGTATTTCTAACGTCTTTATCATGAACTTTAGCTAGGGTTCCAGAGAGTGTCCACTCTAATTTTAAATTATATTTATTGAGATTGTGCAAGCCTGAAAACATAGCGTTTGAAATACTTCTTTCATTGTATTCGAGGTTAAACTTGTTAAAGTCAATAAAATCAGAAAATCTGGTTAGTTGTCTAAAGCTTCCTGAAGTACTCTCACCATTTTGAATATGCAAGCCATTGAATTTGTATTTCGAAGCCTTGGTCTTATAAGTCAGTCCAAAAAGACCACTGGAAATAATATTGTGTCCGCCAATAGTTCCATATTGAATACGGTTTTCCTCGAAATTTAATACACTTTTGTCAGGGCTAAAATTGTAAAGATTATCTTGGGTATTTTCATAAACGGTCTGTTCATTTTTGTAGGATAAGGATCCTAATACCCCAATAGAATTTCCGTTTTCAAAATTAAATTGGTTGCCATATGTAATGCCTAAACCAAAATTCATTCCACTATTAGATACTTTTGGAGCCATTTGAGGATCAAATTGATTGCTGACTCGATTAACAAGATTAAGAGTTGATTCAGAACTATTTAATCTAGGATCAAATGCATTTCCCAATAAACTGTTGGCAATTTTATTCTTTCTTGAACCGTCATCAAAGCCTAAAAAATCTGTACTTCCTCCCTGGTATGTTAGATAGTTATCATTGAAATGCATATCTGGATTGTAACCCATATTTAAGGAAACAGAAAACTCTTCTTTACTTGGAAAATCTTTGGTGATAATGTCTATTACTCCGCCTGTAAAATCGGCAGGCAAATCCGCTCTTGCAGATTTGATAACCAAAACATTAGAAAGCATATTGGTTGGAAAGAGGTCCATTTGAAGGGTATTTCGGTCAGGATCTAACCCTGGAATATCCACTCCATTTAAAATAGATTTAGAATAACGATCTCCCAATCCACGGACATAAACATATTTTCCACCTTGCACGGATACACCCGGGACACTTTTTACTGCACCCGCAATATCACTAGCACCTATTTTTCTAAATGCCTGAGCAGAAATCCCATCCAATAAACTAGCAGATTTTCTCTGTATCTCCAAAACAGATGCATCAGTATTCCGACTAGCTTCAACTGTCACAATTACTTCCTCCAAACCTTGAGCGATGGAATTTAAAACAACATCAGTAATTGTGAATTCATTTCCCTTAACTTGAATTTGAGTAACAATTTTGGTTTCATATCCCACAAAAGAGAACTGAAGGGAGTAAATTCCCTGCTCCAATTCAAATGAATATTTTCCATCAAAATCTGAGGTAACTCCATCTCCAGTTTCTTTTATAAGAATATTGGCAAAAGGCAGAGGTTCGTTAAAATCCCCATCGATTACTGTACCTGTTATTCCGACCTGACCCAACAAAAAAAAAGGGGTGAAAAATAAAAGAAAGGAATTAAGAAGAAAATTTAATTGCATTGAATGGTTTATTAGTGAAATTTATATAAAAAACAAGTGTTTGAAGAGGTCCCCAAACACTTGTTATTAAGAAAGTTATTTACATTTATCTACCTCGCATAAAATGTCCATGAAAAAATAGATGAATCTACTCCATTTCCTGCCTGTTGTTCTGTGACCACTTCAGCAAAAGTTGAGGCATCAGCTTCAAATGTGCTTTCGTCTGATTTATCATCAAAAATCTGGTTAAGTGTTTCAACACTGGAACAGACTGCACCGTCACTCACTGGATGCATAATATCAATATTGGCAAAAGTCAAGGTTCCAGCAGTGTATGAGGCTGCGTCAGCTGAAGCGTCTAACTCTACATCTTTACCTCCTGAAAAATCTTTAAATAGAATATTTGATAAACTTCCTGTAGCTGCTTTTCTAAAATCAGCCATTTCTCCATTAACTCCCAAAGCACTGCATGCTTTAGTTGCTCCAAGAACTGTTGCATTTTTAAGTGTAAAGCTCCCAGCTGCCGATCCCTCAGGACCATCTACTTCGAAACCGTGATCTGAGGCATCAGTCAATATGACCATTGCACCGTCAATTGTTCCAGCATATGCTTGATCAATATCT
>NZOY01000020.1 GCA_002695445.1 Flavobacteriaceae bacterium
TTTATGAGGGTTTTTCTATTTGTTCTTTTTTTGACCATTCAACAGCCAAAGGTGGAGGTATTAGAAAAAATAAAATATCAGGATTTGGTGAGAAAAGGATATACGATTATCGACGTCAGAACTCCTGAGGAGTTCGCAGAAGGTCATATAGAAGGAGCACAAAACATCAATGTAAAATCTGAGGCCTTTGTAGCAGAAATTGAAAATCTCCCGAAATCAGATACTCTATTGATTTATTGTCGTACTGGAAAGAGAAGTATTTATGCCGCACAAGTCATGGTTTCTTTTGGTTTCCAAAAAATTTATGATCTTGATGGTGGTTTTTTAAATTGGAAAACAGAGTAGTTCAGGTTGGTTTTCGTAAAACTAATTAATAATAGAATTTAGCACAAAAAACGGCGTAATCTGAAAACTTTTTTTAACTCAATTCTAATAATATAATTATAAAAAAAATTGTCAATCATTGATTAGTCCTGCCCTTTTGAGTAAGGCATTTGGATCAGGAGCTTTACCTCTAAATCTTTTATAAAGAACCAGAGGATGTTCAGTACCACCTTTGGAGAGGATATTTTCCTCAAAAGATTTTGAAGTTTGGGAATCAAAAATCCCTTTTTCCAAAAACAAATCAAAAGCATCAGCATCCAGTACCTCCGCCCATTTGTAGCTATAGTATCCTGCAGAATAGCCCCCTTGAAAAATATGAGAAAAGGCAGTGCTGGCACAATTTTCAGGGTAGTCTCTTAAAAACTGTACCCGATTTAAAATAGAACTTTCATGGGATTTCACAGAATTTATATCAGTGGCCTGATAACCGTGGTAGGATAAGTCAAGAAAGCTGAAGCCTAACTGTCTAAGCGTCTGTAATCCTTGTTGAAAATGTGCGGATTTTTTTATTCTATTGATGTATTTCATAGGAATTACTTCATTCGTTTTATAGTGTTTGGCAAAAAGCTCGAGGGCCTCTTTTTCATAGCACCAATTTTCCATAATCTGGCTTGGAAGTTCCACAAAATCCCAAAAAACATTTGTACCACTCAAACCTGAATAGTTAGTATTGGCCAAAATACCGTGTAGAGCATGACCAAACTCATGGAATAAAGTGGTCACCTCCTCAAAGGTTAATAGTGAAGGGGAAGTGGATGTAGGTTTTGAAAAGTTACAGACAATTGATATATGAGGCCTTTGTCCCTTTTTCTGTCCACGATAGGAAGTCATCCATGCGCCATTTCGCTTTCCAGGTCTAGGGAAAAAATCAGTATAGAGTAAGGCATGAAATTCCCCCTCTCGATTGAAAACTTCATAGACCTCCACATCGCAATGATAACCTTCTAAAGCGCTATTTTTTTTAAAGTGTAAGCCATACAATTTATTTGCGATTTCAAACACACCTGTTTTTACTTTTTCTAATGGAAAATAGGGTTTAATCTCTTGTTCGTCAAGTTCCAATAGGGCTTGTTTTAGTTTTTCCGACACAAATGCCGTATCCCATTTTTCAAGTTTATTTAGACCCAAGTTAAGTAGGGCAAATTTTTCCATTTTTTTCCATTCGCTTTTGGCAGCTGGATAGGCCTTCAAAAATAATTCCTCCAAAAAACTTTGAACTTTTTCCTCCGAGGTGGCCATGCGTTCCTCCAGTACAAAAGCTGCGTGAGATTCGTAACCAAGTAATTCGGCTCGTTTTTTTCGAAGCTTAATTAACTTTAGTATGATCGTGGTATTGTTGTTAGAATTATCTTGAAAACCGCGACGCCCGTAGGCTAAACAAATTTCTTTCCGTAATTCTCGGTTTTCGGCATAGGTGACAAAAGGGACATAACTGGGATAATCCAATGTAAAAACCCACCCTTCTTTTTCCATGGATTGAGCAGTTTCCCGAGCCATTTCTTTAACTTGATTAGGCAATCCTTTTAGATCTTTTTCTTGGGTGATATGAAGTTCATAAGCATGGGTATCGGCCAAAACATTTTCACCGAATGTCAGGCTTAGTTTAGCAATCTCAATATCTATTTCACGTAATTTATTTTTTTTATCTTCTTTGAGTAATGCACCGTTCCTGGCAAAACCTTTGTATTCTTTTTCTAAGAGAGTTTCTTGTTCGACAGTAAGATTTTCTTGCTCTTTTTTTTCGTGGACTGCTTTAATGCGTTCAAACAAGGCTTGATTTAGTCTTACATCGTTTTGGAATTGAGTAAGCAGTTGTGATGCACGCTTAGTAATTTTTTGAATGGCCTCTGAGGTTTCGGCACTGTTAAGATTAAATAAAATCAAACTGTTTCGCTCCAATAATACCCCTACGTTTTGCATAGTTTCGATGGTATTTTTAAAATTTGGAGCTGCAGTTTGGCTCACTATTTTATCAATTCCTTCCAGTGCATTTTTGATGTTTTTTTTAAGGGCAGGAATAAAATGTTCCGGTTGTATAGTGCTGAACGGGATAGACTCGTGGGGGGTATCAAAAACAGATAATAGTGGGTTTTCCAATATTTTAAGGGTTAATTTTTTTACTGCTGTTTATGACTTTCGTTTTGAGTTCCTCCTTATAATGATTAACTTTTTCTAGAATTGAGGGATCAGAAGTTCCAACAATTTGTGCGGCCAAAATACCAGCATTTTTAGCGCCGTCTAGTGCTACGGTTGCAACTGGAACGCCACCTGGCATTTGCAAAATTGATAAAACGGAATCCCAACCATCAATTGAGTTGCTAGATCTAATGGGAACTCCAATAACTGGCAATGGTGTAAACGAGGCAATCATTCCTGGTAAATGAGCAGCTCCTCCAGCACCAGCGATTATTACTTTAAGTCCTTTTTGATGGGCTTTTTTACCATATTCCATCATTTTTTCAGGAGTGCGATGAGCCGAAACAATATCGACTTCAATTTCGACATCAAAGTTCTTTAAAATATCTATTGCTTCTTTCATGACGGGTAAGTCCGACTTGCTTCCCATTATTATTCCTACTTTTACCATTTTATTTTGCTATTACTGATATTATATCTTTAACTTTTTCTGCAATCTTTCTTGCAATTGTTAACTCTGGGTGTATTACAGTCACATGACCCATTTTTCTGAAGGGACGTGTTTCTTTTTTTCCATAAATATGAGGAATAACCCCATCAATTTCTAAAATTTTATCTATGTTTTTATAATGTACAGGTCCAGTGTGGCCTTCAGCCCCTACCAGATTAACCATTACCCCTGCAATTTTACTTTCTGTTTTTCCAAGGGGTAAGTCCAAAACAGCCCTTATATGCTGTTCAAATTGACAGGTATAGGAGGCCTCTATGCTGAAGTGGCCACTATTATGTGGTCGAGGTGCTACCTCATTAACAATTATTTCTTCGTCTGAGATGAGAAATAACTCTACAGCAAGGAGTCCAATTTGCCCATAAGCTTCTGCAGTTTTAAGTGCAATTTCAACTGCTCTTTCTTCTGCCGCATTTGATATTCTGGCAGGGCATAAAATATATTCTACTTGATTTGCAACTGGATGAAATTCAGATTCTACAACTGGATAGTTGACTATTTCACCTTTTGGTCTTCTGCAAATGATTACTGACAATTCTTTTTTGAATTTTATCACCTCTTCAATTAGACAAGGGCCAGGTTTTAACTCTTCCAATTCTTTATCTGATTGAACTACTGATACTCCATAGCCATCATAGCCCATCTCTGCAGATTTCCATACGAAAGGATAAGATATTTTTCCTTTAATAATTTCATCTTTTAAATCATTTAAAGATTTAAATTCCTGGAATACAGCAGTTGGTATATCATTCTCCTGGTAAAATTTTTTTTGTAAACATTTGTTTTGAATGGTCTTAAGAACGTGAGGCTGAGGGTAAACGGCTACCCCTTCTTGCTCCAGCTTTTCCAATGCTTCAACATTCACCTTTTCAATCTCAATTGTCAAAACATCAACATCTTTACCAAAGTTATACACGGTTTGATAATCTGTTAAGTCTCCTTGAACAAAAATATCAGAGGCGAGACGACCGGGTGCATTTTTATCTGGATCAAGGACTTTAGTTTTAATATCCAATTTACGAGTGGAATAGAGTAACATTTTTCCTAATTGACCACCACCTAGAATACCGAGAGTTTTAGTTGTAGAAAAAAAATTCACTTATAATTTTTTACAAAAATAAGGATATCTTTTGGGCTTAGAAAAAAACAACACATTTTGGATATCTTTACAATAAATAAAAATAAATGATTAATATAGTACTCTTTGGAAAACCCGGAGCTGGTAAGGGAACTCAGGCAGATATTTTAAAAAAACACTACGAATTATTCCACATTTCCACAGGTGATTTATTTCGTTATCATATTCAAGGCTCAACTGACCTAGGGATATTGGCAAAATCCTATATGGATAAGGGTGATTTGGTTCCAGATAAAGTAACGATTGATATGCTTGAAGAGACTGTAACCCAAAATTCAAATGTTAAAGGCTTTATATTTGATGGTTTTCCAAGAACTACTGGCCAAGCAGAAGCATTGGATGCCTTCTTAACTAATAAATCGATGAGTATAACGGCAACAATTGCCTTAGAGGCAAATGATAAAATTTTGACAGAAAGGCTTATTAATAGAGGAAAGACAAGTGGCAGAGTCGACGATCAAGATGAAAATAAGATAAGAAATCGCTTTGAGGAATACAACAATAAGACAGCACCATTAAAAAGCTTTTATTCTACTCAAGGGAAATTCTATAGTGTTAATGGTATCGGAAGTGTCGAAGAAATCACCCAACGTCTGACCAGGCTAATTGACGGCTTTTTGTAAAAGAATTATGACCGAAGCAAATTTTGTTGATTATGTTAAACTAATCGTTAGATCAGGAAATGGTGGTAAGGGTTCCATGCATTTACACAGAGAAAAATTTATTACCAAGGGTGGTCCCGATGGAGGCGATGGAGGAAGGGGAGGCCATATTATTATCCGAACTAATCGAAATTTATGGACCCTCTATACTTTCAAGTTTAAACGTCATTTTGATGCGGGACATGGAGCTGACGGTGGTAAAAGTAGGAGTTCAGGTGCTGCGGGTAAGGACGTATTTATAGACGTTCCTATTGGAACAGTAGTGAAAGATAGCCAAACTAATAAAGTCATTTTTGAGTTAATTGAACCAAACCAAGAAATTGTATTGTTAGAAGGAGGAAAGGGTGGCTTGGGTAATTGGAATTTTAGATCCTCAATCAATCAAACTCCTCGTTATGCTCAACAAGGAATTCCGGGTAAGGAATTAAAAATTATCATGGAGCTTAAGGTACTTGCTGATGTTGGTTTAGTGGGTTTCCCAAATGCAGGTAAATCAACGTTATTGAAATCATTAACTGCAGCAAAACCAAAAGTTGCTGATTATGAGTTTACTACATTAAAACCCAATTTGGGTATTGTACCTTACAGAAACTTTCAATCATTTATAATGGCAGATATCCCGGGTATCATTGAGGGGGCATCAAGAGGAAAGGGGTTAGGTCATTATTTTTTAAGACACATTGAGAGAAATTCTTTACTTCTGTTTATTATCCCAGTTGACCAAAAAGATGTAAAAAAATCTTTTGAAATTTTAATGAATGAATTGAAAAAATATAACTCTGAATTAATGCATAAGGATTTTATAGTTGCATTTTCTAAGTGTGATTTATTGGATAATGAACTAAAAGTGGAGTTTGATAAAGAAATTAAGAAAAAATTTAAAGGTATTCCATATTGTATGATCTCAGCAATTGATGAGTTTGGTTTAACAGAGTTGAAAGATTTGATATGGAGAATTTTAAACACGACAGATGNGTAGTTCCAGGTTCTTTTTTTTCTTTTTTTTTATGACTCATTTATTCGTAATCTCTCAAAAAAAATCTCCTTTTGTTGTTTATGATTTTGATAAAGATTTCAATTACAAAAAGAAAATTACAGCTTTAAAAAAAAATGAAAAAAAGACTTTTTCAATGAAAACTTTTTTTTCTATTGCAGATTTATCTTATGAATATAAAGATTGGGAAACTGCAATTAATTATTATGAAAAGATTATAATTGAATATCCATCAGCTGAAANTCATTTTAAACTTGGAGTTTCAGCAGCTAGAAAATCTCTTGAAGTTCCTNGATTTTTTTCTGTCCCATATGTTTTAAAAGCGATAAAATCAGTTATGAGTGCACATAGACTAGCTCCACAAAACACCAAGTATCTTAAATTGTTGATTAAGCTATTAAATGAAATACCAAATATTCTTGGTGGAAACAAAAAGTTAGCTAAGGAAAAAGCAAACGAATTATTCCTTATTGACCCTATACAAGGTTTTATGATANAGGGTTATTTAGATGAAAATGATAATAATTTAGCTTCTGCAAAGTCAAATTATATGTCGGCATTTAATTTAATAGAAAATAATTTTGAATCTTATGAAAGTTTTTTTAGAGAAAGTGAGAGGGATTTAATTTTTGAGATTGGATCTGCCGTATCAAATCACAAAGTTTTTAAAGATTTGGGAATTACTGCATTAAAATTTTATTCAAAAACCTATGATTTTATGGATAATTATCCTTTAGAGAGTGTTTATTACAGACTCGCACTTATTTATTTAAGTAAAAGAGATTTAAAAAGTAGCAGCGAAAATTTAGCTAAAGCATTAACTATTAATCCTAAATTTCAATATGCTCTAGATTTTAAAGAAAAGCATCAATTATGAAAAGATATCATTTCATAGCTATCGGAGGAAGTGCCATGCATGGCTTGGCAATTGCACTTAAGNAAAATGGTAATTGGATTAGCGGAAGTGATGATGTGATTTTTGATCCCTCTAAAACTAGGCTAATTGACGCAGGCATTTATCCAGAAAAAGTAGGGTGGTATCCAGAAAAAATAAGTACCGATTTAGATGCGGTGATATTGGGAATGCACGCTAAGGTAGACAATCCAGAATTAGTAATTGCCCAGAAACTTGGNATAAAGATTTTTTCTTATCCAGAATTTATTGCTGATTTTGCTAAAGAAAAAACTAGGGTTGTGATTGCTGGAAGTCACGGAAAAACTACTATCTCTGCAATGGTTTTGCATGTATTAAATTATCACGGGCGTTCTGTAGATTATATGTTAGGTGCGCATNTATCNGGATATAATAATTCAGTCTCATTGACCGATAAAAATGATTTTATTTTNCTTGAAGGTGATGAGTACCTGTCTTCTCCNATCGATTTAATTCCCAAGTTCCATTACTACAAACCACAAATTGCATTGATTAGTGGAATTGCTTGGGATCACGTAAATGTTTTTAAAACTGAGTCAGATTATAATAAGCAGTTTGAGATTTTTATTGATTCGATTTCTCCTGGAGGAATATTGGTTTACAATGAAGAAGATTTGACCNTGAGAACAATGGTGAATAAATCTGAAAATACAATTAGGAAGCAAAGTTTTAAAACAATAACTCACAAAATTAATTCAGGTANAACCTACATAGAAACTGATGAGGGAGAATTACCCCTCAAAATCTTTGGTGAACATAACTTATCTAATTTAGCTGGAGCAAAGTGGATTTGTCAACTTATGGGAGTGGAAGAAAATGACTTTTATCAAGCTATAGAGAATTTTAAAGGAGCGNCTAAANGATTGGAAATAATTTCCTCATCTAATAGTAGCGTTTTATTAAAAGATTTTGCTCATGCGCCGAGTAAAGTTAAAGCGACCACAGCAGCTGTAAGGAAGCAATTCAAAGATTTCAAATTAGTTGCATGCTTGGAACTTCACACTTATAGTAGTTTAGATTTTGAATTCATTAATAATTATAGAGACTCTTTAATTTTATCTGACTTGCCAATTGTTTTTTATGACCCTGAGGCTTTAAAAATTAAAAATCGGATTCCTATATCAGAAATTGATATAATTAACTCTTTCAACGATGACAGAATAAATGTTTTAACTAGGCCAAAAGAATTAGAGTATTTTTTACTAAATCAGGACTTCAATCAAACTGTTTTATTAATGATGAGTTCAGGAAATTTTGGAGGTATAATATGGGATAATTTAAGCAAGCAGTTTGATTTGAAGGTATAATTTGCAAAGTATAATTATCATCATAAAATTTTTATTAAAATATTTAATCATAAGTCTTGCATCACTTTACGATTAAATTATTGTTTATATTTTCTCTGAGAAAAAAGCTATTTTAGCTTCAAAGATGATTGTATAATATAAATGATACTTGTCTATTCGCATAGAATTACTCCACGTTTAACATACATTTTTAGACAAATATTTATTAGAATTCTTGAATTACCAGTTTCTTTCACTTCAACTATTGAAAAATTNGTTTCTCACTCTGGTCCTAAATTGAGTTATACTCACCAACCTCTTGGAAATGAATTTTTTATAAAGTCNCATGAAATATTGTTTCAGCAAGGTTTACAGGAAATCAATATTGAAGTAAAAAATTGGAAAGGTATCCCAGCATTCTTTTACACAGGCTCAAAATCAGAGCTTTCATTTGATATTTTTGCAGCTTCNTTTTATTTAATNAGCAGATATGAGGAGTTTTTACCACATGTAAAAAATGAGTTAGGTTCATTTGCNCCTTATCAGAGCCTGGCATACAAAAATAGTTTTTTAGAAAAACCTGTTGTCGATTTATGGGCAGTAAGATTACAAGAGAGGTTAAATGATTTTTTTCCAGAGCTACCTCATAATTCATGGAAGAAGCCAGTTTTTATGCCAATTATTTCAGTTGTTAACCCATACAAATATAAGAATAAGTCATTATTATTTTATCTCTCCGATTCGNTATCATTTCTTTGGAAGTTTGATTTATTTTTGTTNATNGAACAGATTTTAGTGCTTTTTGGGCTAAAAAAAGATCCATATGACAACTTTCAAGAATTACAAAAATCCTTTAGTAAATACAAAATTAATCCACAATATTTTTTTCTATTCGCAAAGAACTCCTATTTCGACAGGGGATTATCAATTTATAAAGCAGGTTATAGGCAACTAATAAAGAATATTACAGATTATAACAATGTTTCACTTTTAGCTTCTTATGCAGCTCAAAATGATACATCAATTCTAGTNAATGAAATAAAAAATCTTAAAAAACTTATTAATAGGCCAATATCNTCAGTAAGATTTAATTATGGNTTATTGTCNTCCGCAAAAAGCTATTATGGTTTAATCAGTCAAGAGCTGGAACATGACTTCAGTATGGGATATAATGATGAAATAGGATACAGAGCATCAACTGCTGTACCTTTTTATTTTTATGATCTAAATAATGACTTACAAACCTCAATAAAAATTAACCCAATTGTAGCAACAGAGGAAGGCCTGCGAAAATTNTCAGATCAGAAAGCTTTCAAAAAGTTGGAAAAAATTTATGATGGTCTTGCTACTAGATCTTCAATTCATATAATATCTATTTCAAATTCAATATTAACAGTTGAAAAAATCAAAAATAGTTGGCGGGATCAATTTCTTAATTATTTAAGTTATCATGCTTAATAGAGATATTATAAAAAATGTTTTTTTTGATTTAGATCATACTTTATGGGACTTTGAAAAAAATTCCTNANTAACTTTTGAACGTGTTTTTGAAGAAATGAAAATTAAAATTCCATTAGAGAAATTTTTATCNTCTTACAATCGGTTCAATCATTTTTTTTGGAAACTCTATCGTGAAAATAAAATTACTCATCTTGATTTGAGAAAGAAGCGATTAATACATGCATTTAATGCTATTCATCNCAATTTAGAAGAAAANAAAATTCTTAAAATATCCGACTTATATATTCGATATCTTTCAACTTACACTTACCTTTTTGATGGAGCTTTTCCACTTTTAAAAGAGCTAAAGGAAAAATATAAACTACACATAATTACTAACGGTTTTGACTTGGTTCAGCATCATAAAATTCAAAATTCTGGATTATCTCCATACTTTGATAAAATAATTACAGCTGAAAAAGTTGGTTTTAGAAAACCTAACCCTTTAATTTTCAAATATGCTATTGAANTAACTAGTGCATCATTTTCAAATAGTTTAATGATAGGGGATAGTTTTGAAGCAGACATANTTGGTGCAATGAATCAAGGCATGGGAGCAATTCATTTCAACTCTCATAATGAGCCTCATCATGATAAATGTCCAATTGTAACGAAACTAGAGCAGATTCAAAATTTGATATAAAATTTCAAAAAAATAATACTGATTTTGTTGATTTAGTTTTACATAGCGTTCGGAAAGTTTTAAATTCGCANTTAAATGGAATTACAAAAGGCACAANAGGANGTTGATAATTGGATAAAGGAGCATGGTGTTNGATACTTTGATGAATTGACCAATATGGCACAATTGACTGAGGAGGTGGGAGAGGTAGCAAGAATTATTGCCAGAAGGTATGGCGAGCAGAGTGAAAAAGAAAGTGACAAATTAANAGATTTGGGNGAGGAATTGGCCGATGTAATTTTTGTGACGTTATGTTTGGCAAATCAAACAGGGATTAATATTCAAAAGGCGTTTGAAAAAAAAATGNAGCNTAAATCCAAAAGAGATTATAATCGGCATCAAAAGAATCCCAAATTAAAATAAAATATTCTAATTGAAGAAAATCACATTGGATCACCCCTCNGGCTTTACTGAGGGAGAAATTACCATNACAGGCTCCAAAAGCGAGTCAAATAGATTACTTATATTAAAATCTTTATTCCCCCAAATATTGATTGAAAATTTATCTAATTCTGATGACACCCTTTTAACCAATCAAGCACTTAAAACAATTGATTCAATTATAGANATTAATCACGCAGGAACTGCAATGCGGTTCTTAACTGCTTATTTTGCAACTCAACAGAATCGTGAAGTTCTNCTTACTGGTTCCCAACGAATGCAAGAGCGACCCATTAAACTTTTGGTAAATGCATTGAAAGATTTAGGTGCTGAAATAAGTTATGAAAAAAAAGATGGCTACCCGCCATTGAGAATAAAGGGAAAGAAAATAACTAAAAGTAAAGTTGCTTTACCAGCCNACATAAGTAGCCAGTTCGTATCTGCGTTAATTTTAATTGCACCTTCTTTGGAAAAAGGATTAACAATTGATTTAATTGGTAAATTAACTTCCGCTCCNTATGTAAATATGACATTAAAAATCCTCGATCNATTGGGTTTAGATACNGAATTTGANAGAAATCAAATTAAAATATCAGCATCTAAATTTGTTAAACCTACAACTTGGTTGGTGGAATCTGACTGGAGCTCAGCATCATATTTTTATTCAGTAGTAGCCCTATCCAGTAAAAGCCACTTAATATTGAGTAACTTTAATAATCAAAGTATCCAAGGAGACGCTGCTTTAGCAAATATTTATATAAAATTGGGAGTAAATACCTCATTTAATAACGGAAAAATTACTCTTTCCAAAATCGATAATTTTAATTTGTCCGATAGTTTAAGTATTGACTTAAGAAACACTCCTGATTTGGCCCAAACAATTGTTGTGAGCTGCTTGGGTTTAGGCATTGGTTGTAGGTTAACCGGCTTACATACTTTAAAAATGAAAGAAACAGATCGATTGAGTGCCCTAAAAATTGAAATGCAGAAATTAGGAGCAGAAGTTCACATTACAGAAAACAGCTTGGAGCTTTTGCCAATTAATAAGTTGAAAAGAGGTATTTCAATAGATACTTACAACGATCATAGAATGGCAATGGCTTTTGCTCCTTTGGCTTTAAAGGTTCCTATAACTATTAATGACTTTCGAGTTGTGTCTAAATCTTATCCCTCATTTTGGGAAGATCTTAAAAAGATTAAATTTACTCAGATAATAAATTAATTTCTTTTTCAAGATTTACTTGACAAACCTTTGTTCTAGAGCTTATATTTGCAAAGCAAAAAAAATAATATGAAATTATCAGATTTTAATTTTGAACTTCCTAAAAATTTGTTGGCTCAACACCCTTCCGTTGGAAGAGATGAATCAAAGCTCATGGTTCTNAATCGAGTCGAAAAAACAATTTCTCACCATACNTTCAAAGATATNATTGATTTTTTTGAGGAAGGTGATGTATTGGTTTTAAATAATACTAAAGTATTNCCTGCTCGACTTTTTGGAAATAAAGAAAAGACTGGAGCTAANATTGAGGTNTTTTTACTTCGTGAATTAAATGAGGAACAACGATTGTGGGATGTTTTGGTTGACCCAGCTCGAAAAATTAGAATTGGGAATAAGCTTTATTTTGGAAATGATGATAGCTTGGTTGCAGAGGTAATTGATAACACAACNTCAAGAGGGCGAACCTTACGTTTTCTTTTTGATGGTTCCTATGCTGAATTTCGATCCAAGCTTAAGGAGTTGGGCCAAACTCCTCTTCCTAAATATATTAATCGACCTATTGAGGATGAAGATGAGGAGCGATATCAAACTATCTATGCNAAGCATGAGGGTGCTGTTGCAGCTCCTACNGCTGGATTACACTTTTCTAAACATTTAATTAAGAAGCTTCAAATTAAAGGTATAGATCTTGCNGAATTAACACTTCATGTTGGATTGGGAACATTTAGCCCNGTTGAGGTTGAGGACTTGTCTAAACACAAAATGGATTCAGAAGAATTAATAATTCCTGAAGNCACAGCAGATATTATTAATAAAGCAAAAAATAATAAAAGAAAAATCTGTGCAGTTGGAACTACAGTTATGAGAGGACTTGAAAGTTCAGTCTCCTCTATGCAATCCTTGAATTCTTTCAATGGATGGACTCATAAATTTATTTTTCCTCCATATGACTTTTCAATAGCTAATGCAATGATTACTAATTTTCATACACCAAAATCAACTTTGCTAATGATGGTTTCTGCGTTTGCAGATGTGGATTTTATAAAAGAAGCTTATAAAGTGGCTATAAAGAAGAAATACAACTTTTATTCATACGGNGACGCTATGCTGATTATCTAAATCAGAATCCCATTAAAGAATTTAANAAAATAAAATAATGGGTAAGGAAAATAAAAGAGATATTCGTTCACTTTCTATTGAAGAGCTCGAAAAATTTTTTATTCANAATGGTGATCAACCGTTTAGAGCAANTCAGGTNNATCAATGGCTTTGGAAAAAAGGTGTTCACGATTTTGATTTTATGACTAATTTGTCAAAATCCACAAGAAAATTATTAAAAAAATATTTTGTAATAAATCATATTGCAATTCACCGCCAGCAAAAAAGCAAGGACGGAACTGTAAAGAATTTGATTAAGTTATTTGACAATCTTATGGTAGAATCAGTTTTGATACCTTCAGCAAACCGAACCACTGCCTGTATTTCCTCACAAGTGGGGTGCAGTTTTGACTGCAAGTTTTGTGCTACTTCCAGGATTAAGCGTATGCGTAATTTAAATACTGATGAGATATATGACCAAGTTGTAGCGATAGATCAACAAAGTCGTCATTATTTTGGACGTCCCATTTCTAATATCGTTTTCATGGGAATGGGAGAGCCTCTTTTGAATTATANAAATTTGATTTCCTCTATAGATAAAATTACAAAGCCTGAGGGTTTAGGTATATCGCCAAGCAGGATAACCGTTTCTACATCAGGGTTGCCAAAAATAATTATGAAGATGGCAGATGATCTCGTAAAATTTCGCCTTGCTGTATCTTTGCACAGTGCAATTCAGCCAATTAGAGAAAAGATAATGCCTTTCTCAGTAAAATTCCCTCTTGAAGAGTTGGCTAAATCATTGAAATATTGGTATCAAAAAACATCTAAATCCGTTACTTACGAATATATTATATGGAAAGATATAAATGATAATGAAAAAGATATTTCTGCATTAGTCAATTTTTGCAAANTTATACCTTGCAAAGTAAATTTAATAGAATACAATCCTNTTCAAGATGATGAGTTTTTTCAAGCAGATAGTGAAATAGTGAAAGCCTATCAATCCACTTTAGAGGCCAACAGAATAATAGTAACCGTCAGAAGATCCCGTGGAAAAGATATTGACGCTGCCTGTGGTCAATTATCAAACAAATTAGTTAAAGCATAAATCATTGATTTACAATTAGTACTATCTTTACTAAAGTATGAAAGTTGTTGAGAAAATTAAGGAACCNATTTATGAGGAGATGGAGCTTTTTGAGGAAAAGTTTTCNAAGTCGATGAAATCTAATGTTTCCCTGCTAAANAGAATTACTCATTTTATTGTTAAAAGAAAGGGAAAACAAATGCGACCCATGTTTGTTTTCCTTGTTGCTAAGATGATGGGTAAAGGAAAAGTAAATGAAAGATCTTTTAGGGGGGCTGCTGTTATAGAGTTGATTCATACCGCAACACTCGTTCATGATGATGTGGTNGATGACAGTAATGAGCGAAGAGGTTTCTTTTCTATTAACGCTTTGTGGAAAAATAAAATTGCAGTTTTGGTTGGTGACTATCTTTTATCACAAGGATTATTACTTTCAATTGAAAATGAAGATTTTGATCTACTTAAAATTATTTCCATAGCAGTCAGGGAAATGAGTAAAGGAGAATTAATGCAAATAGAAAAAGCAAGAGACCTAGATATAACAGAAGATATATATTATGACATAATTCGTCAGAAGACGGCGACTCTTTTAGCTGCTTGTTGTGCAATGGGNGCAAAATCAGTTCGAGCCAGNAACAAAGACGTCCAAAAAATGTACAGTTTTGGTGAATTATTGGGAATGGCTTTTCAAATCAAAGATGATCTTTTCGATTACTCTGAGGAAAAAATAGGTAAGCCAACTGGAATAGATATAAAGCAGCAAAAGATGACACTTCCAATGATTCATGCNTTAAATGTAATGGACTCTAGTGATAGAAAATGGCTAATTAATACAGTTAAAAACCACAATAAAAATAAAAAAAGGGTGAGGGAGGCAATAAAAAAAATAAAAGTCGCAGGAGGGTTAAATTTTGCTCAAAAAAAAATGGAAGATTATCGTATTAAAGCCCTTGAAATTTTGAAAAAATTTCCTGATAGTCCTTATAAGAAATCACTTGAGCTTATGGTCAATTATGTTATTGAAAGGAGTATCTGATGATACTTATAATTTTGATTTTATTTCCCCCCCTCCTTTTTTGCTCAGTGATTTTATAATTATATTTTTATGTAAATATTTTTTTGATTTGATATCTAAAAGTACAATTGATCAAGTATATGAAACTGCCCGTCTTGAGGAGGTGATTGGAGAATTTATAAATCTTAAAAAATCTGGAGCTAACTTTAAGGGACTTAGTCCTTTTTCTCAAGAAAAAACTCCCAGTTTTATGGTTTCNCCTGCTAAACAAATCTGGAAAGACTTTAGTAGTGGCAAAGGAGGCAATGTGATTGCTTTTCTAATGGAACACGAACACTTTACTTATCCTGAAGCTATTCGTTTTCTAGCAAAAAAATATAATATCGAAATTGAGGAAACTGTCCAGTCTGCTGGGGATAAAAAAATTAAAGACGAAAAAGAGAGTATGTTTTTGGTTACTCAATATGCAGCTGAATTCTTTCAAAATTCGCTTTCAAANACTCAGTCAGGTAAGTCAATTGCTTTGACTTATTTTAAGGAAAGAGGATTTAATGANGAAATTATAAAAAAGTTTGCCTTGGGCTATGCGCCTGAACAATTCGATGCTTTCTCAAGGCGGGCTCAAAATGATGGCTATAAATTGGATTTTCTCATCAGAACAGGTTTAGTAATAGNGGGTGAGAAAAAAATAATTGATAGATTTAGAGGAAGAGTAATCTTTCCAATTAGAAGCATGTCAGGCAGGATTCAGGGTTTTGGTGGGAGAATATTGAAGACGAATCTTAAAACAGCCAAATATTTAAATTCTCCTGAAAGTGATATTTATCAAAAAAGTAAAATTCTATATGGAATTTATGAGTCTAAACAGTCTATTGCTAAAAATGATGTATGCTATTTGGTTGAGGGATATACAGACGTAATTCAAATGCATCAATCTGGAATTACTAATGTCGTCTCATCCTCTGGAACTGCTTTAACGGTTGATCAAATAAGAATGATTAATCGTTTGACTAGCAATATAATTGTGCTTTTCGATGGAGATACAGCTGGCTTAAAAGCCTCGCTTAGGGGAATTGATTTGATTTTAGAGCAAGGTATGAACGTTAGGGTCTGTGCCTTACCAAAGGGAGAGGATCCAGACAGTTTTGCTAGGAAAAATAATATAAATGATCTCAACTTTTTTTTGGAAAAGACACCAAAAGATTTTATTCAATTCAAGGCTTCTTTACTTTCGCAAGAGGGTAATAAAGACCCAATTAAAAAGGCAGATACAGTAAGAGAAATCATTGAAAGCATTTCTAAAATCCCCGATGTAATCAAACAAGAGATTTATATTCGGAATTGTGCGAATATCATGGATATTTCTGAGGATTCCTTATTTAGTGCTTTAGCTCAAGCTAATCAGAAAAATAATTATAAAGTTTCGAAAAGNATATTTCCAAATACCACTGAAGCTCTTGTTAAAAAAACAAACCCNTCCGGATTTAAAGTGGATAGAATATTCGAACTAGAAAAGCAAATTATTTCTATTCTTTTGATTTATGGAAATTTAGANCTAGATTTTAAAGAGTCAATTGTAAAAACTAATCATGAGGGTGAATTGATTGTTGAATCTAAGATTATTAAAGCAAAGGTTTTTGAGAAAATATTTTTAGANCTNCAGCAAGATGAAGTTGAGTTANCAAATGATAACTTTAGAAGAATTTTCTATAAATTGATTGAGAGCTATCAATCGGATAGTGGGGTCTTTAATCTTGAAAAATTTATGCANTCGAATGAAATGGATCAAAATCAGGTAATTACTGATTTGGTTATGAGGGATGAGCAATATAAACTTCACGAGTGGGAAAAGCGAAATATTTTTGTCAAAAATAAGGGAAGTGAAGTAGTTAGATTAGTCAATGAGACAATTTTATCTATGAGACGTTATTTAATTGATCAAAAAATTGCTGAACTTCAAAGACAAACCAAAATTCAGGAAAAAAANNATGAAACTCTTCAAGACATTTTGAGTTATCAACAACTCAAAAAAGTACTTTCAAAAAAACTTAATAGGGTTCTTTAGGTAAAGATTTATATATTAATCCAAAAAACTAGTTGGGATTTCACAAACTGGAATTGGGCTCATTTTGTGTTGATTCTNATTATTAAATTTCAAGTAAATTTCAATGGTTTTCATCTGTTCGTCAGTTACTCCCTTCAATGAGGGGTTTTTTTTCAATTCATTCATTGCCCACTCTAGTTCATCATAGTTTACTCCTATTTGTTCTTCATCAGTTCTGTTGTCACTCCAAAGTCCGTCAGTAGGAGGAGCAGATTGAATGCTTTCAATTATATTAAGATACTCAGCTAACTGATAAACTTCGGTTTTCAATAAGTCGGCAATGGGACTTAAATCTACACCTCCGTCCCCATATTTGGTATAAAATCCAACTCCGAAGTCTTCTACTTTATTTCCTGTGCCAGCAACTAAATATTTATTAAGTGCAGCAAAATAATATAAAGTTGACATACGCAGCCTTGCTTTCGTATTAGCTAAGCTAAGTTGTTGTTGATNCTTATTTTCAGTAGGTGGTAAAGAACTGACAAAACGATCAAATAAAGGTGTAAGTGATAGGCTATGATGACTTACATTTTCATAATTAAATTTAAGCCATTTAATATGTTCTAAGGATCTAGAAATTTGATTCTTCTCTTGATGTATAGACATTTCCAGACAAAGTAAAGGAGCTTTTGTTTTTGCACATAAAGTAGAAGTAACAGCTGAATCAATTCCACCCGAAACACCGACTACAAAGCCTTTCATTTTTGAACTTTTCAGATAATTTTTTAACCAATTTACAATGTGATTAACTACTTTCTCGGGTGATTCCATTTTTATTTACTTGCTACGACTTAAATTTGTTCATCAAAATTACGTTGTATTAAAAATAAATCCAATAAAATGAATTATATAATTAACAGAATTATTANAACTATAAGCANACTTATATTAGTTTTTATTTTTATTGGGTGTAAACAAAACAGTTCAAAGGAATCTGAAATATTGGCAATTCCACTTTCAGTTTCAATTGAACGATTTGATAAGGAATTCTATCTTTCTAATCCAGAAGTGATTCCGAAATTGAAAAAAAACTATTCCTTTTTGTTTCCTCAAAAGTTTACTGATAGTGTTTGGTTTAATCGACAAAAAGATAGCCTTCAATTAATGCTACTAGATACTGTTGAGTCAATTTTTCCTGACATGACTCCAATTGAAAACGATTTAGAGTACCTTTTAAAACATCTTAAATATTATTTTCCAAAAATTAAAATTCCTAGAGTAATTGGATTAATTAATAGTGTTGATTACCAAAGTAAAGCCATTTATGCTGATTCTTTAATCCTGATATCTCTTGATACTTATTTTGGTGCAGACCATCCATTGTATAATGGTATTCCAAATTATGTTAGACAGGAAATGGATATTAAATATTTAAGCTCTCATTTAACTGACAAATATGTTGAACATATTCTTCAACCTCCGANGGATCGAACTCTTTTGTCTCAAATGATATATCACGGAAAAAAAATATATGTTAAAGACTTAATACTTCCAATAAAAAGTAATGCCATCAAAATGTGTTATACAGATGAGCAAATTAATTGGGTAAAAGAAAATGAAATCTATATTTGGCAATACTTTATTGAGAATCAACTTTTGTATAATACATCTCCATCTTTACAACAAAGGTTTATCGAGCCAGCCCCTTTTTCTAAATTTTATCTTGAGATAGACAACGAATCACCGGGAAGAATTGGGGTATGGTTAGGTTGGCAAATCATCAAATCATATATTAGTAGGCACCCTAAAACAGATATCAATGAAATTCTAAGCCTGCCTGCACAAACTATTTTTAGTAAATCAAATTATAAACCTAGAAAATAATGTCTAAAAAAAATAGTCCAATTCNCATCGACGTAAGTCTTGATGAAAATAATATCCCCGAATTAATCCAATGGTCAGCACCAGATGGAGGAATAGATAAAGAGTTTGCTCAAGCGATGTTTCTGGCTCTTTGGGATGGAAAAAATCAGGAAACCTTAAAGATGGATCTTTGGATAAAAGAAATGCCTGTAGATCAAATGAAAATATTTTTTCATCAGACATTGGTTTCAATGAGTGAAACTTATTTTAAGGCAACACAAGATGAAAAGATGACTGCTACAATAAAAGATTTTTGTGATTATTTTGCAGAAAAACTAGAGCTAAAAAAACCCCCTAGATAAAGGAGATCGATTTATTAATTTCNTCAATGTAATTTAATAATTCACTTTTACCAATTTTTTTTTCAGAAGATGTAATAAAATGTTGTGGTATTTCCTCCCAATCCTTTCTAATGTCATTAAGGTATTTAAGAATATACTCATTAATTTCAACTTCTTTAAGTTTATCTGCTTTTGTAAATATTATTGAGAAAGGAATTAAATTTTTTCCTAACCAACGCATATATTTTAGATCAANAGGTTGTGGTTTGTGTCTAAGATCGATAAGTAAAAATGTAGAAATTAATTCTTTACGTTTTATCAAGTAATCGGTAATAAATTTTTGGAAAGTTTTTTTCTGTGCTTTTGAAGTCCTTGCATATCCATAACCTGGAAGGTCAACCAAATACCATTGTTTATTTATTAGGAAATGATTTATAAGTTGAGTTTTCCCNGGTCTAGAGGAAGTTTTAGCTAGTTTTTTTTTATTGCAAAGCATATTGATTAATGAGGATTTACCAACATTTGATCTTCCAATAAAAGCATATTCAGGTAGTTTGGTTTTAGGGCATTGCTCAACATTAGTATTGCTTACTACAAACTCAGCATTGGCAACATTCATTCTTAAACATTTAAAGTTGAACTTTCTCTATCCAAGAGTGCATAATTCTATTAAACTCTTTAGGATGTTCCATCATTGGTGCGTGACCACACTTATCAATCCAATAAAGGTCTGAATTGGGTAGTAAAAGATTAAATTCTTTTGCAACATTAGGCGGTGTGACACTGTCTTGAGCTCCCCATATTATTGCCGTAGGAGTTTCCATTTTTGGTAAATCCTTAGCCATATTGTGTCTGATGGCACTTTTAGCAATAGCTAGNGTTTTAACTAACTTATTTCTGTCATTTACAGTTTCAAATACCTCATCTACAATTTCTTTAGTTGCAACTTTAGGATCATAAAACACTTCTTCACTTTTAGCCTTTATATATTCATAATCACCTCTTTTAGGGTAACCATCACCCATAGAGTTTTCGTAAAGTCCTGAGCTTCCAGTAATTATTAGTCCTTTTACTTTTTGAGGATGTAATTTGGAAAATAATAAAGCAATATGGCCACCAAGTGAATTTCCTAAAAGAATAACTTCTTTTAAACCTTTNAAATCTAAAAATTCATTTAGAAAGTCGGCAAGCGCTTTAACTGTAGTATTAACCAAAGGTAAATCATAAACGGGTAGTTCAGGAATTAATATCTTGAAACCTCTTTTTGGGAAATAATCTAAAACACCAGCAAAATTACTTAAGCCTCCTAATAGACCATGAAGAATAACTACTGGCGAACCCTCTCCGGCTTCTATGTAACGAAAATCAGATTCAGTAATTATGTCTTTTTTCAACATTGTTTATGTATATAAACAAAGATATGCATTTAGGATTTACATTTTGAATTTAATTTTTTCATAAAAACGAAAAAAAAATTCAGGTGGTAAAACTTATTAACAATGTGGTATAAAGTGGTAAAAAGTGGTAAATTAGTTTTATATTTGATTTAAATTGATTCAAAGCACTNATGCAACATTTTATTGGTTCATATGAGTGTAAGGCTGACATAAAGGGACGAATTATGCTGCCAGCTGCCCTAAAGAGACAACTTAACAATAGCCTGGATAAGGGTTTTGTGATCAANAGGGCAGTTTTCAACAAATGTTTGGANGTTTACCCCCTAAATCAATGGGAGAATTTAATGGATAGGGTTAATAAGCTTAATCGTTTCAGTAAGAAGAATAATGACTTTATTAGAAGATTCACAGCAGGGGTAAAATTTGTCGAAATAGATGCCACTGGAAGGGTTTTGATTCCTAAAGATTTAACCAATTATGCAAAAATATCCAAAGAAGTTGTTGTTTCATCTGTAGTGAATATTCTCGAAATATGGGATAAAACCCTCTATGAGAATGCTATCGATGAAGCTACTACCGACTTTGCTGCCTTAGCAGAGGAGGTGATGGGTGATAAAAATGAAGACGATATATCATAAAACTGTATTGCTCCACGAAGCAGTTGAAGGATTAAATATAAATCCTAAAGGAATTTATGTCGACGTTACTTTTGGAGGAGGAGGCCATTCAAAGGAGATTCTCAGTTTTCTCTCAGNTAATGGTAAATTATTTGCATTTGACCAAGATGAAGAAGCTTTTACAAATCAATTTGACGATCCTAGATTCCAATTGATTAAGGGAAATTTTTCTGAGGTAAAAAGATATTTAAAGTTTTATGGGGTTACAAAAATAGATGGAATAATAGCAGATTTCGGAGTTTCTTCACATCAATTAGATTCTGCAAAAAGAGGATTCTCAACAAGATTTGATGGTCCACTAGATATGCGAATGGGTAATTCGAGCCAATTTGACGCAAGTAAAGTAGTAAACGACTACTCAATGGAAGATTTGATAGATGTTTTAACCCAGTATGGAGAACTTAGAAATGCACATAAACTTGCTAGTACAATTATTAAAGAAAGATCACTAAGTCCTATAAAGACTACTAAAGCTCTTGTGGAAATATTTTTTCCAATTATTCCAAAACAAATATTTAATAAAACTATAGCTAAGATTTTCCAGGCAATTAGAATAGAGGTGAATAATGAGTTAGGGGCGATAAAGTCATTTCTGAAACAAACTATTGATCTAATAAAGCAAAATGGGAGGCTTGTTTGTATTTCCTATCATTCTTTGGAAGACCGCTTAGTTAAGAGATTTATTCGAGAGGGAAAATTTGAAGGGGATGCAGAGTCAGACATTTATGGTAATAAGAATGTACCCTTTANAAAAGTAGGNAGTTTGGTTAAACCTTCAGAAAATGAAATAAAGTTAAATAGTAGATCAAGAAGTGGAAAACTAAGAATAGCAATAAGAATATGAAGCACTTTCTTTACTTATTAAAAATGGAATTTTTGGTTAATGATGAAGAATTCAGAAACTGGAAAATAATAATCTACTTATCAATTCTTGCTATGATAATGATTGCAAGTGGACATGCTACAGATCGTAAAATTTTTAAAATAGCCCAGTTGAACGAGGAACTTAAAATGCTAAAGAGTGAATTTATTGAATACCGAACTGATCTNATGAATCTTAAGATGGAATCAAAAATAATTAAAGAGTTGAAGCCTNTGGGAATTGGCCCAGCCAAAAAGCGATCTATTAAAATAATTGTAGGTAAAGATTAAAATGGAGAAAAACTTAAAGCAAATAATGTATCGATCCTATTTAGTGGCATTAATGCTTTTTATCTTTTCAACAATATTAATAGGGAAGTTGATTCATCTACAATTTTCTCAAGGGAAGAAATATCGTGAGTTAGCCTCTAAACGAACACTAAAAAATGATATTATTCAGCCTAGTAGGGGTAATATTTATGCTGATGATGGAAGTATTATGGCAACATCAATTGCAAGTTACGAGATTCGTTGGGATGCTGCAGTTGCTTCCAAAAAAAACTATCAGTACTATAAAAATGATTTGGCTAAGGGATTAGCAAATATTATCGATCGCGATGAGCATACTATTTTAAGAAAGTTAGACAGGGCAGTAGCTAGAAAAAACAGATATCTTTTAATAGCTAAAGGTTTGACTTACTCTCAACAAAAAAAGATAAAAAACCTTCCNTTGTTTGAACTTCCTTCGTATAAAGGTGGATTAATTGTAGAGCAACAAATTGTAAGAGAGCACCCTCTTGGAAAAATCGCGGAGCGNACCATTGGATATGAGATGCAAGATAAGGATGGTAAATTTCTAAGGGTAGGCTTAGAGGGAGCATTTGGTCAATATCTTAAGGGAGAAGAAGGAAGAAGGCTTAAACAAAAAATTGCTGGCGGNCANTGGAAACCGATTAATGATAACAATGAAAAAGAGCCTACCCAGGGTTTNGATATTCATACTACTATAAATGTTAATGCTCAAGATATTGCTCATTCCGCTCTTTTAGAGCAGTTAGAGAAATTTGAAGCTGATCATGGTTGTGTAGTAGTAATGGAAACTTCAACTGGNANAGTTAAGGCAATTGCAAACCTAGGAAGAACAAAATTAGGAACATATTACGAGAAACTTAACTATGCAGTTGGGGAATCCCACGAACCTGGTTCGACATTTAAGTTGATATCAATAATTGCGGCTTTAGAAGATAAGGTTGTTGATGAAAACACCCTCATCAATACAGGCAATGGAGAGCTAACATTTTATGGAAAATATAAAGTAAGGGATTCTAAAAAAGGTGGTTATGGAGCTATAACTGCAGGAAAAGTCNTNGAAGTTTCCTCAAATACTGGAATCGTAAAAATTATTTATGAAAATTACAAAGCAAATCCTNAAAAATTTNTTGACCGACTCTTCAATATGGGAATTAATAAGACTATTGGTTTACCCATTAAGGGGGAGGGAAAGCCAAAAGTTCCTTACCCTAATGATACAGATTGGGATGGTTTAGATTTGCCATGGATGGCCTATGGATATGGAGTTTCTATGACCCCCCTCCAAATATTGACTTTTTACAATGCAATTGCAAATAGTGGAGAGATGGTGAAGCCTAGATTTATTGAGAAAATNGGAGCAATTGGAGAATTACCTCAACAAATATTTAGGAGAGAGATACTCAACCCCTCAATATGTTCAAATTCCACTATNAAAAAAGTTAAAAATATGATGTTTAATGTTGTAGACAAAGAATGGGGTACAGCAAATAATATTAAAGATAAGGATTTTGCAATAGCAGGAAAAACAGGAACTTGTCAAGTTGACTATAGTAGGGATGATAAAGAGGTNCAATATATTTCTAGTTTNGTTGGTTATTTTCCTGCTGATAAGCCTAAATATTCATGTATAGTAGTTATTCACCGTCCAAACAAAAAATTAGGTTATTACGGTTCTACCGTAGCTGCTCCTGTATTTAAAAAAATTGCAAAAAAAATCTACACCTCCACTNCTGANGAGGTTNATTTAGATTTTAATAAAGTAAGNTCATTATCGACTGACNTNNTGAAAATTAATTCTGAAAGTAAATATAAATCTCAATAAAATATTCTTGAAAAAATTAAAAGAAATATTATATAAAGTACCAATTGAAGGGGTTTCTGGATCTACTGGCGGATTGGTTACAGANATAACTTTNGATTCAAGAAATGTGGTCAAAAATGGAATGTTTGTTGCTATCAATGGGCATGATGTTGATGGACATAACTATATTGATGAAGCTCTNAGGTTAGGAGCAAGCTCTATTGTTTGTGAACGCTTACCTAAAGAACTTCATAAAGAGGCAGTTTANATACAAGTTAGTGATTCAAGAGCTGCATTAGGATATATANCAAACAATTTTTTTGGAACNCCTTCCTCTCAACTCAANCTAGTTGGTNTTACTGGTACNAATGGCAAGACAACAGTTGCNACTCTTCTTTTTGACCTTTTTAATAATCAAAAAAAGAAAGCAGGCTTAATTTCTACTGTTNCNATAAGATACGACAATAAAGAATTTGAATCTGAGCATACAACACCAAATTCAATAGTAATTAATCAACATTTACGGGCAATGGTTGACTTGGGTGTTACCCACTGTTTCATGGAGGTATCCTCTCATGGTATTGATCAAAGAAGAATAATTGGTCTTTCCTTTATTGGTGCAGTTTTCACTAATTTGACACATGACCATCTAGATTATCACATTTCTTTCAAACAATACAGAGATACCAAAAAAAAGCTTTTTGATGGGATAGATAAAAATGGATTTGCNTTAATCAATATTGATGANAAAAACGGTAGGGTTATGCTTCAAAATTGTAAGGCAAAAAAACAAACCTATGCAATGCATCAATATGCAGATTTTAAAGTACAAGTTTTAGAGAACCAATTCAATGGTATGCTTTTAAAAATTAATCAAAATGAAGTGTGGACAAAAATACTTGGAGAGTTTAATGCTTATAATCTTTTAGCTGTTTATGCCGCGGCAAAGCTTCTTGATGAGGAAGAATGGAATTGTCTCAAATCAATAAGCCAATTAAAAAATGTTCCTGGTAGATTCCAAACCCATCAAACCTCTAATGGTATCATGCTAATTATTGACTATGCTCATACCCCNGATGCACTAAAAAATGTATTGAATACCATAAATAAAATCAGAACTCAAAATGAGAATTTGTTCACTATTGTTGGTTGTGGAGGTAACAGAGATAAAGAAAAAAGACCATTGATNGGNAGTACTGCCGCAAGTTTAAGTTCAAAAGTCATCTTCACCTCTGATAATCCAAGAGATGAAGAACCAGATAAAATAATTCAACAGATAACAGCCGGAGTTAATCCGATTGATTATAAAAAAATAATGTGTGTAACCCTCCGAAAGGANGCGATTAAAGTTGCCTGCCAAATGTCTAAACCAGGAGATATTATTCTCATTGCAGGAAAAGGTCATGAAAATTATCAGGAGATTAANGGCAAGAGNTANCCTTTTGATGACTTTAAAATTGCTAAAGAAATATTTTCCNAAATACTTTNAACTATGTTGTATTACCTATTNGAGTTTATTGAGCAAAAGTTCCAGTTTCCTGGAGCAACTCTTTTCCAATTTATATCTTTTAGGGCCTCATTAGCTATAATTCTATCATTAATTTTCTCNTTGATTTNTGGCCGAAGAATAATTGAATTATTAAGGTTGAATCAAATTGGAGAATCCATTAGAGATTTGGGGTTAGAAGGGCAAAAAGAAAAAATAGGAACCCCTACAATGGGAGGGATTATTATCATTTTAGGGACACTCATTCCGGTATTTCTCTTAGCGAAACTAGATAATATTTACATCATACTATTGATTATTACCACTATTAGTATGGGAGCAATTGGATTGGTGGATGATTACA
This sequence comes from Flavobacteriaceae bacterium, assembly GCA_002695445.1. Taxonomy (GTDB): domain Bacteria; phylum Bacteroidota; class Bacteroidia; order Flavobacteriales; family Flavobacteriaceae; genus UBA8316. The sequence continues at coordinate 26,177 of NZOY01000020.1, forward strand.
TTAAAATATTTAGAAAGGACAAAGGAGGGTTACAAGGAAAGTTCAAGGTAATTGGTCAAATTTTTCTTGGAGCTTTTGTAGGTGTGGTTTTATTTTTTCACCCTGAAGTTACTGTTAAAGAAGAAATCAGAATTTCCGGAAAAGAAAACCCAATAAAAATCCATGAGGTTTTCACAGAAGAAAAGAAATCTATGCTAACAACAATACCAATTATTAAGGACAACGCTTTTGATTATTCGAATTTGGTTACTTGGATCTCGCCCTCTTTGAAGAGTTATACCTGGTTGGTTTTCATTCCAATTGTCATTTTTATCATTAGCGCAGTTTCTAATGGTGCCAATCTTACAGATGGAATTGATGGACTGGCCGCTGGCTCATCTGCTATTATAGTCTTAGCTCTTGGTGTGTTTGCCTGGGTTTCAGGAAATTTAATTTTTTCTGATTACTTAAATATCATGTATATACCCAAAGTTGGTGAGGTAGTAATTTTTGTAGCAGCCTTCTCAGGTGCGCTGATTGGTTTTTTATGGTTCAACACCTACCCAGCAACAGTATTTATGGGAGATACTGGTAGCCTGACAATTGGGGCGATAATCGCAGTTATCGCCTTAATTGTTAGGAAAGAATTACTTATTCCTCTGCTTTGTGGAATATTTGTGATTGAAAATTTATCAGTAGTTCTTCAGGTAGGTTATTTTAAGTACACCAAAAGAAAAAGGGGAAAAGGAAAAAGAATTTTTAGAATGTCTCCGTTACATCATCATTACCAAAAAAAAGGTTACCACGAAAGTAAAATCGTTACTCGCTTTTGGATTGTAGGAATTATTCTAGCTGTGCTCTCTATAGTAACTTTAAAAATCAGATAATGCAAAATAAGATTGTCATCTTGGGTGCAGGAGAAAGTGGAAATGGTACAGCAATTTTAGCCAAAAAAAAAGGGTATAATGTTTTTGTTTCGGATATTGGAAATATTTCAGATAGAACGAAAGACTGCTTTGATCAATTAGGAATTGATTGGGAGGAAAATAGGCACACACTTTCCAAAATGTATGGTGCTCAATATATTATGAAAAGTCCAGGTATCTCATCTAAGAACCCTTTGTTAAATGCAATTAAATCCTTAAAGATTCCTGTATTATCAGAAATTGAATTCGCTTCTAAATATACTGATGCCACAATAATTGGAATTACAGGTAGTAACGGTAAAACAACAACTGCTATGCTTACACATCATATACTTAAAGCGGCTGGTTTCGATGTTGGATTAGCAGGAAACATAGGAAATAGTTTTGCTAAAGAAGTTGCTGAAAACGACCATAAATATTACGTTTTAGAGATCAGTAGTTTTCAATTGGATGATATTATCAATTTTGCCCCAAAAATTGGGGTTATTACTAATATTACTCCAGATCATCTTGACAGTTATGATCATGATTTTAGCAAATATTTAAAATCAAAATTAAGAATCAATCAAAACCAAACTGAACGAGACTTTTTATTATTTAACGCTGATGATCCGAAATTAAACAAAGCAATTAAACAAATTGATACACCTGCAACTATTCACAGTTTTGGAACCAGTTTTAAGGATTCAAATTCAACACATTTAAATAATGACCAAATAGTTATAAAAACAAAAAAAAATAAAACTATGATTAACACATTAGATTTTACTTTGAAAGGCCGACACAATCTTTTGAATGCAATGGCAGCTTCAACAGTGGCAAATTTACTTGAAGTAAGTAAAGAAACTATCAGGGATAGTCTATTAAATTTTAAGGGGGCTCCCCATAGACTAGAGTATGTTTTAAAAATTCAGAAAATTAATTACATAAATGATTCAAAAGCGACCAATGTAAACGCAGTTTATTTTGCTCTTGAAAGTATGATTTCCCCTACGGTTTGGATAGTTGGGGGGGTTGATAAGGGAAATGATTATAGTTTACTTTATCCTTTAGTAAGAGAAAAAGTTAAGGCAATCGTTTGTTTGGGAGTTGATAATCAAAAAATAATTGATTCCTTCAACTCTTTTGTTGATTTAATATTAGAGACTCAATCAATGAAGGAAGCGGTTATGATAGCTCATAAGATTGCTGATAAGAATGAAAATGTATTGCTTTCTCCTGCTTGTGCCAGTTTTGATTTATTTAAAAACTTCGAAGATCGAGGCATGCAGTTCAAAAAAGCAGTAAGAGAGTTATAAAATGGATAATAGTGTTAAAAATTTAATTTCTGGTGATAGGGTTTTGTGGGTTGCCCTTGCATTACTTTCGATATTCTCTTTCCTCCCCATATTTAGTGCAAGCTCTAATTTGGCTTATGTAATTGGACAAGGGACTCCATGGAGTCATCTTTTCAAGCATTTTGTGGTAATCGTATTTGGTTTTGCTTTAATGATAGCAATTCATAAAGTACCTTACCGATATTTTAAAGGGATTTCAATACTTGCACTTCCAATTACTTTTTTTTTATTAATATATACTGCTACTCAAGGGAATTTGATTGATGGAGCAAATGCGAATCGTTGGATTAAAATTCCAATAGTTGGATTGAGTTTCCAAACTTCAAATTTGGCTTCAATTGTACTTTTAACCTATGTAGCCCACTTCATTTCAAAAGAGAACTTTAAACTTTTAAGGTTTAAAACTTCAATTCTCCCACTTTGGCTTCCTGTATTTAGTGCAATACTACTTATTCTCCCAGCTAATCTATCCTCAGCAGCATTATTATTTTCAATGATAATGATTCTTGTTTTTTTAGGAGGATACCCTTTAAGATACCTCTTAGGTATATTTGGTACTGGTTTATTCTTCACGGTAATATTTATTTTATCAGCTAAAGCTTACCCCGATTTTCTTCCTAATAGAGTGGATACTTGGATTAATCGAATAGAAAATTTCATTTTTTTAGATGGAAATGAAGGTAATTATCAAATTGAACGTGCTAAGACAGCCATAGCAACAGGAGGTTTGGCCGGAGTAGGAGCTGGNAAAAGTGTAATGAAAAACTTTTTACCACAGAGTTCATCTGATTTCATTTACGCCATCATAGTAGAAGAATTTGGACTTATCGGTGGTACGGGGTTAATTTTATTGTATTTAATAGTTTTATTTAGAATAGTTGTGATTGCAAGTAANGCCAATACAGTCTTTGGAAAATTATTGTCTTTAGGTTTAGGGCTTCCTATTATTTTTCAAGCATTTGTAAATATGGGTGTAGCTCTACAAGTCCTTCCAGTTACTGGACAAACTTTGCCACTGATTAGTAGTGGTGGAACAGCGGCTTGGATGACATGTATTGCTTTTGGAATTATTTTAAGCGTTAGTGCAAATTCAAATAGTGAAAGTTCAGAATTAGGAAAGGATAAAAACAATAATCCAATTGCTATATTAAGTGAAACCAATTAAGATAATTATATCAGGTGGGGGGACGGGTGGTCATTTATTTCCTGCTTTGGCGATTGCAGAGGAAATAAAATTTCGTTTTAAGGATACCAAAATTCTATTTGTTGGAGCAATAGGAAAAATTGAGATGACTAAAGTACCAGAAGCTGGATATAAAATTATAGGACTTTGGGTTGAAGGATTTCAAAGAAAGTTCACCCTGAAAAATCTTCTTTTTCCAGTTAAGTTATTTTTTAGTATAATTAAATCATTATTTATAATAATCAATTACAAACCAAACCTGGTTATTGGTACAGGTGGATTCGCAAGTGGTCCAATTTTATTTATTGCAAATTTATTTAACATACCTTATTTAATTCAAGAGCAAAATTCTTATCCTGGAATTACGAATAAGCTTGTCTCTCTTGGTGCAGAAAAAATAGCTGTTGCTTATGAAGGGTTAGAGCGATATTTTCCAAAAGAAAAAATAGTTATTACAGGTAACCCTATTAGAAAATCAATCGAAAATAGTACTATTGATTCTGTCAAGTCTAAAAAATATTTTAATCTAAATGTTAAAAAAGGAACTTTAGTAGTATTGGGAGGGAGCCTAGGATCCAAAAGAATTAATCAGCTAATTGCCGAAAAGCTAAGTTGGTTTAAGTCACTTAATTTTCAGGTAATCTGGCAATGTGGCTCATTATATTACGAGCAATACAAAACATTGTCATGTAATGATGTAAATATTTCAGCTTTCATTAATGAAATGGATCGACTTTATTCCTGCGCAGATATAATTATTTCTAGGGCGGGAGCAGCAACATTATCAGAAATAAGTTGTGTTGCAAAACCAGCGATTTTAATTCCTTCACCTAATGTAGCTGAAAATCACCAATTCCATAATGCAAAAGCATTGGAAAATAAAAATGCAGCTGTTGTTGTGACCGAAAAAGAATTAAAAGATGATTTCGACATAGCTTTTAAGGGGTTAATGGATAAAAAGAAACAGAAAGAAATTATTCAAAATTTAAGCCAATTTGCAAAACCTAATGCTGCAAAAGAAATTGTAAACCATATTGAAGGATTAATCTAAATGGATCAAAAGGATATAAAATATTATTTTTTAGGTATAGGTGGTATTGGGATGTCTTCCCTTGCAAAATATCTATTTGATAATGGTCACCAGGTAATGGGGTATGACAAAAAACCAAGTATTATTACTGATAAATTAATTGCATCTGGAATTCCAATTATTTTTGAAGATAATATCGAGCTTATTCCAAACAATTATAAAAAAGATAACACTAAAGTTGTCTATACCCCTGCAATACCTGTTAATCATTTGCAATACAATTATTTTGTTGAGAATGGGTATTCTGTGAAGAAAAGAGCTTTTTTGTTAGGGGAAATTACTAAAAACTCTATTGTTTTTGCAATTGCAGGTACTCATGGTAAAACTACAACAGCTTCTTTTTTGTCTCACCTTTTTGAATCCGCTAATTTAAAGTTTACAGCTTTTATTGGTGGAGTTTT
>NZOY01000021.1 GCA_002695445.1 Flavobacteriaceae bacterium
ATGTTGTTCCACTTATAGTTGCTGTATCTCCAACTGAGGCGTTAGGACACTTACAAGTACCATTTTCAAAATATACTGAGGGTGTAGTTGTATTTGATTGAGAACCAGGAACTGTGTAAACTCTAAAAATATAGTCCCACAATTGATCATTCGAACCTCTTCCTCTAGAATAGGGATTCCCTGTATTAAGACTTAAAAAACCAACATTTTGGTTGCCAGAGGTCAATTCTAATTTTACTGTCATAATTTCACCAGAAGTGACAGAAATATTTTGAGAAAAGACATTAAAAACCACATATTGTCCAGAAATATAATTTCCATTTGAATCATTATATGGTGGAGTATATAAGTTTTGACTTTGAGCCAGTTGTGTGCCATTTGTCCCTTGACCTCTATAAACGGTGAGTTGGACGGGTTGTGGATTACCATTTATAACTGGGTTTGCCATTTTCCATGAAACTCTTGATAATTGACCAGTATTAGATATGGTAAATGATTGCCATTGAGTTGTACCTCCAGCACCTGCATTACTATTTGCATTTTCTTGATCAAGAACCTCGCCAGTTGGTATTACAGAGGAATTGTTGGAACAAGCAGACCCCCAATTGGGTAATTTATCATTTTGCAATGCTGCATTAGCAGTAAAACTTCCAGGAAGGTTTAAGCTGGGGACACACCAAGAAGAAATATCCTGATTAAATGAACTATTATTTTGGAACATTCCGTTCATATTTGTAACATTTGAAACAGTCCAACTACCTATGTTTGAGTTAAATTGATTGGCTCCATAAAACATATATTCCATGGAAGTTACTTTACTTACATCCCATGAACCAATATTTTGATTAAATGATGTTGCTTCAATGAACATTCTATTCATATCAGTTACATTACTTACATCCCATCCACTAATATCCTGGTTAAATGCCCTAGCATTATTGAACATTGAAAAGGTTTTGGTATTGTTACTAACATCCCACCCGCTAATATCTTGGTTAAAGGCATGAGCCCCCTCAAATAATTGTGCCATATTGGTTGCACTTGATGTATCCCAATTTCCTATTGGCTGATTGAAAACCCTTGCATTATGGAACATCAATTGGAAATTAGTAATATTTGAGGTATCCCAAGAACCAATATTTTGATTAAAATTCAGAGCATAGTAAAACATTGAGTAAACATTGGTGACATTTGAAACATCCCACAAACCAATATTTTGGTTAAAGCTTTGAGCACCTTTAAACATCCTGGACATGTTTGTAACATTTGATGTATCCCAAAAACTAATGTTTGAATTAAAACTCGTGCCTTCAAAAAGTTGGCTCATATCAGTAACCAATGTGGTACAGAGATTGTAATTTCCACTTAAAATTTGACTTGCTATGTTAGAGTTATTAACAACAGTATATGTTGTTCCGCTAATCGTAGCAGTATCTCCTGCAGAAGCATTTGGGCACTTGCAAGTACCATTTTCAAAATAAACCGTTGGGGTTGATGTTACACTTGTCTGATTAGGCATCCATTCGAATTGTCCGCTTAGAGTCCCATTGTTTGAATTTCCACTCGAATCAATATAAGATGAGCCTGATCCTTCGTTTAACTTTTGATAAACCAATAAAGAAGAGTCGTTTGATAGAGTTTGATCAATATTTGCATTTATTTCTGCCTGAGTTCTTACTGAATTCCAAATGCGTATATCGCTTATTTGACCATTAAAGAATCTATTTGGTGTTGAATAGTTATCAAAAGCCCCAATGGAAATAGGACGGTCATTATCCGTTAAACCATTCCCAGTTTTAACAAAATTAGTAGTATTCTGTAATTCACTATTTATATAAATTTTCATTTCACCACTGGAAGTTGATGAATCAGCAGTTAATGCAACGTGATACCAAGTATTAGGTGAAATGGCATCGGAGGTAACAGCTGGCCATACCCCACTCCAGTCTTTTCTTATTCTTCCTCTTACCTTTAACTGCCCACCTTCATTAACTACAAAAACTTGCCAATCATCTTGTCTTGTAATAATGAAATCAGGTTCACTCCCAGCTGGAGATTGATTTACTTTAAACCATGCTTCAACAGTGATTTTATCAGTATCTCCAATTGTTACATTAGTTGTATTTGTGCGTCCAATGGCATCCGTACCATTAAATTTCAACCAATTTGAAAAAGTAGGCGAAGCTATTACTGTTTTTAACGGAACTTTTGGATCTCTACAAGCTGTACCCCCAGATGTAAACCTTGGCCTNAGTGNGGCGTTTGANTTAATGGGGTTATTATTTCCCCAAATATTATTTCTATTGTTATAAATATTTTGNTTAGCAGGAAAACACCAGTAAGAGAGATCTTGGTTAAGAGAGGATGCCCCATCAAAAAGCTGATTTACTCCATTTTGATCATTCATACTTGAAACATCCCAGTATCCAATATCTTGATTAAATGAGGATGCCCCTTGAAATAATCCCTGCATANTACTTACATTGGAGGTATCCCAGCTACTTATGTCTTGATTGAAAGTAGAATTATTTTGAAATAGACCTGACATGTTAGTTATNCCTGAGGTGCAAACGCAACTAACATCTGCTCCTGAGGCTATCATNGATTGAAGAGTGCTTCTATTGACTTTAGTGTATGTTTTATTATTAATCACACCAGTATCGCCAAAACTTGCGTTATCACACTTTACTGTCTTATTATTGCTAGCAAGAACAAAATTGCTGGATGACTCAGCAGCGACCTCGTTATTTGAAAGGGCAGTAGTGAAAATTTTTATACTTGAAATTTTTCCATTAAACCAAGAATTATTATCTCTTACATCTCCCCCTACATAAAAGAAATTATTTCTAAAAGTAGAAACACTCTTTGCAGCGCTAACAGTTCTATTTAGAATTCCATCTATGTAATATTTTCCAGTAGTACCAGATTTTACAAAAGCAATTGTATTCCATGTATTTAAGGATAAAGCATTGAGTGAAGAGTTATTAGAGCTGTTGTGTGAAAATCCGGCACCATTATAATAATCCCATAATCTAAAGGTATTATCTGTATTTTTTTTAAAAATAAACTCTCCATTAAATCCAGATCCAGACCTTCCCATACTCAACAGGTATTGGTCGCTGTTTCCAACATCACTTTTCAATGAAACAATTATTGTGTAATTATTTGTTCCATTGGGGAAATCGCTAAATGGAGAACTATTTAATTCAAGATAATCTGAGCTTCCATCAAAATCAAAACTCTTAAAACCATTTGAATCAGTATGGTGAGTTACGCTATTTACAATTTTTAAATCATTATCACTTCCGCTTAAGTCATTTATAACATTACCACTTCCATTATAACTTAATGGATTATTTGCATCAATTTTTAAAACTAAACTAGCAGAGTACTGAGGTTGAGCATATAATGAAAAAAAAAATAAAAGTATAAAGTTTAAATTATATCGATAATTTAAAATACTCAAGGGCATTGTTTTTTGTTTTAATACTTAAACGGCTGTTAGCTACAAATATAGCCAATTTATATCATTGATTCATAGGTTGAAATTAATGATAAAGATTTACATTAAAAATCTAAATACTAGGGCATTAAATTTGACAAGTCCAAGGGATCACTAAATTTCTTTTGAAGTAATTGTAAATCATTAAATAAATCTTTTTTCTTTTTACTATATATGTCATCAGAGGAAAGATCATTCATTTCAAGTGGATCATTTTTTAAATCAAATAAAATTGTTTTTTTGATTTTTGGATAAACAATAAGTTTAAAGCCATCTTTTCTAATCATCCTTTGAAAATCTATGTATGCCCCATAAATACCTTCTTTTTTGATTTTATCTTTATTAATCCCTCTTGCTAATCCTAATAAACTATTGAATTCCATTTCATCTGGTTGGTCGATTTTTGCCAATTCCAAACTTGTAGCCATTATATCTTGAAGATATACTTCATGTTCAATTTTTTGCTTTTTAGGGATATCTGGTCCAACAACAAGTAGTGGTACTCGAATACTGTGGTCAAACATATTCTGCTTTCCCAGTAAACCATGACGACCCACTGACAAACCGTGATCTCCAGTGAAAAAGATATAAGTGTTTTTATCTTTTCCGGATTTTTTTAGAGCTGCTAGAATTTCCCCTATTTGTTGATCAAGATGGGTAATAATAGCATAGTATTCCCTTACATGAGTTTTAATAGCATATGGAGTTCTTGGAAATGGAGCCAAAGCCTCATCTCTAAGAGTTTTTGGATTACCAATTGCATCTTTGTTTGGATACTCTGGTAACCAGTTTTTTGGAAGAGGAATACTTTCTATGGGGTATTGATCTAAGAAAGATTTAGGAGATTGTCTTGGGTCATGCGGTGCATTAAATGAGAGATACATGAAGAAGGGGTCATCTGAACTGCTCGCATCATCTATAAAATCTAAAGCATCGTCTTTTAGAACTTCGCTCCAATGCTTGCCTCCTTCCCAAAATCCTCCATTTAGAGAATCGTATGCAATCCATGATTTGTCCTTTTCATTGATGGGTCGATTATATCCTTTTTTAACATCGTTTTTAAAAAAATCGCCCGGCATTCCAGGTTTGATATTCCGAACCGTTTGGAAAACCTTCTTAGCATCAATGCTTACATGCCATTTACCACTCATATATGTTTTATAGCCCTTTTTTTCCATTAATTTACCCCATGAGCTCTCAACTAATTCCATGTTTTCTTTTTTCACCCACTGATCGTTAATTTCCTTGGCATTCCATAGACTCCTACCGGATATAATCATTGATCTTGAGGCAACACAGACAGCACCATGCCATCCACCCATATTGAATGCATTAGTAAATGAAGTGCCTTCATTGACAAGTTTATCTAAATTTGGTGTATTAATTACTTGATTTCCAAGTGCATTGATTGCATCGTAGGTATAATCATCAGCAAATAGAAAAAGAATATTGGGGAGTTCTTTTTTTTCTAATTCATGTGTCGATGAATTGCATGCAAAAATTAAAATCGAAACAAAAGCGAGTAAAGAAGTTTTGGTTTTAAACATTTTTCATTTTATTTTACTAGTTCATATATTTTTTCCATCAAAATCCATTTTTCCCCATCATCATTAATTAATATTGGTTTTTGAAATTTAGACATCATTTGTTCCCATTTAATCACATATGGATTTTGACTATCCATTTTCTTTTTCTTTTCAAAACTAAAATCGTCTTCAGTCTCAATTATCATAAATAAACGATCAATTAAATTATATATCTGCATATCAATTATTCCACTGTCTTTGATACTTTTTGAAATTTCAGGCCAAACATCTTTGTGATAATCAATGTATTTTCTTATTAGTAATGGATCGTTTTTTAAATCTAGTGCGAGACAATATCTTTTCATTTTTTCTTTTTATTTGGTTATAGCACGATCTAAATGGGTATATCCACCATCAATAAAAAAAAGCTCGCCAGTAGTATGGCTAGATTTATCAGAAAGTAAAAATGCTACTGTATTGGCAATTTCCTCGGGAGTAGTCATTCGATTTTCCAATGGTATTTTTTTTACAATTTCATTTAGTTTTTGTTTTGGATTAGGAAAAGTATTTATCCATTTTTTGTAAAGCGGAGTATAGCTCTCTGCTACAATTATTCCATTTACACGAATAGAGTAAGGAAGTAGCTCGACTGCCCATTCTCTAGTAAGTGCGTTTCTTCCTCCACAAGCAGCAGCATAAGCGGAGGTTCCACCTTGCCCGGTAATAGATACTTTGGAGCCAATATTAATTATGGCTCCTTTGTTATTTTTTAAATATGGTAAACATGCTCTTGTCATAGTAAAAAAATGAACTACATTTCTTTTTAAAGATAAAATAAAATCATCATCACTTCCATTTTCAAGTCCTATGCTATCATTTACACCAGCGTTATTCACTAAACCATGAAGTGTTCCAAATTGAGAAATTACCTCTTTAACTGAGGCTCGACACTGTTCTGGATCAGTTAATTCTGCAACTGCATATGAACATTTGCCTCCTTGTTTTTTTATTTCTTCAACAGTTTCTAAAATACTTTTTTTATTCCTGCTAATTATAAAAGGAATGGCCCCCTCATTTGCCAAAATATGACTAATGGCATTACCAATACCTTTTGACCCCCCGGTAACCAAAATAACTTTATCTTTCAAATTTAATTCCATAAGTTTATTATTTTGTTTTGTTAAAATCTCTTACATATTGNTTAGAAATTCCAAGTCCATCAATTCCTAATTCCATAACATCACCATCTTTAAGATATTTTTGTGGATCAAGTCCTAAGCCTACTCCAAAAGGTGTTCCTGTTGAAATTACATCACCAGGTAGTAAAGTCATATAAGTACTNATATAACTTACTAATTTTGGAATTCCAAAGATTAAATCTGANGTNTTACTGTCTTGCATTGTTTCTCCATTAAGTTTTAGCCATAGTCTAAGGTTATGTGGGTCATCTATTTCGTCAGTTGTTACCATAAATGGACCCATTGGAGCAAAAGTATCACAACTTTTTCCCTTAACCCATTGTCCAGANCGNTCTAATTGGTATTCGCGNTCACTAATGTCGTTGTGAATTACATAGCCTGCTACATGATCCATTGCTTCACTCTCTTTAACATAAGAGGCTTTATCACCAATTATTATGGCTAATTCTACCTCCCAGTCAGATTTTTCGCTTTTTTTAGGAAGTATGACATCATCGTTTGGTCCTACAATTGCCGAGCTAGCTTTAAAAAAAAGTACTGGTTCAGTAGGAACTTCCATTCCACTTTCTTTAGCATGTTTAGCATAATTTAATCCNACACAAACAATTTTGGAGGGTCTATCAATAGGTGGCCCTAAACGAATTTCTTCTCCTATTATTGGGCAGTTTGACTTATTCGCTGAAAGCCATTGAGTAAGTCTTTTTATTCCATTTGATCCAAAAAAAAATTCATTATAATCCTCTCCAAAAGCTGAAACATCAATTCTTGTTCCATTGGATAATTCAATACCAGGCTTTTCCTTATTAGCTAATCCGAATCTTATTAATTTCATAAAATTTTATTTGTTAATTTCCATTTAGTTTTATAAAACCACCATCTATTGGAAAGTCAGATCCAGTTATAAAAGAAGCTTCATCACTGCATAGNTATAAAACTAAGTTTGCAACTTCCTCTGGTTTTCCCATTCTTCCAATNGGTTGTGTTTTAGATAGATTTTTAAACATTTCATCCTCTTTACCTGGATAATTTTTACCCAGATATTCATCCACAAGTGGTGTATGGACCCTTGCAGGTGAAACACTATTACATCGAATGCCATACTGAATATAGTCTTTTGCAATCGCATAGGTCATAGCGTGTACTGCTCCTTTTGTCATTGTGTAAGCAAATCGATCATTTACTGCAACATGAGATACAATAGATGCCATATTTATAATCGCCCCTCCATTCGATTTCATTTTAGGTAAAAAAGTTTTAACGCAGTTGTAAACCCCCTTAATATTCACATTGTATAGATTATCAAAATCTTTTTCATTTGTTTGCTCTATATTTCCAACTAATCCAATACCTGCATTATTTATCAGAATATTTATTTTATCAGGTAATTTGTTAAACACTTCTTTCAGTTTTTTGGAATTAGTTATATCTGTCTTAATCGTTGAAATTCCTTTTAATTTATTCGATTTACTTTCATTTAAATCCAGTACATACACATTTGCACCCTGGCTATTTAGTGTTTCAGCAATTGCTTTTCCAATTCCACTACTTCCACCAGTAACTAGAGCATTTTTATTATTTAAATCGAACTTCATTAATATTGTTTTATGAAATTATCAATTTCTTTTCCCTCAAGTATCCATGACATATTGAATTTAGAAATTTTAGCTCCAGCGTAATTATTTTTAAGATCCCCAAATTCGTAAAGTAAATAAATAAATCCCTCACTTGGAGTATTTTCTCTTCCTACGGCGATAGAGGAGTATTTAAACTTTCCTTTATCAATTGATTTTTTTAATGGCCAAGTCATACCTCCATCAAAACTTACCCAAATCATTCCATTTTTTCTTTCATTATCTGAATCAACATTACTAAAAATTAAAATATCCTGTTCAGTGTATGGAATTCGGTCAAGACCCGCCATTAAACCATAATCAGAATTTTTTGGCCCATCTGGCAGTGCGCTACTTATATACATATTGTCCCAATTTTCTCCTCCATTAATACTTGAAGCAATTAGTCTCATCCTATGATTATTACCGTCATTATAATAATGTCTTCTGGAATTGTAATAAAGAGAACCATCATTTAACTCAATAATAGCTGCCTCCCCTGTGCCATTTGCTGGAAAAGGAGCACTAACGGACCAAGTATATCCTCCATCATCACTGTAAATAGCGTTAGTGTATTGCCCCTCCCACATTTTTTTTGATTTATACAATGATTTTCTTTCTGAGCTATTTTTAGCATTATAATACCTAGAGGGTCGAATTAATCTACCATTGTATTTGCCTTTTTGAAGAGTTATTCCATGTTCATTCATATGCATTGAGGGAATTTTACCATTTTTATCAGGTAAAATTTTGATTTCACTTAGTGTCCAAGATTTTCCATTGTCACTACTCCTGAAAGTATTTAATTTTGAGGGAGGATGTTCAACTTCGACAAAAGCAATAATATCTCCACTTTTCTCATCAACTGTCAAACCACCACCATTGATTCCCTCTGAAACCTTAATAATGGGTCCCCATGTATTACCACCATCTTCACTTCGTCTTACCACAAATTCGGTTTTACCAAAA
>NZOY01000022.1 GCA_002695445.1 Flavobacteriaceae bacterium
AATAAATCCTAATATCTAGAAGTTAGTCTTTAAACGAAACACTATTCGTTTAATTATAATGTATAATTAATACCAAAATAAAAGTTTCTTGTTGGAGCAGGCTCATAGTACCTTTTACCCCAAGCGTTTATGCGAATATTGTCATTATATAATCGATTAAATAAATTATTTATTCCACCAAAAATCTCAAAATTATTATAGGATTTCCATATTTTAAGATTTGACAGGAAGTATGGAGATACTAGATTTTGATTAGCGTCGTCAGAGTATATAGAACCGCAGTACTGATTTTGACTCATTACCCCCAAACCACTATTAAAAATATAACTTAAAGATGCAAAGAATTGTTGCTTTGGAATGCCAGGTAACATATTTCCAGAAAGAGTTTTTTCATCTAACTCATAGTCTTTAAATTCAATAGCTGCGTAGTTAAAACTAGCCAGCCAATGCCACGAATTTTTTTTAATTTCCCAGTGAATTTCAATTCCCCGTCTATCTGTTTTACCGGCATTTCTGTAAAAAGTACGTGTGGGGAAATCCTCTAATTCATAAGGAATAATTTCATTTTTGGTTTGTATAGAAAAAAGTGTTGTTTCCAATTCACCAAACCAAGAGATGAAACGCCACCCCAATTCAAAATTTCTAGCTTGAGATGAGGATAAATTAGAATTGAATCCCACCTCTCCAGAGGGGTTTGCTGAAAGCTCACTTAAAGTTGGAGTTTCAAAACTGGTGGCTAAGGACCCAAAAAAAATATGATCTGCCAAAGCGGTATAAGTAAATCCAATACTGTAGTTCACAACATTTAAATTTGTCTTTTTATCCAATAAATTTGTGCCAAGCTTTTGTTGGTCAAATCTCAATCCTGATCTTAAAACGCCAAATTTGAATCGGTATTCATCTAATAGACTAACAGATTTATTATCAAATAATTCTTTTTGATTCAGTGTAATATCACCCGCCTCTCCAGAAATATTTTTAAACCTTTTTCTGTGATCTGTTTGATCTGCNAATGAAATTCTAANTTGAAGGCTNTGATNTTNTTTTGGANNATATTCCANTGCTGCNCCNCCTCCNAAATAATCTCTAACTAGNTCAACTAATCCACCAAACTCAAAGGGAAGCCNNCCTTCAAAATCTCGATGAGCATAAAANATATANGANTTAAAGTTTANATTTTNTNCNANAGTNTTNTCCCATTGTAGGCCAGTTTTNATNTGTTNAATNGACTCNAAAGTTTNAAAGNTTTTGTTTTGAGAACGNGCTTGNCTNCGATTNTCAATAACACTCTGTGANTTNATNCCCCCAGCATCGTAGGCATATGGACTATTGGTGNANTTAAATTGGAAACTTANTTTTGANTTACTTGAAAAATCATGCCAAACTCTAGTATTAAAAACTTGCTGTTTAAATCGGCTATGATTGCGGTAGCCATCAGATTGGTATAGATTTTGGTAAAAAACTGCTTTTGTTTTTTTATTAATTAAACCAACAGTAGCAGAAAGATTACTGCTTGAGTAAGATCCTCCCTGCGCTCGAAAGCGAACAAAACCCTCATTAAAATTCGATAATGTATTTATCTGTATTACACCACCTGCTGCATTTCCATAAAAAGTGGAAGCAGGGCCTCTTAATACTGTCAATGATTCTACAAGTCCAAGTGGAAGATTATCTAGTTGACCTTGTCCATCAGGAGTAGTCTCAGGAATACCGTCAACAATTAATTGAATTCCTCTTATTCCAAATGCGGATCGAGCTCCAAAACCGCGAATAGAGAGGCGAAGATCTTGAGCAAAGTTTTGTGTATTTTGGGCAAATAGACCGGGTATTCCCATTAAATAGTCATTGAGTGAATTTTGTGCATTATTATATTGAGTTTGAGGAAAAGTTTTATAACTCAATGCAAATGGTAAAATTCGTTTAGGAGATTTTATTCTAGCAGCATCAAGTAAAACTTCCTTTAGGAAAATTTTCTGCTTTAGCGAATCTTGAGAATAAATCGAGTTTGANAAAAATAGTAATANATTNAAAAGAATAATTAAGGGGCAATTAATTTTTTGCATTGTNTAAAAATTAATAATTGNCTGCAAAGATATAACTGGAATTCTTAATTTTAATTGAAATTTTNTATAATGTTAAGTTTAAGCGATTCAGAGGAAATATTTGCCATTTTTATTGCCTTGGCAATTATTGCAGGATTTATATTTAGTACTTATTCAGATATGAAAGCTACAATTACAGAAGAGAAAGAAAAATTTAATGATAAAAAAGAAGCAGAAGAGAAAGTTAAAACCCTCATTGAATTATTAGACGCAAAAACAAGATTAATAGATAGGATAAATAGTGTAAAAAAAAAATTGGAAAAAAGTAAGAATAATTAATTATATTTGTCTATACAAATATTGTTATAACAAATTATGAATAAAGTGTTTTTTAGTGCTGATACTAGAGGTCATGCAGACCATGGATGGCTTAATGCAAATTACTCTTTTAGCTTTGGCAATTATTTCAATCGAGACCGAATGAATTTTGGAGCTTTACGTGTTTTAAATGATGATACCNTTTCCCCGGGAAAAGGGTTTGGCTATCACCCTCACGAAAATATGGAAATTATAACCATACCCTTGAAGGGGGATTTAGAACATAAAGACAGCATGGGTAANCTAGGNATAATTAATGAAGGGGAGATTCAAGTGATGAGCGCTGGATCTGGGATTTTTCANAGTGAATTCAATAAAAATAGTGANAAGTCAATTAATCTTTTACAGCTTTGGGTTTTACCTAAAAGGGAAAATGTGGAGCCAAGGTATGATCAGTGCTCAATCCAGGGTTTAAGAAAACTTAATTCATTCTATATGGTATTGTCACCTCACCCCGAGGATAATGTAATGTGGATTCATCAAGATGCNTGGTTTCATCTTGGTGATTTTGANAANGTTACTTCAATTGATTACGAGTTGAAAAGAGAGGGAAATGGAGTTTATATTTTCGTTATTGAAGGGAATTTTAATGTTAGCAATCAAAAATTAAATAAGAGAGATGCCTTAGGAGTTTGGAATACTGATATAATAAGCTTTAAAGCCCAACCTAATTCTAGAGTCTTATTAGTTGAGGTTCCCATGAAATTTTAATTTAAACTATTATAAATGATCAACTTAACTGGAGAAGAGTTAATTAAATTAATTGAATATAAGATTGATACAGGAGATTTTAAGGATTCTGTCCACAAAATTAAGCTAATTACCACCAAAGAGATGATTAGAGAAATTATTTCAAAATAAATACGTAAGTTAANTTAAAATTNACTTTTGGATCGCAGNGANTTCATTTCAAATACNAGTAAATATGCCATTGCTGGCATTATCATTCCAGGAATTTCATTCCCTGGGTCTAATCAAATCAATATATCTGTTGAGCAGTTAACCCACGGGAACAATCATCATTTCTTTGGATATATTGGACAATCTTTGACCATTCCATGGAATAAAAAAGAAGATCGGATTCTATGTCTATCAACAAATTTTCACAACCGTTTAGCAGGTAAAGGAGATCCAGCAAATGTGAACATTATTAATCCAAATGAAAAAAATGGTAATTCTTTTAAAATTGAAAAAGTTGATGAATGTCTAGGATGGAATCATCAGCAGGGAACAATGTTTTATTGGAATCCAAACGCTCCTGAAAGTCAGTTTTTTTTTAACGATCGTGATTCAAAAACAGGAGTTGTAAATACAGTACTTTNTGATTTAAGTAAAGGTAAAAGAATNAAAGTTTATAAATATNATAATCAGTCATTTGGTAATAGTGGCGTATGTCCCCNAGGGAAATATTTTTTAGCAATAAATTATGCTCGAATGGCCAGGCTAAGGCCNGTAACTGGCTATAAAGATACATATGACTGGAGCAAAGGTATTGCTGCTCCAAAAGAAGACGGTATTGCTATTATAGATATAGATTCAGGTGAAAAGAGAATGCTTATATCTTTTGAGCAAATCGCTAAAGGGCTCGATGAAAAAGGTTTTGATGTTAAAGGTAGAAACTTGTTTATTAATCATACCCTTTGGAGTAGGGATGGAAAATGGATTTATTTCTTTGTAAGAGCAGGTTGGAAAGCAGATAAAGACGGAAGAGAGGGCCTAAATGCAGCTTGTACTATAAAAGTTGATGGATCTCATTTTACTCCAGGTCATATACATATAGGTGGACATCCTGAGTGGAGTAATGGGACAGAGATTATTGGGGCCTATAAAAATGAACAAGTTGTTTATGATATAATTAGTAGAAAAATAACCAAAACCCTAGGTAATAAAGATATATTCCCAAAACCTGGAGGTGATGTGAGTTTGTCTCCTAANTCNGAATGGATTGTAAATGGATATAACGATAAAGCTGGATCTAACCATTATTCAATAATGAATTTAAAATCCGGTATATGGACCAAAACACCAAGTTTTAATACAGGTATTTATAAAGGAGATCTTAGAATTGACCCAGCTCCAAGATGGAATCATAGGAATAATAAAATTTTAGTTTCTGGATTGGATAAGAATAAAGTAAGACAATTGTTTGTTCTCAATTTAGAATATTAGTCCTAATGGAAATAATCTCTCATCAAGGCTTTTCCATTGAATCTCTGTTAAGGGGGTTGATTGGAATGTTTACTCTTATAGCATTTGCATACTTGCTTAGTAATAATAGAAAAGCAATTTCTTGGAAATTAGTAGGAATTGGGATTTTAACACAGATAACAATTGCGATTTGTATAATTAAAATATCATTAATTAAAAAGTTTTTTGGCATAATCAGTAGCCTTTTTGTAAAAATTTTAGATTTCACAAATGCAGGAACAAGCATGTTGCTTGGCGAATTTTCGAGTATAGATAAATATGGCTTCATATTTGTTTTTCAAGCGTTACCTATTATTATCTTTTTTTCAGCACTTACCTCAATTCTTTTCTATTTTGGAATCATTCAGAAAATAGTGAGGTTTTTAGCTTGGGCTTTAAAAAAGCTTTTAGGAATTTCAGGTGCTGAGAGTTTAACAGTAGCTGGAAATATATTTTTGGGACAGACTGAATCACCTCTTCTAATAAAAGCTTACTTGGAGAAGATGAACCGGTCAGAGATTTTTTTAGTTATGTTAGGTGGAATGGCTACCGTAGCGGGGAGTGTAATGGGCGCTTATATCGGATTCTTGGGGGGGGATGATCCCAATGAGCGATTGTTCTTTGCAAAAAACCTATTGGCAGCTTCAGTAATGGCGGCTCCAGGAGCAGTAGTAATAGCAAAAATTTTGTACCCTCAAACTGAGGGAGTTTCGGAAAACTTAAATGTTTCAATGGATAAAATTGGTAATAATTTAATTAGTGTAATTTCCAATGGAACGAGAGAAGGTGTTAGAATGGCAGTAAACGTTGGTGCTATGTTATTAGTTTTCATCTCACTTATTGCAATGATTAATGGTGGTTTTTTGGCTGCTGGAGATCTATTAGGATTAAATAAATGGGTTGCTGAAAATACTTTGTATGAGAATTTTTCAATCGAGTTGGTTTTGGGGTACATTTTTGCACCTTTAATGTGGCTAATAGGGGTAGAAACAGATGATATTGCACTAATGGGACAACTACTAGGAGTAAAGCTTGTAGCTAGTGAATTTGTTGGATACATCCAATTAGCTGGATTAAAAGATATAAATAATACATTTCATTTGAGCTATGAAAAATCGGTTGTAATGGCTAGTTACTTTCTTTGTGGCTTCGCAAATTTTGCCTCCATTGGAATACAAGTAGGAGGGATTAGTATTATTGCTCCCAAACAACTTAAGAATCTGAGCGAGCTGGGCTTCAAAGCAATGATTGGTGGAGCTATAGTTTCACTTATGTCTGCGACAATTGTAGGGGCAATAATTGGTTAGTTTTAAAAAACATCAACCTTTATTTTTTTCCAAATCTTGATTAATAATATTCCAAAAATTAATGAAGATAATATTAGTAAAAAAGCAGTTTGATACTGTCCATAAATAATGTACCCTGTTGCAAACATAATGCTGTAAATTAATCCACAACCAAAAAGCATAGCTAAAATTCCCGATGGAACATTCCATTTATTAATTTTTCCGTCAACCTTAAATTGTTTTTTTGTAGTCTTATCAGTAAACTTTTTCCATCCAGGTCCTCCTGGCTGAATTTTTTTACAGAAATTTTGAAGAACTTCATCACTCTCAGGTTTTGTAAAAAATGTAACTGCGATCCATATGATTGAAGTGACTAAAACAACCAATGGATATTCAGACCAATCAGGAAATACCCCCTTATCTGAATCAAAAAAATAAACTCCAAGATTTGTTGTTTTCAATGATATAGCAATTATACCAGAGGAAAACATAGCAGATATTTCACTCCACGAATTAATCCGCCACCAAAACCATCTTAATATAAATATCAGCCCAGTGCCGGCTCCAAATGTCAATAAAATATCGAAAATCTGAAGGGCATTTTGTAATAGTAATGCAAGTATAGCACTCAAAACCATCAAAACAATAGTAGATATTCTTCCAACTACGACTAATCTTTTCTCAGTTGCATTGGGGTTAATTTGCTTTTGATAAAAATCATAAACCATGTAAGATGAGCCCCAGTTTAGCTGTGTTGAAATCGTACTCATATATGCTGCAATAAGTGAAGCCATTACAAGTCCAATAAGGCCGCTGGGCAATTTAATAAGCATGGCGGAGTAAGCCAGATCATGTCCCAACTTATCATCAGTAATATTTGGAAAAGCCGCTTTTATACTTGCTAAATCTGGAAATATAATAATTGAAGTCAAAGCTACTATAATCCATGGCCATGGCCTTAAGGCATAATGCATAATATTAAAAAAGAAAGTTGCACTAATTGCATGGTTTTCATCTTTGGATGCCAACATGCGTTGAGCGATATATCCTCCACCTCCTGGCTCAGCTCCAGGATACCATGCACTCCACCATTGAACAGCAAGAGGAATAATTAGAAGTGTTATTAAAGAACGTGTATCTGTAAAATTAGGCAATATGGAAAGTTTATCATTTACATTCTCATGGCTTAATAATGCTGAAATTCCTCCTACTTCTGGAAGATTCACTAGATAATATGCAGCACCTATTGATCCCGCCATAGCAACAAAAAATAAAATAAAATCAGTATAAACTACGCCACGAAATCCACCAAGAGTGCTAAATATAACAGTAATAAGACCAGCGCTTATTACAGTTTGCCAAGGCTCCAACCCTAACATGATACCTCCAATTTTAATAGCAGCAAGGGTGACAGAAGACATGATTATAACATTAAATATTACACCTAAATACAAGGCTCTAAATTTTCTCAGAAAACTTGCTGGCGATCCACCATAACGAAACTCATAAAATTCAATATCTGTTTTAACATTAGATTTACGCCATAATTTTGCGTAAACAAAAACAGTAAGTAGTCCCGTAATCAAGAATGCCCACCAGACCCAATTTCCCGAAACCCCATTCGTTCGTACAATGTCAGTAACAAGGTTAGGTGTATCTGTTGAAAAAGTGGTTGCTACCATAGATATCCCTAATAACCACCAAGGCATATTACGCCCAGATAGAAAAAACTCTCCACTTGAAGAGCCGGCTCTTTTTGAAACCCAAATTCCAATAATTAATGAAATTGAAAAAAAACTTATTATAATTACCCAATCGATTATCGCTAATTCCATAGTCTAATAATATTAAAACAAAGTAATCATTTATATTAAAAATAATGTTAAACCACGATTTGTTTTAACATTTTTGAAATAGGTTTGTATAACTAATTTAAAATTAATGTTCTTTAAACACGATTTTTATTTCTTTAGAAAATTTAAACTCCTAATTTATTTAGCAAAATGCTTTTCTTTAATATTAATTACTAATAACCTATCAGGACAAATTGAAAATAATAATCCTTCATTTAAATTTCCAAATGATGTAAATGAGAACAGAATACCACTGTATAGGCAGCCTAAGGAAAGTCAATACCTCCAAAAAGATTTTTTGAAAAAGGCTCCAATTGATATGACCGACCCTAACTTTGATGAAGGAGAGAATATAATTATGGAGAATCCAGAAAAGTTTTTGGACCCTGGAGATTATTACTTGTCGAAGTTAAATGGAAAAAGTGTTGAGCAAAACAAAGACCCAAATAAATACAAATCCAACCAGTATATGGGAG
The DNA here is from genome assembly GCA_002695445.1 of Flavobacteriaceae bacterium. GTDB lineage: Bacteria > Bacteroidota > Bacteroidia > Flavobacteriales > Flavobacteriaceae > UBA8316. The sequence goes on from NZOY01000022.1 coordinate 8,223, forward strand.
ACTATAGAATTAATGGTGGTAAGGCGAGGATTATTTTCAGAGATCATGAATATCCCGATGGTGACCGAGTTAAAATTCTCCACAATGATAAAGTTGTTTTGCCAAACGTTCTATTAATGGAGCGATTTAAAGGCTTAAGTTTAGAATTAGTTAATGGTTTTAATAAGATTGATTTCGTTGCTCTGAATCAAGGAGAGTCTGGTCCTAATACAGCCGAAGTAAGGGTATATGACGAATATGGAAATATGACTGCATCAAATCAATGGAATCTTGCTACTGGGGTACGTGCAACTTATATCTTAGTGAAAGAGTAAGAAGCTAACTTTTTGTTTTTATAATAACAGCGATTAACAATAGTACCAAACCGCCGTAGAAATATGGAAAATCAATAAACGAAAGTTTTGTATACATTAGATATACAACATAAAAAGAAGCTGCAGATAATATAAAAAGTAAAATTTTTAATAGCTTTATTAAATTCACGCTGACAAAATACAAAAGGTTAGGTTAGGAAATGATTAAATACTACTTTATAGGTGTTATAATTTTAATAAGTGCCATACTCGCCAATATTATCGCGGCTAAAATTGGTCTCAAAACTTGGTACGACTTTTTAAATACAATTAATAATGGTTCATCATTATCTACATTTGATTATATCTGGCTATTCGCATTATATCCCTTTACTTTAGGATTGAGCGTTAAATTTGGTTTGATTCTTTGGGATAAGTTATTTTAATCGATTTTGGGATTGATCATTTTTTGATTGGTCTTTCATTAAAAGCAATCCTATGGTGCCAAAAAAACCAAATAGAAATCCAATAATAAATCCAAACCTCTCGGTTCGGCCTTTTTTACTGGCAATAAAAGAGCCTAGTGCTCCAAATCCGACTGCAATTGCTAGAGAAAATAATAAGAATGATGTTGTCAATATTAGTTTTGAATTAGTTTTTTATGAAATAGAAGTACTAATGTATAAATCAATATTCCTGTTGGACCAAGCATGAATGTAAAAAGCATTGGAAAAATAATAAAAATATGTTTGATACCCTTTTTCTGGCTGTCTTTTAAGATCCAACAACCTACCCAAAAATCAAAAGCTAAATAATGAAGCCATCCTGCTGCAACTCCTCGTGGATTTGCATTTTGAAACATCTCTGTCAAACCAGAAAGAGAGGAAAAATCAGCAGAAAAAGCTCCCTCTGAAGTACTTAAAAAAAAGATATATCCAAAAGCAATTACAAGGGGTATCCATGGGTAATTAGTAATCTTTTGAGTTGTTTTGCTTTTTGGAAATACTAAAAGNAACAACCAAAAGATTAAGATNCCTGTGTTATAAATATTAAANATTATCTCGTAAAACATAAGCTTATCCAAAAATAAAACCATTTTTTTATACAGCTTAGNTATATTAGNGTTTTTTATGAGACTATTTAAAAACATAAAAGGAGAACGCATTGACCCAATTGCACACACATTAAAAATTCTGAAAGATTATCCAAATGTTCAGATTCATATTGGTTCCGATTCTCAAAATGTTGGAAAAAAAACAAGATATGCAACTGTCATCGCTTACCGATACGGTAGTCGAGGAGTGCACTATATTCTAAGTAAAAAAAATGAAGCCTTATTGAAAGATATGTGGTCACGTTTGTGGAAAGAAGCTGAAATGAGTATCGATGTTGCAGAGTGGCTAACAAACCAGATAAGTGTCAGGGTGGAAATAGATATGGATTATAATAGTGATGAAAATTTCAAATCTAGTAAGTTAATCTCAGCTACNAAAGGTTGGGCAAACTCGCTTGGTTATAAAGTAAATGTTAAGCCAAATAATCAAATTGCAACAAAGGCNGCTGATTACCATTGTAAGTAAATCAGATAAGTTTCTGAACTATTTTATTAACTCCAAACCTAATTACGTCTGTAACAGGTAATCCTGAATGCTTTTCCAAATTCTGAATATATTTTAAAGAATCTGATTTAGAAAGTTTTGATGTATTTAATGCAATTCCAATAACTTTTGGNCTTCCATAGGTCCCACAAGCAGAAGCTATTGATTCATTTAACGCTATAAAATCTCTAAGCTGNGGTATTTTNATCGTTTCAAGNTTTCTCAAAGTATACTTATCTGCACGNTGGCACAAAATCATATGGGTTGGACAGCTGCCTCTCATTAAAGGGAGAGTGGCTGNACTACCTGGGTGTAAAAGCGATCCTTGTCCCTCAATAATTANAAGAGATTTATCGCTATGATTCAATACAATTTGCTCTACTGCTCCACAAGCATTATCGACTTTGATTGCATCTAATGGGATTCCCTCTCCCATCAAAGTAATTCCAATTTGACCTGTGGCTACAAACCCTGANTTNATATTATTATTTTTTGCCCATTGATATATCTCTAATCCAGCAGTCATTTTTCCACAAGCCATATCTGTTCCTATCATTAAAACTCTTTTATTNNTCAGTTTTGATGCTTTTGCTGTGGCTATTTCGCAACTAATTTTAGGTACTCTAACATCCCAAATCCACTGATTTTCCCTGTTTTTTATTTTTTTATTAAAACGGTCACCTAAAGTATCATGTAANCCATTGATAATACTTATTCCCTTATTGATGGCATCTTTGATTATTGGCAGCCAATCTTTTGGAATTTTTCCACCTGAAGGGGCAATNCCCAAAACCAATACTTCTGCCCCTTTTTTTAAAACCTCCTCTAAACTGGAAAAAATAGGTATATCTCTATCTATTTCATGTTCAATATTAATATTACTTCCTGCATTTTCAGTATCAATTACCCCAACGATTGGATTTTCTAAATACCTTATAATCCCTAAACCCATTTTTCCAAAATCACTATGGAGAAACCCTTGCATGTANATCGCTACTTTTTGGTTTTTTTTAAGCATAATACAAAGGTTTTAAGACTGCCCCATGCCCAGGGACTAAATTAGGTATTGTNACCCCATTAATCATTTTTACACCAGAGGATGGATCCGGATTTANATTATAATGTGAATCAAGATCAATATGGTCAATAACTCCAGAAATTGAAGCAGCTGCTGCAATGGAAACAGAAGATTCACTCATACATCCAATCATGGTCTTAAGTTTATGTCTTTTAGCCTCTTGAATGATATTTAACGCTTCGGTTATTCCTCCACATTTCATTAATTTCATGTTAACGCCATCTATATATTTAGCCCATTTCGTAACATCCTCAGCATATCGACANGATTCATCAATATATATNGGCAAAGGCCTATTATGGAAAAGATATTTCAAATCTTCTTCTTTACCCTCCTCTATGGGTTGTTCAATGTACTCTACACCCAGATCTGCGAGCCATTTCATCATATAAATTGCATCAGATGTGCTCCAACCTCCATTAGCGTCGACTCGGATTTTAATATTATATTTTTTAGTGCTTTCAATAACCTGTGAAAACATTTCTTGATCTGCCTCAATTCCCATAGGAGATCCCAATTTTATTTTTAATGATTTAATCGTTGTTCCTTCTAGCATAAGTGGAATTCTATCTTTAACAACATCAGCAGAGTTGATGCCAAGGGTTATAGAGGTTGGAACTGAGGGAGGAGGAAAATTTAATAATCGTTGTAAGGGTAACCCTTTTTTTTTGGCCTTCCAATCCCAAATTGCGATATCTAAAGCTGCGTTAGCACACGGAGCAATCGAAAGTTCTCTAGCTATTCTATTAATCTCTTCAACTGAATTGTTTTCTATTCCCTTAGCTATCAAAATATTCAACTGTGATTCAATTTCTTCAACTGATCCTGCATTTTCATTTTTTCCAGGTGCAGCCTCTCCCCAACCAGTAACACCGTCCTTCTCATAAGAAAGAAATAAGTTAAAGGAATCCCCTTTGACACCACGACTTATAACTAAGGGGAATTTTTTTTTGAGCAATACCTTGTGAAACTTGAGTTGCATAGATTCAAAGTTATGGCTTAATTGAGAATAATTTTGGATACCTCTTTAGAAGTAGTAAAATAAGTATGATTCCAAAGCCGTTTGCCAAGACATCCATGATTGATCCAACTCGATTGGTTGTAATATAATGCTGGATAAACTCAATAACAATTCCAAAAATAAAGCTAACTATTGAGGCGATAACTGAGGGTTGTTGTAAAATAATCTCCTGCCTATATACCTTAATCAGTCCATAAGTCAAAACCGCGTAAAAAACCACATGCCCTGCTTTGTCCTGATGTTCAAAAATTCTAGATGACTCTGATTGATGGGTAGTGAAAAAACTGAAATAAATAATAATTGAAGCCCATAGTATGGTGAAAATTTTCCAAAGATTTTTTTTCACAGAAAAATTAGTTAAGGTATAAGATTAACGTTTTAAATAAATGAATCCTTTAAAAGGGAGCTGGCCATTACCAAGGTCCAATATATAAAAATAAGTGCCCTCTGGAAGATCTCCTCCATCATTTTTTGGAAAACCTAATCTTTGTTCTCCTCCCCAATCGTTTTTGTAGGGTGCCTCTTGAATAACTACCGTTTCCCACCTTGAGTAAATCGTGAATTTGTGTTGAGGGAATTTTCCAAGCCCTGTAATTATAAGTTTTTCATTAACTCCATCATTATTTGGGGAAAAGGCATTAGGAATTTCCAAGGGTTGATAATCAAAACTGGTCTCTTGAGAAATTATTAGAGGCCCACATTTATAGGCATTAGAACTTATTTTAGCGCGAAATTTCCAACTCACTGTTGTTTCAGTAGGATTTATTAGTTTAAGCGATTTAGTTTTTACTCCATAAAACATTTCTGAATCTTGCAAATCGACCCAAGAGGAGTTTATCTCAGGTTGTAAAATTTGCCATTGAATGGTTAATTCATCATCCTCTGAATCTATGTCTATATTTATGCTCATATCCTTACCAACAAATACAACCATTAAAGGAGGAGGCTGCATAGTNATTTTGATGGTTTGGGGAACTTCAAGAAAATCGAATTCTCCTGATTGATTTAAATCAAAAGGTGANAAATATCCTTCAGCGGAAATCACTCTACCAAATTCATCTACTAAAACAGGGCTTGTTCCTAATAAGCCATCNCTATCAGGATCAAGAAACCCGGCTTCGATGACATCATTACAACCATCACCGTCGCTATCTAAATCTAATCTGTTAACCTTTCCATTTTGATCGAAATCAGCATCTGTTTCCAAAATATCTAGTATTCCATCATTATCATCATCTAAATCTATTTCATCTGTTACCCCATCGTTGTCACAATCCATTGGAGAAGTAATATTTAGACTGATACTGCTGTGTAGAAAATCACAATTCTCATAAGGGTCAGTTTGATCAATTTCTTCCTGTTGATTTGTTACTCCGTCTCCATCTATATCTTGATCACAAAAATCACCAACTCCATCAAGATCAAGGTCCTCCTGATTAGGATTAAATACATCAGGACAATTATCATAGTAATGGTGAAGGCCATCTCCATCCGCATCAATATCATTCTCCAAATTAGTTGCTTTGATAATGATATTTTCTGTTTTTTTATAATCGATGTCTGAGGTAAAGGNATCTACTGATAAAAATAAGTCTGTTGTTATGTCTCCATCATATAAAATATCATCAACACCGTAAATAGTAATTTCTTGATCTATATTCCAATTTTCAGGGGTAAAGGATATCTGATTATCTAAAACTCCTATCTCAGATATATCTCCTGATGTTATAAAAAAGGTAACCTCTGAGGTGGGCTGAACAGTTAATCTTACTTTAAAGGTTACAGTGGTGCCTGATTCTGAAGTGGCTCTAGTCAACTCATATGATGAAATATCAGACACCTCTTGAATTGGTCCAAGGGGTTCAATATCCCCAGATAAGACTAAACCAGCGAAATCATTATCTTGATTTTGCAAAATTAAATTTGCCACTGAAGTAGCATTTAAACTATCATAATTAAGGTCACTAGACTTTGGGTCTCCTGTTATGAAGTTTATTTCTTGATCTCCATCTAAGATGAAATCATCCAATCCTGTAAGTATAATTTGATTTAATTCGGGTTTATCCCAATTTTGATTTTCAATAATTATTTCATTTTGGAGTAGTTCAATTTCATCCTCATTTTCGAATAATGAGATTGGAATTGTTACTGATGCATCTTCTGTTGGTTTTGTATTAAGAGAAAATTCAATTTTGACTTGATCTCCTGACTCACTAGTTTTAAAATCATTTTCAAGGAGATTTATAATTACAGAGGCGAAATCATTATCTTGATTAATAAAATTTAATGGATCTATATCAGATGGGTTTAATTGATTATAGTATTGATCAGTGGAGAGAATAGATGAAATATAAATCTGAAAGTCTACAGCTCCATCTGCTATGGGTATTAAATCATCTACTCCAGTTACTGAAACCTCTTGTGGTTGATTCCAATTCAAAGAGCTGAAGGTTAATGTTTGACTTACAACTCCTTCATCAATATTTGAACTTGAAAAATCTATTTGAACCTCTGAGGTTGGAGGAGCACCTAATTTGACACTAAAATTGCCTTTATCTCCATCCTCACTTGTCAGTGGATCTAATAGTGTTAAGATTATCTCAGCGTTATCATTATCAATATTAATTACATCAACTCTCTGACTTGGTTCTGAGATAAAATTAAGATCAGAATTTTGATTAACTCCCACTGAAATTTGGGTTAATTGATTCCCGTCAATAATAGTGTCATCAACCCCCCTTACAATAACTGTTTGAGGAATATTCCAGTTTATTGGAGTAAAATTCAGTTGTTGATATTGAGGATTCACTATTACCTCACTAGGATCATTTGAACTTATGTCTAAAAAAACATCCTGATTTGGTTCGATATCTAATCTGACGGTGAAATTAGCTATATTTTCATCTTCACTTAAATTATTTGAAATTGAACTTAGGCTAAATCCAGCTTGATCATTATCTAAATTTCTAAATATCAAATCTGCAACATCAAATTCATCTAGAGAATCATAGGTAACATCTGATGAGACCGGGTCACCAGTTTCTAATACCAAGAAAATATCTCCATCTATTATAGCGTCATCAATCCCTGATATAGTAATCTGATTGTTAAAGGGTTTATTCCAATCTTGATTCAAAATGGTCATTTCATTTGAGGACAAAGAAACTTCATCTTGATCCCCAGAAATTTGTAAACTAAAATTTACTGATGCCCCTCCAATTGGTTGNGAAAGGAGATTAAATTGGANATTAAAGCTTTTACCACTTTCGTTTGTGTTTTGATCTCCACCTACTACAATCAACTCAATCCCTGGGCCCTCATTATCTTGATTCGTAAGGTTAACATCATCAATAGTGGTTCCATCCAGAACATCATATTCAGCATCTGTTGAACTTACATTTCCAGTAATGATTTTATAATCTATATTTCCATCCTTAAATGGAATAGGATCAGGAAGTCCCTCTACTGATATAATTTGCGGAATATTCCAATTNGAGGGATTGAAAATTACTCTGTCAATAGCTAGGCTTCCCTCTGTTAAGTCACTTGAATTTAAAAAAAGTTCAACTATACCTGAGGGCTGAGACATAAGCTCAACAGTAAAAGAAGCTTCGTCTCCGTTTTCATCAGATAAATTGTCAATAGTGATAATTTTAAAGTCAGCTTTATTAACATCTTGAACTGTAATAGTTACAGTCTCTCCAGTTATATTTGAAAAACACTTATCTATTGAATTAAATGAAATTTGAGAAGCCAAAACTTGATCTCCATCAATTAGCCCGTCAGTCTTGGGAGTAATAGTAATCTCTTGGTTAACATTCCAATTTTCAGGAGTAAAAGTTATAGAAGTAGGAGAAAAAAGCGCTTCTGATAAATCTGGATTAGAAAAGCTGACCATAACATCTGCTGAAGGGGCACTGTCAAGAGCCATTTGAAAAGTTGTCGGTGAATCAGTTTCAGAAATTATAATTTCATTATCAGATAATGTAAACGTTTTAGGGGGTAAAATACTTAAAGTTGCCTCATCAGAGCTAATTGGACTACACAAAAAGTTTGAATTAGCAATTTTAGCTCTATATCTAAAACCATTAAAACTAGAATCGCTTGGGTTTATTTGTAAATTATTTGTATTTGAATTTTGATAAATCGAATTATCTGAAATATCAATCCAATCATTTCCGTCATGGACTTGCCAGGAAAAGACTGTACTTTGAACATTTGTCTCTGCCAAAATATTTAAAGTTTCACCTAAACAAAGACTCTGAGATTGGGGGTGAGTAGTTATATTAGATAAATCAAGTGGTTGACCAATTTCTTGAAAATCATAAACCCCATTACTATCCCCATCCCTTGGGATAGTATAACCATCATTTCCTGCTACTTGACCAAGACTATTTACTGAAACTGGTGAATTAGATAAAATACCATCAGGTGGATTATCAGTATCTGAATACCCAGCTTCAATTACATCGCTACATCCGTCGCTATCACTATCTAAATCATATGAATCTGGAACCCCATCGTTATCGGTATCCAAAGAATATTGATGCAATGATAAATTAAATCTAATTAAGGACACTTCACTTGAATTATTGTTAATGTGTTTTAATTTGATATTGTCCATGTTTTGACCATAAAAAGCAAAAGGGGTATTTCCGTTTGGACTAGGATTAAACTTAAATCTTATTTCATTTGCTGAATAAAGTCCCACTCCAGATTCATATATGTTATCATAGTTTGTGTCAATTAATAAAATATTATCTGGGTCTAAAATAGATAGACTTTGGGTAGGAAGTGAAGTAGATAATATGAATATTTCATTCTCAATAATGTCGTGAGTTGTAACAACTGAGTGAGTGAACATAAAGTTAACCTTATCGTTAAAATCAAATTCTAAGGTATTTTCATAATTAGGTCCTATTTGAACCAGTGATGCAATATCACCTTGTACCGTTTGTTCAATTTCGCTATCATTCCCTGTAAATCCTGAAGTAACACTAAATGCTCCACTTATTGTTGAAGAATCTGGAAGGGAAATTAGAGGGTCTGAAAGATCTGAGAGATCTAAATTATACGTTCCTGATGACTCATATTCATTAAAAATACCATCATTATCAATATCTAGATCAATATTATCATTCACTCCATCACCATCAAAATCATTAGGACAATTGCTAACAACAGCTGGTTCTGAAAAGGCAAATGAGGTTACTCCTCCACAACTTTTTTGAGCCTTTATTTTATAAGAACCAGGATTTAGAGGTTGATAAGGGTTAGTATTTACTCCAAGATCAACAAATCCACTACCATCATTGTACATCCAAGTGTAGCTGTCATAAGCTTCTAATCCAGATCCAAATAATTCAATGTTTGGAAGACACTTTTCCCCTGATAGGTTTGGAGCCCTAATCACAGTCTCTGGAGGAGAGATAAAGCCTGAATAAAATCCACCTGAAGTTGCGGCTCCATTTTGATTATAATAAGCACAATATAGCTCACCACTAGATTCAACTGATACATTACCTCTTAAATTTTGAAGAATATATGCCTTATAGTCCGCACCTTCAATTATCTCTGGTCCCGTGACATTGACCCCGCCTGAAAAACTTAAATCATCTAGTGATTTTTCTGAATTATTTGCATCAGAAAAAGTAACGGAGGCAGTACTGTTAGTTACCACTGTAACATATCCTCCAAAATAAGATGTCCCAATGTACTCTATCAAGGGGATATTATTAACCTCTCCTTGGCTTTGACATGACAATGGTGGGACAAAAAACATCCCTTGGTTAGCCTCGCTTCCAAGTCCTATTCCTTGCCAAGCATAAACATTTTTAGATGNACTAACATATAGCGTTCTATTTGATCCTCCATTACTATATTCATTTCCCTCTATTAAAACATAGTCCCCGGCTTTAGCTAAATTGGCAAANACAACTGATAGATCCCCATCCAGATAAANATCAGTGTCATCTTCGTTTGCAACAATCAAGACATTTTCCCATCCGTTAGATCCATTACCTTTTACAAAAACATACTCCATACCTATTTTATCTGCCCCAACAATTTGATCAATTCCATAATCTCTTCCACCGCCATCGTGAAAACTTCCGTTTGCAGAGCCTGAATTAACAACAATTGGCTTGTCTGAAGTTATTGATACCCCGATTAAACCATCCTGATTAAATACCGAATCTTCAGCTTCTGCCGAGATTAGGTAGCTCTCCCCTTTACTTAAATTTGTTGTCAAGGAAAATGTTCCTGCACCAGAAGGAGTCGTAATGTTTTTTAATATTAATCCTTTTACCAGATTATCAAATATTACGTTTGTATCATTTTCAGTTGCCATTATCGAAATAAAATTCAAATAATTAGCTCCACTTCCAGTGTCAGGGTTTTCACTGGTAAAAGTCCCTGTCCTAAAAGAGGTCCCTAATGCAGATAATCCCTTACTAACTAANGCTCCTGCCTGAGGGAAATTTCCTCCATTTCGAGANGATGCTCGAAGGCGAACGGCAACATAAATAGGGGAATCAGAGGTTATAATATAACCTTTATCATCCAATACTCTTCCTCCATAGAAATCACTATTTACTATCGCAAAATTAGTAGAGCCCTCTCCGATAAAGTGTACATTTGGGCTAGTATTTGAAACTACTCCAGAAATATAACTACTTGGGAGAGATCCAACTGGCTGTATGCTGTAACTAACATCAAAATTGGAAGGAGTAGATATATAAATGTATTGATCTCTAGGGTAAGCATTTGAATTTGTGGCAGGGTGAGCTGCAATAGGAGGAATATAATGGACTTTACTAAGCTGTGCATTAATTGAATGAATATTGAGTATGGCAAAAAAAATTGCAAAAGTTCTCAATTGAATTCCATTCATAATCGAATTAATTATTTACTATTGATAATATTATAGATTACAGTAAAGTTATCTATTAAAATAACATTTCAAAATATAATGAAGTGAATGACTTAATTTTATTTAATATGTCAAATTATTAATATATTTAACAGACGTGAGAA
>NZOY01000023.1 GCA_002695445.1 Flavobacteriaceae bacterium
TATCAATTTACTAGTTCTAACAAAAATACATTTTTTGGAATTATTAATTATTTATAAATATATGCTTCAGTTTACTCTTATTAATGTCACAAAACACTGTTAAAATTTTTAAAATAATTTATTGGGCAAACTAAATTAATCGGGATTCATTAAATTTGATTAATAAAGATTTGAAAGTCTTAAATTGATAAGTCGTGAGTCATTTTGATATTTTAGAGGAAAAAATTGTTCTATTGCTCAACAAGTTAAAAGACAATCATCTATTAATCAATAAATTAAAAATTGAAATGCATGGATTACAAGAATCTAATGTTGATTTTAAAACACAGATTTCAAAACTTAGGTCCGAAAATGATAATCTTAAGATAGCCAATTCTTTATTAGGCAGTAAAGAAAATAAGTCGTTTTCCAAACGTAAAATAAATAATTTAATTAAAGAGGTTGATTTTTGTTTAAATCAGCTATATGAAATAAAATAGTTATGAGTGATAAGATTAAAATTAAACTCAATGTTGCAGACAGAGTTTATCCATTGACTATATCACCTGATCAAGAGGCATCTCTTAGGGCGTCTGCAAAAAAAATTGAAATGATGACAAAGCAACTTGAAAATAATTATGCTGTGCGGGATAAACAAGATGTTTTAGCTATGTGTGCCCTTCAGTATGCCGCACAATTGGAAAATCAGCTTGAAAATAAAAATATGGAAAGTGAACCCTCAAAAAAGGTAAATGAATTAATTGAAATAATTGAACTTCATCTTTCCACTTACTAAGTTCTTTTAATAAAATACATTCTGCCTGTATTAGCGTTTTTTTGATAAACTCAACGAGCTTTAATTTAAGAGAGGTGAGTTTCAATTGTAAAAGCAAGCTACCTTGAGTAGATCCTTAACCAGTTGTGTAGCCTCAATCCTATTTTTTTTGGAGTTTATACAAAAACTCATTGTTGATACAGGCTTTTTTAATTTTTAAATTTTAAAAAATGGATATAACTCCCAGTTTAATATTATTTTCTCTATTGAGTCTAGCAATCGGTATGGCTATGGGAATTTTTTTACAGAAATTTAAAAATAATAAGTTCTTTGAAGATACAAAAAAGGAAGCAAAGGAATTACTTGATGAAGCAAGAAGGGATGCTAATCAGGTTAAAAGTGAAAAAATGCTTCAAGCAAAAGAGCGATTTATCGAATTAAGATCCGAGCATGAAAAATTAATTTTTAATAGAGAAAAAAAAATTTCTGAGCTAGAAAACCGGAATCGAGAAAAAGAGAATAAGCTTAATAAAGATATAAATCGAAACAAAAATTTATCTAATTCTTTAGAACAAAAAAATGAGTTATTACAAACAAGACTTAATAAACTCGAAATTAAACAGAAAGAAATCGATAAAAACCATGAAATACATATTCAAAAGTTGGAAGCTATTTCTGGTATCACTGCTGCTGATGCCAAAGAAGAACTTTTTGATTCCTTAAAAAAGAAAGTCGAGTCTGAAGCCACAGCATTTGCAAAACAAAGCTTAGATGAAGCCAAATTGACAGTAGAGCAAGAGGCTAAAAAGATAATAATTGCTACAATTCAACGAATAGGTACTGAGGAAGCCATAGAAAATTGTGTATCTGTTTTCAACCTTGAATCAGATGATGTAAAAGGTAGAATAATTGGTCGTGAGGGAAGAAACATACGATCAATTGAGCAGGCAACAGGAGTGGAGATAATTGTTGATGATACACCTGAGGCAATTATTCTCTCATGTTTTGATCCTGTTAGACGCGAAATTGCAAGGTTATCTTTACATCGTTTAGTTACTGATGGTAGAATTCACCCTGCTAGAATTGAAGATGTGGTTAATAGGACTTCAAAACAGATTCAAAATGAAATTATTGAAATAGGTAAACAAACTGTAATTGATCTTGGAATTCATGGATTAAATCCTGAATTGATAAAAATTGTTGGACGAATGAAATATCGCTCCTCATATGGGCAAAACCTTCTTCAACATTCTAGAGAAGTTGCTAAACTTTGTGGTGTAATGGCCTCCGAGATGGGGCTGAACACAAAATTGGCTAAGCGAGCTGGATTACTTCATGATATCGGGAAGGTCCCAGAGGAAGAAACAGAAACTTCTCATGCTATTTTAGGTATGGAATTGGCTGAAAAATTCGGAGAAAAAAAAGAAGTATGTAATGCTATTGGTGCCCATCACAATGAAATTGATATGACATCTCTATTTTCACCAATTGTTCAAGTTTGTGATGCAATTTCGGGCGCTAGACCTGGAGCAAGAAGACAAGTTCTTGATAGTTATGTTCAAAGGCTTAAAGATCTTGAAAATGTTGCTTATGAATTTAATGGAGTAACCAAGGCATTTGCAATTCAAGCTGGTAGGGAGCTCAGAGTAATCGTAGAAAGTGAAAAAGTATCAGATAATCAGGCAGCAGAATTATCCTTTCAAATATCTCAAAAAATACAAACAGATATGACTTATCCCGGTCAAGTTAAAGTTACTGTCATAAGAGAAACTAGATCGGTAAATGTTGCTAAGTAACTATTGAATTAGTATGGCAATCCCTCCGATTCCTGTCAATAATAGGATGAGTTTTCGATACTTATTATTTTTAATTTTTTTAACTAAGTATACACCCAAAATTAACCCCGTTATTACTGCAGGAATTAGACTCAAGCTAATTTTAAGAGACTCCCAGTTTATTGTTCCCCAGGTCCAAATATGAAAAGGAACTTTAAATAGATTGATAAAAAAGAATAACCAGGCTGCTGTACCAATGAATTCATTTTTGGGTAGCTTAATTGCTAAAAAATAAATATTAGAAAATGCACCCGCCAAGTTTCCAACCATTGTAGTAAATCCAGCCATAATACCCATAACGGCTGTGAAACTCGAATGGGAAGGAACTTCTTTTTTAATTTTATGCTCCCAGTAATACATCATAACCACACTTATAATTATAATCAAGGCCATACCAGATTTAAATATATTCTCCGGTAAGTCTTTCCCAAAAAAGACTCCAATTAATACACCAGCTATCATCCATGGAAGTAGTTTTTTTAGATAAATCCACTTAACATGGCGTTTATAGTAAATAACTGCAAAAATATCCCCACAGATTAATAGTGGCATCAAAATCCCTGTAGATTCTCGAGCGCCATAGACTAAAGCTAAACCCGTTACGATCAACACCGCCAATCCCTTTATTCCAGATTTTGCGATACCAAGTAATAATGCACATCCTAAGGCTATTAGAAAACTTTTACTTAAAAATGATATTATAGTTAGTTCTGCCAAAGATTATTAACTTTAATGAGTTTAAAGCTATTAATTAAATTCTACAGTTTATTGGAATATAACAATAAGTATGAAAATATTCCTCTAGGTTTTTTATTTATAAAAAAATAATATTCTTATTAAGTCACTTTTCTATTTTAATTGTTGGATGTTTTAGAATATATTTAACTTTCACCCTATTTGAAATTATATATATTTACCAGCAACTATAAATTAATAATTAATGAGTATTAAACAGAACTATTGGAAAATCAATCTTAAATATCTCTTATTCCTATTAAGTATTTGGTTTATGGTATCTTTTGGCTTTGGAATTTTATTTGTAGAGCAATTGAACCAATTAAAATTTGGAGGATTTAAACTTGGCTTTTGGTTTGCCCAGCAAGGAGCTATTTACGTCTTTGTAATCTTAATTTTTGTCTACATTTATTTAATGAATCGCTTAGATAAAAAACTTAAAAAAGAAAACTAATGGTATTGCAATATTGGATTTGGATAACTGTTGGGATAAGTTTTCTGATTTATATTGCGATTGCTTTAATTTCTAGGGCTTCCTCAACCGGAGAATTTTACATTGCGGGGAAAGGAGTCCATCCCGTTGCAAATGGGATGGCTACAGCTGCAGATTGGATGTCAGCAGCCTCATTTATTTCTATGGCAGGTATAATTTCTTTTAATGGATATGATGGATCAGTATATTTGATGGGTTGGACAGGAGGCTATGTTTTACTTGCACTTTTACTTGCCCCCTACCTTAGAAAGTTTGGAAAATTTACTGTACCCGATTTCATTGGAGATCGCTATTATTCTAATTTGGCTCGCTCTGTTGCAGTTTTTTGTGCATTAATTGTATCATTTACCTATATAGCTGGCCAAATGAGAGGGGTAGGTGTAGTATTTTCTCGTTATTTAGAGGTTGATATAAATACTGGAGTATTTATAGGCATGTTGATAGTTCTGTTTTATGCAGTTTTGGGAGGAATGAAAGGAATTACCTACACCCAAGTTGCGCAGTATTGTGTTTTAATCTTTGCTTTTATGTTACCAGCTATATTTATTTCCATGATGGTTACTGGAAATATAATTCCACAAATTGGATTTGGATCGGCATCCAGCGATGGTATTTATCTACTTGATAAACTAGATGGACTGCACCGGGAGCTTGGTTTTAATGAATATACTTCTGGAAAAAAACCTACAATAGATGTTTTTTTCATTACTGCTGCACTTATGGTAGGAACAGCAGGGTTACCTCATGTAATCGTGCGTTTTTTTACCGTCAGGAAAGTAAGTGATGCGAGAAAATCCGCTGGTTGGGCTTTACTTTTTATTTCAATATTGTATACAACTGCACCAGCAGTAGCTGTTTTTTCCAGAACTAACCTAATCGAAACACTTAGCAACAAAGCATACGCTGATCTCCCTGAATGGTTTGAAAAATGGGAGAGGACTGGCTTGATCGTTCATGAGGATAAAAACCTAGATGGTATGATCCAATATGTTGCAGATCCTGAGTTAAACGAATTAAAGGTTGATGCTGATATTATGGTATTGGCCAATCCAGAAATTGCCAATCTACCTAATTGGGTAATTGCTATAATGGCCGCTGGAGCTCTGGCAGCAGCACTTTCTACCGCAGCAGGTTTGTTATTAGTTATTTCTTCCTCTGTATCACATGACCTTATCAAGAAAATTATCAAACCTGATATTAGTGAAAAAGGAGAACTTATAGCTGCCCGTTTATCTGCTGTTGGAGCAGTTATTTTAGCAGCTTACTTTGGTATTAATCCTCCAGGATTTGTAGCTGCAACCGTAGCATTAGCTTTTGGACTGGCAGCAGCATCTTTCTTTCCTGCTATTGTAATGGGAATTTTTAGTAAAAAAATGAATAAACAGGGAGCAGTTGCTGGAATGGTTGTAGGTATATTAATGATGCTTTTTTACATGACTAAATTTAAATTTGGCTGGTGGGGGGGGGGAACTGAACTGGATTGGTGGTTTGGGATTTCACCAGAAGGTTTTGGAACCTTAGCAATGCTTGTCAACTTCATAGTATCAATAACTATATCAAAATTTACTCCCGAGCCAGATAAAGATATTCAGGAATTAGTCAAAAATATCAGAAAACCTTAATAATTCTGTCACTTTATGATCTCTAAAAATTTGATTATTATATTTTTTAATCTTTTTATAATTCATAATATTTGGACACAGGAAAAAGAAAACACCTTGGCTGGAATTGACCTTAGACTGGTTAGATCGAACATCGATTATGGAAATTTTGCAATTTATGACCAACTTAATAAAGAAGTAATTATTGATAAAAATGAAGGGAGAATAGTCTTTATTGGAAATTCAATCACTCAAGGTTGGAAAAATTTTATGCCAGAAATGTTTGATAACCAAACTTTCATTAACAGAGGAATTAGTGGTCAGACTTCAACAGAGATGCTTGTTCGATTTAGAACAGATGTCATTAATTTAAAACCCAAGGTGGTTGTAATTCTTGCTGGAACAAATGATATTGCAGGAAACACTCTTTTTAGGGGTTTGGAAATAGTAGCAGGAAATATTTCTTCAATGGCTGAATTAGCAAGTCAAAATAATATCAAGGTAATTTTGTGCTCNGTACTACCTGCNGCANACTTCCCNTGGAGAAAGGGAAAGAATCCAGACATCAAAATTCCATTACTAAACCNATTAATTAAGGATTATGCTCAAAAAAAAGGTTTTTATTATCTCGATTATTANAATTTGATGAATGATGGGAATAATGGTTTAAAAAAAGATTATGGAAACGATGGTGTTCACCCTAACATGAATGGATATAAATTAATGCAAAAAATGGTATTGGATGCNATAAGTAATATACTTTGATTGTTTCTGAAGATTATTTTAAACTAATTTGGTATATCATTCTGAAAATATAAAAATTCGTTTTTTTTTCGTAATATAGATTTGCAAATTAAAACCAAAAACAGATTACTTTAATGATGAAGAGAAAAGAATTTATTTCACTCGCTGGATTAACGTCCTTTGGATTAATGCTTCCATCTGAAATATTGGAAAAACTGACTAACGTAAAAAATAAAATTTCTCTTGCTCAATGGTCAATGAATAAGTCTCTTTTCTCGGGAAAAAAAAACCCTTTAAATTTTCCCANATATGCTGCTGAGCTTGGATTTGATGGGGTAGAATATGTAAATCAATTTTATTTTGATTATCTCAAAAGTGGTTCAACCTCTTCAAGAAAAGTGAAAACATTAGCAAATAAATTAAATAGAAATGCAATAGATAATGATATCTCTAATGTTTTAATTATGGTTGACCAAGAGGGGGAATTAGCAAGTAGTCAGTCTAAGAATATGCTCGCTTCGGTTGATCAACATAAAAAATGGGTTGAGCTTGCAGCTGAACTTAATTGCGAGTCTGTAAGAGTAAATCTGAGTGGTTCAAATGATGCAGATGAGTGGGTAAAAAGATCTGTTGAAGGCTTGACCGTTTTGTCTGAATTNGCTAAACAACATGATTTAAATATAATAGTAGAAAATCATGGAGGATTTTCCTCCAATGGTGCAATGCTCGCNNAAGTCATGAGACAAACTGACATAGAAAATTGCGGAACCTTACCTGATTTCGGTAATTTCTGTATTCGAGGAGGTTACGATGGATGCGATGAGTGGTATGATATGTATCGTGGAGTTGCAGAATTGATGCCTTATGCTAAATCTGTAAGTGCTAAATCATATGACTTTGATATTAATGGAGATGAAACGAAAATCAATTATTCTAGAATGATTAAAATCGTTAAGGATNATAACTACAAAGGATTCATTGGTGTTGAGTATGAAGGAAACAATCTTAGTGAAAATAAAGGTATTATCGCAACAAAAAAGCTAATCCANCGCTTNTTATAAATTAAAATTAATTTATTTTCTTTTGTGAGAACAAATAATATGTTCACTTTTCATTATACTTGTTTTATANAAACATTTAATGTGTTTAACGGTAAATGGTAATCTGTTATTCCAATTCTTCAATTCTAATATTTTTCCATCTAACTTTGATTCCACCGCCATCGTGAATTTGAAGAGCAATTGCTCCTTTTCCTTGACCAATCTGTTTATCATCTAGCTCAACCATTTTAGTTCCATTAAGCCATGTAGTTACTGAGCTTCCAACCACCTTTATTTTCATATGGTTCCATTTACCCATTTTGAGGATATTATCTTTTATTAAATCAGGTTTAATTAACCAACCTCTTCCATAGGATTCATATATACCACCAGTATTGTTTTTTGGAGGAGCTACTTCAACCTGCCATCCACTGATTTTTGTTCCCTCAATTCTAGATCTGAAAAAAACACCACTATTCCCATTTGACTCTTGTTTGAAGTCTAGTGTCAGTATAAAGTCATTATAAAATTTTACTGTTGATAAATAACCATACTTTTCATCGGGACCACTTTCACAGATTAATTCGCCCTCATCAACATACCATTTTTCTGAACCATGAACTATCCAGCCATCTAAATTCTTTCCATTAAAAATTTTATTTTTTTGNGCTCTAAGTCCAAATAAAACAAATGAAAAAATTATTATCAGGCCTACTCTTTTCATGAAGTCGGATTTTTTTATTNGAATTTAGGAAAAACTTTCAGAAGATATAACAATATACAAAGCCAAAAAATCACCTTTATTAAGCTGTTATGTAAAGTAGCGAGGGGGAGACTTGAACTCCCGACCTCCGGGTTATGAATCCGACGCTCTAACCGGCTGAGCTACCTCGCCATTAAATAATGCGCAAATATAATTTTTTTAATTCATAGCCACTATTTTCAACTTTTAAAAAAAATAAAGTTTATGAGATACACCTAAACTTTTTTTACATATATTACACAAATATTACCCCTTTAGATGAGTTCAAAAACCTTCTTTTCATTAGAGTTTGATTTCCATGCTTCTCCTCAACTGTTATACCAGTATTTATCTACCCCTTCAGGCCTGTCAGAATGGTTTGCGGATAATGTTAATTCCAGAGGAGAACACTTTGAGTTTATTTGGGATGATGGGGAAGAACATGCAAAATTAATTCAGAATAAAAATAATGAGAGAATTCGTTTTCAATGGATTAGTGGGGAAAAAGATGATGCTGACTATTATTTTGAGTTTAAAATTGATGTTGATGAGATAACCAAAGACGTTTCTTTGACTGTTTCAGATTTTGCTGAGGAAGATGAACTTGAAGAATCTAAATTATTATGGGAAAATCTCATCTCAGATCTAAAACAGGTTCTTGGCTCAGCATAATTTTTTTGATTAATGGTTAACTTTGATGGAAATTGTTACCAAAAGCTTTCTGATATACCGGATCAGTTTTTGAACTATTTTTTGCAATTGCCAATTCATACCCATCATTTTCTCACTTATAACGGAAAGATAATAATGTTAGAAGAAAGTTATTTTTCTATTATGGCCTCTCTTAGACGATCAAGGGTTAGAATTCCAATGAAATATACTCTGGAGCATTTTCAAGAACAAGCAGAAACCATAATTCATGATACAAAGATTGTAGATGGATATTCATTAATCCTCATCAAATTTTATAGAAAAGAAAACCCAACTAAAGAATCCCCAGTTTGCGACATTTGTTTTCTAATGGAATCTCTTAGATTGGAATGGAAATCNGAATCTATTTTCCTAACCTTGTACAAAGACCATCATATCTTAGCAGAATCTTTCTCTAATTTATTTCAAAGCAATGAGTTACTTAGAAAACTAGCAAAGGTATTTGCTTATGAAAATAATTTTGGAGCCTGCTTATTGATTAATAATGAAAAAAAAATTGNAGAAAGCACCCATGGTTCAGTGTTTTTGATTTTTGNTAATAAGGTGCTTACACCGCCTTTAAGTTCNGGAGTTGTTGATGATTTTTCTAGGAAAATAATGATTAAATTTATAAATCAAAACAATTCCTATCAGATAGTTGAAGAGGAAATTAGTGTTTATAATTTACAGCGAGCTGATGAGATTTTTTTGTTTTCATTTATTTACGGATTCATTAAAATAAGTCAGTTCAGGAAGAAAAAATTNAGTACTGATGTATCAAAAAACATTCAGGATCTATTTTTTTCTAAGCTTAAAAATCAATTTTGAAAGGGGTTTTCAGGTGTATTTGACCATATTAAATATTTTCCACCTAAAGCCCGTAATTGATTTTTCCAAAGAGTTTCAGGGTCAATACTTAAAATTTTATCNTTAAGTGGATTTTTAATAACAATCCATGAATTAGAATTAACCTCTTCCTCTAATTGATTATTTGACCAACCTGAATATCCCAAGAAAAAGCGAATATTGTTTTTTGTTAGAATTCCCTCTTTAACAAGTTTAATTACTTCATCTATGTCCCCTCCCCAAAAAAGTTTATCATTGATTTTATTACTTCCTGNGANTAAATCACCAGCATNGTGAAACATNAACAAATTGTCTTCTTGCACTGGTCCTCCATAGTATAGCCTATGATCACTCGTAATTTCAGGTATTATTTCATTTACGTNATAAGCTAATGGTTTATTTAATATAAATCCTAATATTCCAGAACTTCTCTTCTCTGCNATTAATACAANAGATCTATGGAAATATTGATCACCAAAAACTGATGGGTCTGCTATAAGGATNTGTCCTTGCTCCAATTCTAAAATTAGATTTGTANGAATTATTTTATTAAATAAAAAAAGCTTCTCGCTAGAGAAGCTTTTTTGAATATTTTAGCTTAGTTTAGTTTACAGAGCTAGATAAGTCAGCACCAGCTTTAAATTTAACAACATTTTTTGCTGCAATTTGAATAGTCGCACCAGTTTGAGGGTTTCTACCTTCTCTAGCGGCTCTCTTGGAAACTGACCAAGATCCAAANCCAACTAGTGAAACGCGGCCTCCTTTTTTAAGAGTAGACCCAACACTCCCGATTAATGATTCAAGTGCTGATTTTGCTGCTGCTTTTGAGATGCCGGCATCTGCTGCCATGGCATCGATTAATTCTGATTTGTTCATAATCTAATAAAGGTTAATTGTTAGAATAACAAATTTAATTGGTTTACTTAAAGTCCAATGAAAAAAGCCCTGAAATCCNCNTTATTGTTAATAAAAACTAATATTTGTTGATAATANATAGTTTTTTTGNCTAATTGACCTCAGTTTTTGTTGAAAATAATCTGCCATTAAGTATATCACGAGCTGACATCCTTTTTTTATTAGGAAATTGTAAAATATTACATTTTAGATAACCTTTTTCTGTACAAACAAGTATTTGATAATTAAAAATTATTACTTGATTTGGTTTGAAATCATGGACTTTATTTATTGNTTCTGCTTCAAAAATTTTAATATCTATTGATTTATTATTTTCTATAAATTTTGTTTTTGCTCCTGGATATGGAGATAATCCTTTTATTTTTGCATTTATATCATCAAGTGATNGACTCCAATCAATAAATGTATTTTCCTTATCAAGTTTTGGAGCACTTTTTTCTTTACCGGTAAGTTTTTGAGTTTTTGCAGTAATAGTTTTATCAAAAATTCCATAAATTGTTTTACACACCAATTCACTTCCCAATTTTGCTAACTTATCGTGCAAGCTTCCTGCATTTTCATGCGGATCGATTTCTAACCGATGCTGAAGAAGAATTTCACCAGCATCTATTTTATCGTTTATAAAGAAAGTTGTTAAACCCGTAAACTTTTCCTGATTAATTATAACCCAATTTATTGGTGCTGCTCCTCGATAATTAGGCAAAAGAGAGGCATGAAGATTGAAGGTNCCTTTTGAGGGTAATGACCAAACAACTTTGGGNAGCATTCTAAATGCNACAACTACCATGANATCAGGTTTNAGATTTTTTAAATTNTCGATAAAATCTGGATCTTTAAGATTAGTTGGCTGTAGTATTTTTAAATTATTTTTCTCAGNNATTTTTTTTACAGCAGATGAAGTTATTTTTTTCCCTCTACCAGATGGACTATCAGGAGAGGTTACTACAGCAACTAAGTCAAATTTTTTTTCTAAGATTTTAGATAGGCATATNCTNGCAAACTCAGGTGTACCAAAAAAAACTATTCTTTCACTCATTTTAAAAAAAATTGGTTTAAACTNTTGGACAATAAAACTCTATACATCCACCAATTGCTGCAAAGCTAAAATAATGTCATTATTTACCAAGTCAATTTTATCATTGATTTAATTTATACTTGAAATAGCTTTTCTAATAGTTTAATAATTTATTTTTTCATCTTACAATGNTTCGGAGCTACCAATGCAGCTCTCAGCAGAGCAGTTTTTACATTTTTCTTTCCTTTCTTCTCCAAAATAGCTTAAAATGAAATTTCTTTTACACTTTGTCAAATCAAAAGTAAAATCTAGCATTTTTTTAATTTTNANTTTTTTCAATTTATTGTATGCTTTTTGCTTTTTTGAAACCATATTTAATATAAAATCGTCTTCCCTGGGTTTTTTCCAATAAATTTTTACATCTGTATTTGTTGAAACTAATTCTATAATTTTTTGATTTTTTAATAATTTCAATTGTTCATCAATTTTCCCTTTTTTAACTCCAATTATATCAGAAATTTGGTTAAGATTAATTTTTTTTTCACTAGTGAAAATACCTTCAAAATTTCTCATTAAAAATTGAATTAGTTTACCTCCGCTATCATTCCTTTTAATTCTTTCAATAGCATCATTATGACTACAACTTAACTTAACAATTGTCATTGATTTATTGAAGTGTTGAAATTCAAAAATTCCCTCTCGATCAAAAATTTCAAAATATTTTAAAATTTTTTTTTCTTGAAATTGATATGTTTCACAAAAATCTTTCAAGTTCAAATTAAACTGCATGCCTTGACCCTCTCCGTATGGAATATGTAAATAATTACACAGATTTTTAAAATATGTTTTAAGCTCCTTTTTGACAGGTAGATATTTTATGAATTTATTATAGTGATTAGTTTTATTCTGAGGCTTAACCAAAAGCATAGCTGATGATGGCTTTCCATCTCTNCCTGCCCTGCCAGTCTCTTGATAGTAAGACTCTAAACTTTCGGGAATAGTAAGATGAAATACTTTACGAACATTTCCTTTATCAATACCCATTCCAAAAGCACTAGTAGCTACCATAATAAGTGTTTGCTCTCNTTTCCAACTCTCTAATTTTTGTTTTTTCATCACTTTATCCAGCCCCCCATGGAAATAATCACAACTTAGTCCTGCTTTTTTAAGTTTTATTGTAGTTTTTTCTGTTTCAATTCTNGTTTTACAATAGATAATACAGGATTCTTTGTAATCATGTAATGTATTTTTAATTAGCTCTATTTTATTTTCTGTAAATATCACTTGGTATTTTATATTTTTTCTTTCAAATGAAGTCTTAAATACTTTCGGATCTTTCATCCCTAAGTCTGATGTCATGTCCATTATAACTTTTGGTGTNGCCGAGGCTGAAAGTGCCATAATTGGGACTTCAGGTAAAATTTTTTTTATTTTTTTTATTGTCTTAAAAGCTGGTCTAAAATCATTACCCCATTCTGAAACACAGTGAGCTTCATCAATTGCAATACCTGAAATCTCTAGGGTTTTTAGTTGATTCAAAAATATTTTATCAAGTAGCCTTTCTGGTGAAAAATAAATTAATTTATAATTTCCATATCTAGCATTATCAAATTGGCGATTAATTGAATTTTTATCATAGCCACTTTCAAAAAACATAGCTTTNATTCCTTTTTTACCAAGTTCAATAATTTGATCCTGCATTATTGAAATAATAGGACAAATAACTAATGTAGCTCCCTTTTTCATAACAGCGGGAAGTTGGTAACACAATGACTTTCCTCCCCCCGTTGGAAGTAATACAATTGTGTCATGACCGCAGTTATAATGATCAATGACTTCTTTTTGCATTGGGCGAAAAAGATCTTTTCTCCAATACTTTTTTAGNAAATCAATGCTNTTTTCCATCATTAATTATATCAACTATTTTCAAAATTCTTTCGCTTGGTGAACCAAATGGAATTTCTACAATTCGAATATCAAAATATTCATAAGTTTTTTTAATATGATCATAAATACTAGAAGCCTGTTCAAATGATTCCGATCTGTGATTATCATTTACATATATCTCTTTCCAGGGTGGTAACAATAAAACCATATCGTAATTTTTATTTTTTGGATTTAGTTTATTAACATTAAAAGGTTTATTAATATAGTTTAGATATGCAATTACGTCAAACAAACCTCTGTCAAAAAAAACAAAAGGTCGATCTTTGTTAAATCTTAACTTTTCAGCCTCTCTCAAGTCTTTTAATCTCTTTTTCCATACCAATTCGCTAAATTCTAGAGGTTTTGATTTAAAATAATTTTTCTCGATTTCACTCGTTGATTTATCAAGCAAACTGCGAGAAAATTCTTCAAAACAATAATATCCTTTGTTTTGCAGAAGTTGAATTAGTGTTGATTTGCCACTACCGGGTCCACCACTTATTACAATTTTTTTATTCCGATTGAGAGTCATCTAAAAAAAATTTTATCTATAGATAGACTATATTTGTACAAAATTAATCTCCTTGATGAATTCAAAGGAAAATCCAGAAGAATTTTACGAGCGATTTCACAGTCAACTTTTAGCATCACAAAATTGGCCTGGTATATATATGTTTAAATTTATTTTAAAATCTAATAGTTCCCAGATTGAAAGTATTAAAAAAATATTTGATAATACAATTAAAGAGATTTCACTTGTCAATTCATCTAGAGATACATATAAAAGTCTTACTATTAAGATCCAGATGGAATCNCCCGATGAGGTTATTTCCATTTATAAAAGAATAAGTAAATTTGATGATGTAATTATTCTTTAATAAAATTTATTGTAAAAAGTTACTATTATTTGATTTTTAGTAAATTGCAATAGAACTTCTCTTAAACCAAACCTAACTTTTTTATGGAAGTACTTCAATACAACACACATAGAACCCAATTAATTATTCCTGAATACGGGAGGCATGTTCAAATAATGGTAAATCAGCTCATGATGACACAGAATCGTGAAGATCGAAATAAAATGGCAANAGCTATCATAGGAATTATGGGTAACATGAATCCTCATCTTAGGGATGTGCCTGATTTTCAGCACAAACTTTGGGATCAACTTTTTATTATGTCTGATTTTCAGCTTGATGTTGATAGTCCTTTTGAAAAACCCCAAAGAGAGTTGTTGTCTCAAAAACCAGATAGGCTCGCGTATCCAAAAACTAACCTCAAGTATCGTTTTTATGGAAATAATATTAAAAGTATGATTAATGTTGCAATAGATTGGGAGGAAGGTGATATGAAAAATGCATTAGTTTTTAATATTGCTAACCACATGAAAAAATGCTTTTTGAATTGGAACAAAGATACAGTTCAAGATGATGTCATTTTAAATCATTTAAATGAGCTTTCTGGAGGTAAATTAGCTGTTAACGAAAAGGATCTACCTTTGACTGACTCTGCTGAGTTATTAAAAAACCGTCATAAAAACGGTAATAGCTCAAAAAATAATCACAAGCAACGAAATAAAAGAAATAATAGTCGAAAAAGATATTAATTTTNTAGTCAAATGGGAAGTTTTCAAATCGAGGGNGGACATAAATTAAAAGGTGCTATCATACCTCAAGGTGCAAAAAATGAAACTCTTCAAGTTTTGTGTGCTGTATTACTTACAAATGAAAAAGTTACAATCTCGAATATTCCTAATATACTTGATGTTAATAAATTGATTGATCTTCTAAAAAGTTTAGGAGTAAAAGTCAATTTTATTTCTAAAGGAAAATATGANTTTCAGGCTGATAAAGTGGATATAAATTTTTTAAAATCTTCTCAATANCAAAAANACGCAAAACAACTCCGTGGCTCAGTGATGCTTATTGGGCCAATGTTGTCAAGATTTGGAAAAGGCTCAATACCACGACCTGGTGGTGATAAAATAGGAAGAAGGAGATTAGATACTCATTTCGAAGGCTTAAAACTTTTAGGAGCTAATTTTAATTATAATAAAGAAGAACATCTCTACGAGGTAACAGCTAAAAAACTCAAAGGAACAAATTTATTACTTGAAGAGGCTTCTGTAACTGGTACTGCAAATATCTTGATGGCTTCAGTTTTTGCTTCCGGTATTACAACTATTTACAATGCTGCATGTGAGCCATATTTGCAACAGTTATGTAAAATGCTTAATCGAATGGGTGCTAAAATTTCTGGTGTGGGATCTAANTTANTGACAATTGAGGGTGTTACTCATTTAAGTGGAGTTGANCACAAAATTCTACCTGATATGGTTGAAATTGGAAGTTGGATTGGATTGGCTGCNATGACGCAAAGTGAGCTTACAATAAAAAGTGTAAGTTGGGATAATCTTGGACAAATTCCTCTTATTTTTCGTAAATTAGGAATTAGTCTGCAGAAAAAAGGAGACGACATCCATATCCCCCCTCATGTTCATGGGTATGAAATACAAAAATTTATAGATGGATCTATCCTAACAATTGCCGACTCACCGTGGCCTGGCTTTACTCCAGATCTACTAAGTATAATATTGGTTGTAGCAACCCAAGCACGAGGTAGTGTTTTGATTCACCAAAAAATGTTTGAAAGTAGACTGTTTTTTGTGGATAAACTAATTGACATGGGAGCTAAAATTATTCTTTGTGATCCACATAGAGCNTCAGTTATAGGTCTCAATTTTAAATCTCAACTTAAGGCTACTGTAATGACTTCTCCTGATATTAGAGCGGGTATCTCTCTATTAATAGCAGCTCTTTCTGCGAAAGGTAAAAGCATTATACATAATATAGAACAAATTGATCGTGGTTATGAAGATGTTGCTGAGCGACTAAATGCCATCGGAGCAAAAATTACTCGACTTTAAAATTAATTTTTTTTTCTCTATAGTTTTAAATTTATATAATTTAAAATTTCATTGAATAATTGGTCATCTTTTGGATATTTTATTGTTACTAATACCTTTCTGTCTGCTCGACTTAAACCTATTGATTTTTTTGACCATAAGTTTGGAATGTTTTGTTCTCCTCCCTGAAACTCTAGTCCGCCACATTTTAAAACTGCTGGGCTTAATTTCTTTCCTCATCAATCGAATAACCTCTTCCTCATTAATTCCAAATTGAATTTCGATAGCATCAAATGGGGTACGATCCTCCCATGCCATTTCAATAATACGATCAATTTGTTCACGATTTAAAAAAATATTTTTTTTCATCTCATTAAGATGTTTCTATTTGTCAATGTATGTTTAGCCAATATTCTTTTTCCCTCTTTTCTTACAAGTGCGTTTTTCCTAAGTGGCCAAAGAGAACTGGCGGCATGTTTTCGCGATTTTTGTAAATCAACGATAGGTTTGGGATAAGTTTTCCCAATTTTAAAGTCGTAAACATCACTCTCTAATGGTGTAACTTCCCATGGAGTGTGTACAATTTCATTAGGTACTTTTTTTAACTCTGGAATCCATTTTTTTACAAAGTGTCCATTGGGGTCATGTTCCTTACCATTTTTTATTGGATTATAAATTCGTAGCATATTTATCCCAGTCACGCCTGCTTGCATTTGTAATTGAGGATAGTGTATACCAGGTTCAAAATCCAGAAATTGTCTAGCCAAAAAATGTGCACAGGCCTGCCATGGTTGCCACAAATGATGAGTGAAAAATGAAACGACCAAGGATCTCATTCTAAAATTAAGATACCCTGTCTGAACAAGGCATCGCATTGCTGCGTCAACTATTGGAACTCCGGTATTGCCAGATTCCCAAGCTTTTATATATTTTTTGTTGATAGGTTTTTTTAAAGTTAGATAACCTTTATTAATACTATTAAATTCCATAGAACATTCCATTTCAAATTTTTGAATGAAGTGTGATTGCCACCTAAGTCGGGAGCTGAATGATTTTAATGCAAAACTATTGTTTCCATTTTTTCTCTCTAATTCTGTTCTCTGTATTATTTGTCGCATTGATATATTTCCATATGCCAAATATGGGGATAATCTACTGCAGCTT
Organism: Flavobacteriaceae bacterium; assembly: GCA_002695445.1. Lineage (GTDB taxonomy): Bacteria > Bacteroidota > Bacteroidia > Flavobacteriales > Flavobacteriaceae > UBA8316. The sequence goes on from NZOY01000023.1 coordinate 17,406, forward strand.
CTTCTTGAGAGGTCTGGTTTTGAAATGTGTTTTTGGTAATTTTGATAACGTTTTTTAAAAAAAGTATTTAGATAAAGATTTCCATACTTAGTTCCTCCTTTTTGAAATTTACTTTTGACATTACTTTTAAATTCAAGCTTTTGTTTTTTAACATAAATATTTAAGTTCTCTATAGTTTTTTTTGAAATCAAATTTTGAGGGTTAAGTTTAATTTTTTTTATTGGTTGATTCATTAACTTTTCCCAGTTCTGAAGCCAATTTTTCCTATTCTTAATTCCTCTAAAAACCCCTTGTTGTAAATATTCATTTAAAATTATTTTTTTTTCTTTACACCAATTATTAACTGTTTTATCTCTATCGTAAGTTACTTTTAATCCTGTCTCTTGATGCGAGTATATTCCTTTAATGATAAATTTTTGGGAAATAAATTCTAAAATATTCAAAATATCTCCCTCAGCAATTAGTANACGAGAATCCTTTTTAATTAATTCNNCATTAATATCCNACAGTGATTCTAAAATAAAATTAAAATGTCTTTCACTATAATGTGGATCATTTACTAAAACTTGCTCAAAAACATAAATGAATAAAATTTTTTCATTTTGTTTGCTTGCATGGTAAAGAGATAAATGGTCATAAAGTCTCAAGTCNCGTTTCAACCAAACAATATTAATTTTTTCCATTGATAGATTATTCCAGAGAACTTAAATAATTTTCAGCAGTATTAATTAGGAAAGCTTTTTTATCAGATTTCATTTTATCGTAATTATTTATTAACATCCTCATTCTAGGGTTTTTTTCAAAAAAAGATCTTTTTTTATCAATAAAATTCCAAAATAGNGCGTCCCATGTAATTGTCCAGTCTCCTTTTTTATAATTGCTCATTTTTAATATGTAGCTACTGCCACTTATGTATGGTTTTGTTGACATTAGTCCTCCATCAGAGAATTGGCTCATTCCATACACATTAGGTACCATTACCCAATCATATGAATCAATAAATAATTCCATAAACCATCTGTAAACTTCGTCAGGATCAAATTCACAAAGAAGCATAAAATTTCCAATTATCATTAACCTTTCAATATGGTGAGCATATCCAGTTTTTAATATTTTTTTAATTGTCTGGTCCAGCGGATATATCCCTGTAGAACCATCATAAAAAGATTGTGGTATTTTTCTATTAAACTGCCAAAAATTTTTTTTTCTTTCATAACTTCCTTTTGCAACATAAACACCTCTAATAAATTCTCTCCAACCTATTATTTGCCTNATGAATCCCTCACAAGAGTTAATAGGAATATTTTTTTCTTTATATGTTTTAATGGTTTCATTCAAAACATATTTTATATCTAATAATCCAGTATTAATTAATGGAGATAAAAGACTATGATTTAGAAAAGATTCATTTTCTACAATTGAGTCCTCATAAGGACCAAATTCTTTGAATCTATTAGCTAAAAAATCTTTAAACCAAATTTTAGAGGAATTATGATCAGTGGGATATTCAATAGGTGAATGAATTTCACCAGGATTTTCAAAATAATTTTTTTCGATATNGTCAACAGATTCATCCTTTAATCTAGCATTTATTTTAACATCTATAATTTTAGGGGGTATTTTTGTTTTTGGATATTTTTCTCTNTTCATAATGTCATAGGTCCATTCTCCTCCCTCGGGAAGTCCTTGCTCATTTATTAGAATATTTAATTTTTTTCTTTGATCCTTGTAAAATGAGGTTTGAAAAAATTTTTTCTTATCATGTTTGAAAAAAACGGATAGTTCTGATTTTTTGGTGAGAAATAATTTATTTTCATGAATAGTTAAAATAATTCCCAAATCATCACAAACTTTTTTGATTCTTCTTTCTAGAAGATAATCTTCAGGATCAATTACTTGAATTTTTTTAAAATCTTTTGATAAAAATTTCACAAGATTCACAATACTGGAAAAATTATTTACAGATTCTATATAGGTGACATTAAAACCTTCAGTTTCAAGTTTTTTTTGGTAGTTTTTCATTGAAACCCTATGGAATAAAAGTTTTTGCTTATGAAATTTGTATTGGTTGAAAAAAAGGTCTTCTTCAATTAAATATTTTGGATTATTATTTTTTGTCAATATTGAATCTTCAAAAAGCTGATTAGGAAAAATTATATCTACAGAGCTCATCATTTTAACCATAAATCTTGAAATAAATTGTTTGGGTCGTATCTTTTTGATTGCCAATTGACATCAAATTTTCTGTCTCTAGGGTCATTTCCTACCCCAGAGACGTACATCCAGTTCCCATAATTGCTGTGTACATCGTAATCAATTAATAGGGACTCAAAATATGCCGCACCAATTCGCCAATCCATTTTCATGTCCTTAGCGAAAAAACTAGCCACGTTTTGTCTTCCTCGATTGCTCATCCATCCTGTTTTTTTAAGTTCCAACATATTAGCATTTACAAAAGATTCAGTTGTCTTCCCCTCTGCCCATTCCAAGAAAAGTGTTCTATCTGTTTTCCAATTATATTTTTTTTCAAGTATCCCTTCGACCATAAAAATTTTATTACCGTGTTTTAGAGAGATATATTTAAAGTAGTCTCTCCAAATTAATTCAAAAATTAGCCAGTAGGTCGATTGGTTTTTTTTGATTTTTTTTTCATAATTTTTGATTTCCCAATAAATCATTTTAGGTGATAGGCTCCCATTAGCTAACCAAGGAGAAAGCTTTGAACTATAGTCAGTTCCGATTAATCCATTTCGGGTATTCTTATAATTAGAAAGTTTCTTGGTCTTCCAAAAATATTCCTTTATTCTTTCTCTCCCCATTTGTGTCCCGCCGCTGAAGGGAAATGCTGATCTTTCATCCTTGTCCACAGATTCAAGACCAAGTTCAGTTAGACTAGGTANTTCATAGTCTTCCTCAATAAGATTAGAAGGTTTTGGNATAGATTTAATTGNTGTNAGGGATCTGACTTCTATTTCTTTTTCACATTTTTTTCTAAAGATTCCAAAAANTTCAGGGATTTGATCACGTGAGAAAACCAAGTCATTTGGATGAAAAAGAAATTGATCATAGTGTCTATNCCATTTGATAGAAGTGTCAATTTTTTTTGCAATAGCTTGTTCCTCCTTTTTCTCCTCCTCTGTCCACTCATGCTGTAAATAAATCTGCNTAACTTGATNTTTTTTTAAATATTCTATGATNCCTATCTCAGGAGGTTTTGAGTCGATGATAAGGGAAATATTCATAGACTTTAATGACTCTTTTAGCTCACGAACACTTTGTACTAAAAAATGGGCTCTGAATCGGTCAGTTTTTTTAAATCCCCAAGATAGATTTTGATAATGACGGGGATTAAAAGTATAATATGCTATAACCTTAAGACCACTATCTAATGCTTTTTTTAATCCTTTGTGATCTTCTGTTCTTAGGTCGTGCCTAAACCATACTAGTGCCGTGAGTGAATCTTTTGACATTTTTTACTGCAGTATTTTACGTTTTCCCAGTCTCGTTCCCATTTTTTTCTCCACTGAAAAGGTAAGTTGCATTGAAGGCATATTTTTTGTGGTAAATTTATCTTTTTTACTCCTTTCATTCAGCGTTTANTGCAGATTTATATTCTCTTAAACANCGTTCTCGTGCAGTTTTATGATCTATAATTGGATTAGGATAGCTAGGCTCATTTAAATCCTCAACCCATCTATTAACATAGACCATTTTATTGTCGAACTTTTTTATCTGTTCATGTGGATTGAATATTCTGAAATAGGGTGCTGCATCTACTCCGCATCCAGCTACCCACTGCCAATTACCAATATTACTTGCCATTTCATAATCAAACAGCCTTTCTGCAAAGTATGCCTCTCCCCACCGCCAATCTATAAGCAGGTGTTTGCACAAAAAACTTGCCACCAACATTCTTACTCGGTTGTGTATAAACCCAGTAATATTAAGCTGGCGCATTCCTGCGTCTACTAGAGGGTAACCAGTTTTTCCTTTACACCATTTATCAAATTCTTCTTCATTATTTCGCCAAGGTATTCNATCATATTGCTTTTTAAAACTTTGATCTTTGGTGCGTGGAAAATGCCATAAGATTTGCATAAAAAACTCTCTCCAAATTAATTCTTTCATAAAAGTAGGATTTTCTCTTTCTGCGCTTTTGGCAANAAGTTTTCTTATGCTTTTAGTTCCAAAGCGGAGGTGNACCCCTAACCTTGATGTATTGTCAATAGCAGGAAAATTTCTTGTTTCCTCGTACTTGTCNATTAAATCAGAATCAAATTTAAATTCTTGNGGGATTAGTTTTGATTTTTTAAAACCCATTTCCTCTAATGATATTTGAGGTAGAGGTTTTTCATTGTAAAGCTTATCCAAATGATTTTCTGATGGGTAATTTTCAACTCCCTCAGCTTTATACTTGGCAATCCATTTTCTTGAATATGGGGTNTAAACTACATAGGGCTTACCATCATNTTTAACTACCTCACTTTTCTCAAAAATAACCTGATCTTTAAATGTATTGAACTTTACTCCCTTTTCACTAAGCAGATTTTTAATCTCCATATCCCTTTTNAGAGCATAAGGTTCNTAATCGTGATTTGTAACCACATTTTNAATTGGAAACTGAATTATAAGTTGTTTAAAAATGTCCTTTGGAGACCCGAAATAAAGACCTATTTCACAATTTTTTCGTCTTAATATTTTATTCATATCAATCAACGCATTATGAATAAAAGTTAGTCTCGCATCATTTTTTTTTAGTCTTGATATAATTTCTGAATCAAAAATGAAGATAGGAATTACTTTATTTTCTCCAGTCAGGGCTTTGTATAATCCTTTATTGTCTTGCAGTCTGAGATCTCTTCTAAACCAAAATAGAGTTAGCTTTTCCAAAAAATTTAACTTTTTATACTTCCTATCCCACCATCGATTGTTATTGTCTGAGCGGTTATCCAACTACTATTATCATCAATTAGAAACTGTGCCATTTTAGCAATTTCATCAGCTTTACCTACCCTTTGAAGAGGGTGTCTTGAGGCTGCATTATTTTTTTTTGTTTCATTATTAAGAAATTTTTCAGCCATCGGTGTGTCGACTAATGAGGGAGCAATCACATTAAATCTGATTTTAGGAGCAAATTCTGCAGCCAATGATTTNGCTAATCCCTCAATCGCACCTTTAGCTGCAGCAACAGAGCTGTGGAATGGCATACCAGTTCTTACTGCTACTGTACTAAAAAATACTACACTAGAAGGAAATTCACTATTTTGTAAATTACCTAAAACTGACTGAAGTGTTTTTATTGCTCCTAAAACATTTATCGAAAAGTCTTGTTTAAAGACTTCTGGTTTGATTCCTTTGAAAGGTCTCAGATTAATTGATCCAGGACAATATACAAATCCATGAAGATGTTCTGGAATACTTGAATTATCTAAATCATCATTTTCAACATCAAAAGGTATATGAGTAATTGGTAACTCNCCAATTGAATCGTTAGTTCTGCTAGCAACATAAACGTTGTTTTCCTCGCAAATAAGTTTNACTAATTCAAGTCCAACTCCAGAGCTTCCACCTATAATAAGAATATTTTTTTTCATTTTTAATTGTATTTGTATTCACCNAATAATTCGACTAATTTGATTTCTCTGTATTTAAATATTTCATTAAGCTTCGGTTTAACCAATATTGGGTGAATCATTTGGCCAAATAAACCAAAGGGGATTTTGTAATCAATTATATCTTCCATTTCAACTCCATTCTTAATTGGTTTTAAAAAGTGTTTATGATGCCATAATGAATATGGGCCAAATCGTTGCTCATCAACAAAATATTCACCTTTTTTTACATGTGTAATCTCTGTTACCCATTTCGTTGGAATGCCTAAAATTGGAGTTACTATATACTGAATAATTTGCCCAGGAAACATTTTTTTTTCAGCTCCACTCANAATTTCGAAACCCATATAATCTGGAGTAATAGTTTTTAAATTTACTGGGTCTGAGAGAAAGTTCCAGGCTTCATTAATCGAAATAGGAAGATTTTGGATAGTATGTAGGCGATAAATTTTCATAANGATTTGAGAATTCAAATATACAAATTGTCTAACATATACATTGAAATATTAAACAAAAAATTTAATCGATATTTATTTTTTTGTAATTTGTTGAATTATAAGGGAATTAGCCACAGTCAATATTCCTCCAATAAAATTTAGCCATAAAAAGCTAACCCAATCATTGTAAAAAATAAATAATATTATTAATTCTGAAATTATTGCCGATATAAAAATCGCTTTTGACTTCACTGACTTAATAAATATTGCAACAAGAAAAATTCCTAAAATAGTCCCNTAAAAAAGAGATCCAATAATATTAACTAATTGTATAAGATTTTCGAATAAATTCCCNACTAATGCAAATCCAATTGCAATGGCTCCCCANATGAGGGTAAATAATTTTCCCACCCATACATAGTGTTTTTCTTTGTGATGTGATTTAAAACGTTTATANAGATCAACTAAAGTAATAGCTGAAAGTGCATTTATTTCTGATGCTGAGGAGCTCATTGCAGCAGATAGAATTACTGCTAATAAAAGACCAATTAAGCCTTTCGGTAAATAATTTATAATGAAATAAATGAATACATAGTCCTTATCATTAGTTTCTAATTTAGGTTCGATTTTTTCGACTATTTTTTTTGCCTTTGATCTATTTTCCTGAATTTTTTTTTCTAGTTTAAGATATTTAGCTTGCATCTTCTCGTCATAAAAGAANTTTTTTTCATTAAGCTGTTCATTTTTTTGCAAATGAATGATTTCATTTGCTCTCTCAAGGGCATTGAAAGCATCTTTATAATTNCTTTCATTAACTTTTTCAACAACATATGGGTTAAAATGAATAGGGGCTTTTTCGTATTGAAAAAAAATGAATACCAAAACACCAATAAGAAGAATAAAAAATTGCATGGGAATTTTTAGAAATCCATTCATCATTAACCCCCTTTGGCTCTCTTTAAGAGATTTTGCAGAAAGGTACCGTTGAACCTGACTTTGGTCAGTTCCAAAATAAGATAATGCCAAAAAAAGCCCACCAGTTATTCCACTCCAAAATGTGTATCGATTTTCAAGGTCAAAACTAAAATCTAACATATTAAGCTTTTCGTTTATACCAGCTAATTGAAGTGCATTAGAAAATTTAATATTATCAGGGAGCGATTGAATAATGAAAATAAAGGCAGTTATCATACCTGAAAAAATAATGAACATTTGGTATTTTTGAGTAACATTGACTGCTTTTGTTCCTCCAAGCATAGTGTAAAGTATTACCAATAGACCTATAATTACTACTAAAGATTTAAGATTCCATCCTAAAACGACACTTAGAATTATTGCAGGAGCATATATTGTTATTCCTGCCGCCAAGCCACGTTGTATCAAAAAGAGAATTGAGGTAAGTGTCCGTGTTTTTAAATCAAATCTTTTTTCTAAAAACTCGTAAGCAGTAAATAAATTGAGTTTATGATATACTGGTATAAAAAAAATACAAATAATAATCATAGCAAAAGGAAGCCCAAAATAAAACTGTATAAAGCCCATTCCATCGTTAAACCCTTGTCCTGGGGTAGACAAGAAAGTAATAGCACTTGCTTGAGTTGCCATCACAGATAAGCCTACCGTTAGCCAAGAAGCCTTATTGCCTCCTTTGATATAATCTTTTATATTTTTATGGGAGTAATTTTTCCATATTCCATAGGTAATAATAAAAATTAATGTAAATGATAAAACTAACCAATCAACTAGTGACATCAATTAAAGGTTTTCATTAATAAATAAAATATTATCCAAAACACTATTTGCGTCAATATCAATATCCAATAAATTNGATTTGCCCCCTTCAATTATTTGCGATTAAGTTAAAGAATAGTCTGTAGGCGCCGGGTACTCCTTCAGGAAGTTGCCTGAAAAAACTTAATCCAGTATAAACCAATTTTCCTTTACCATACTTGGCAACCAATAAAGCTCCCTTTTTTGGAGATTCACCTTTATCATTCATTTCAATCAATGGAGTAAATTCTTTATCCCATTGATTTGGAAAGTAAAGGCCTCTTTCTTGAACCCAACCCTNAAAGTCATTTGAACTNATTTTATTGGGACTATTCAGCACTGGATGCGAACTGTCCAGTAGCTTAACTTCNGCATTTTCATCAGTAACTCTGTCTCTGGAAACTTGTATGTTTAGGGGTGTAATAGATTTTGTTTTTAACCCTCTACTTGTATTGTATTGAATTAATAAGTTNCCACCTTGTTTAGTATAGGCCCAAAGTACATTTTTTTTGTAAGAGAGNGATTCATTTACATTGAATGCACGAATACCAACTATTACAGCATCAAATGGTTTTAGCTTTTTAAGTGTTATGGCTTCAGCATCAAATTTTTCTACATCAACACCAACAGATTCAATACTCTCGACTACTTTGTCACCTGCTCCATTAATATAGGCAACCCTCTTAACACCTGTTTTTAAATTTAAAGCCACAGCNCGAGCAGATGNGGGTTGAACCATATATATTTTAGGAATATGGTCATAAGAAATCTCTTTAATAGCTAATTTAATTTTTTCATTGTTGTTGNNTAATTCAGGTTCTAAANGGACGACTTCTTCATTTTTTGGTGCAGTAACCATAAAAGTAAAATCTTGTTCAATTCCTTTTCCATTGATATTTACTTGCTGATCATTAGGAGTTATAACCCAAGATTTGGGTGATTTNATACTTAATTTACCATTAAATAATTTCCCNAAGTTTTTAACTTTTACGACCACGCTTTTTGTTTCATTTACATTAAATAATTCTACTGGAGATTTTAAACTAGTTGCAGCGGAAGGAAGGANTTGAAATGGGGTAACTACTTCCCCTTTCACTGGATCATTTTTTCGGAAACTAAGTNCTTTTTCAAAATTTAGTNTNACACCTTNTACAATTAATGATAAATTTAAAATGTATGGATTGGGAGTATTAGGTAACCCTGTAAATTCTTTTTGTTTTGTGTCATACATTCCATCTTTCCCTCCCCCTATTAACCAATATGGTGTGCTTATAGGTTCGTTAATAATATATTTAATTTTTTTTCTGAAAACTTGATTTTTTCTGAGTTCTTTTCCAATTTCATATGTTTTATTTTTTAAAATAATTTTATCTATTATCACTTTTTCTGAACTCGGGTTATTAATAATTAAGTTTAAGCTTAGCGATTCACCTCTAACACCATAGGGAATATCTGCATTTACTTGTATCGCAAGTCCTAGACAGTTTATAATAATTCTTTTAACTTCATTTAATTTGATATGTTTCCAATGCTGATTATTAATCTTACTTATTAGATCTTTTACCTTTAATAACTTTGGAACACTCCTTATTGGGTTTTTAAAATCAAAGTCATTAATTATTTCATTTATAATTCTATCAATTGCAGCTCCATCCTTTATTCTAGTCCAACTTGTATTTATTCCTTCAAATGGATTATTCGCAGATAGTGGTTTTCCCTTNACTAGNAATAAATATTCGAGCCTACTTCCTAATGCAGGTGAACTGCCAAACCCCTGGGATTTATGCTGACTCCTGCTTAATGCAGCAATTTCCGAATTACTTTGACCTGTTATTGGATCATGAACACCCATGTCTATTTTAATTAAACTCTCTNTATTATTATTTTTAAAATTTTCTTCATTTCTAAAAAAATACCTTGAGGTGTTCCAGAATAATCGCTTAGGTTTCCAGTTTTCGTCGTATGAATTTTCAATGATCTGATTAAATGCCAAATTACTTATGATTGCAGATGCAGTGTGATGACCATGTGTTCTTCCTGAACTTCCTATATTAAATCTATTGATTATAATATCTGGTTTAAATTCTTTAATCCTATCAATGACTTGACTTAATACTTTTTCTTTATCCCAAAATTTAAAAGTCTCCTCAGGACTTTTTGAGTATCCAAAATCGTTTGCCATTGTAAAAAATTGTTCACCCCCATCAATTTTTCTCGCAGCTAAGAGTTCTTGTGTCCTAATTAATCCCAGTCCCTCTCTAAGTTCAGGACCTATAAGGTTTTGACCTCCATCACCTCTAGTCAAGGATAGATAAGCAGTTCTTGCTAGCAGNTGATTTGAAAAATAGGAAATCACTCTAGTGTTTTCATCATCAGGATGAGCCGCAAAATAAAGAACTGTTCCTAAAAAGTTAAGCTTTTTAATTTGTTTGAAAATTGCAGAAGAAGATTGGGCATTTAAANACGATAAGTGAAGAGTTAAAAATAAGCATGGCAAAAGCCAATTCATTAAATTAAATAAAACTAACTTATTTATTTTCATTTAAAATTGTATNAAAGGTCCTTTATTTATTTTAATTTTTTTTAATAGCATACGAAAAAACAAATTACAATTTTGCACAATAAAATGATTTATTTTTTGGTTAAAAATTGAATCCGTTCAATAACTTGTGAGAGTGGTAGACCAATTACATTTGTGTAACTCCCATTAATTTTTTTAACACCTATTTCACCAATCCAGTCTTGTATTCCATAGGCACCTGCTTTATCCATTGGGGGTTGAATTTTTATATAGTATCCTATTTCATCATAAGTTAATTTTCTGAATTCAACATTTGTAATTTCAGATATTATATCAAATTTTTTATTAGTCAAAAATCCTACTGAGGTTATAACTTGATGAGACTTACCAGATAAGAACATTAACATTTGTTTAGCATGTTCAACATCTTTTGGCTTCCCCAAGTATTGGTTGTCGCAACACACCAAAGTGTCTGCTGCAATGATAATTTGTTTTGCAAGAATTTTTTCTTTAAAGGGTTCACTTTTTTTAGCAACAATGTATTCTGTAATTTCAATACCTTTAAGACTTGAAGGGTATGATTCATCTGATGGGTAAACTTTAACTTTAAATGGAATATGTAATTTTTCCAAAAATGCTTTTCTTCTGGGAGATCCAGAAGCCAAAATGATCTCATATCCATTAAGCTTTAGCATACTTTAAGATCAATTTTTTTTAAAACTAAAATCCCATTTACTCTGAACTCTTAATACTTGTTCAATGATTTCTCTAACACAACCTTTTCCACCTTTTTTGTGTGAAATATAGTCAGCTAATTGTTTAACATCCGTTGCAGAATCACTTGGACAGGTTGACACTCCTGCAAGTTTCATCACTGGTATATCAGGGATATCATCACCCATATAGAGTACTTGTTCCGCGTCAATNTTATATTGAGCCAAGAAATCCTCAAAAGCAGAAATTTTTTCATTTTCTCCTAAATATACTTTATTGACCCCTAGAAGCTCAAGCCTTTTTTTTACACCCTCATTTGTTCCTCCTGAAATTATACCTATTTTGAATCCTCTTTTCAATGCTTGTTTAATAGCAAAACCATCTTTTATATCCATCTGTCGATACATTTCGCCCTCCGAAGTCACAATTACTCTTCCGTCAGTTAACACACCATCTANATCAAAAATGAAAGCTGAGATATCATTTAAATGTATTTTGTAGTTTTTTTTAATCATGTCTTCTTTGAATAGAGTTGGTTAAATCGAGATATAGCTGTTTTATTTTTTCATTAGATATTAAATCTAAGTGTTTGTTAATTGTTTTAAAATCCTTTCTTTTTGCTGGACCTGTCTGGGAGTATTTTGCTCCATTTTCAATTNCATTTTTATAGGTTTGTTCAAGAAGTGANTGAAAAATAGAAAAGGGGAGGTCATGGCTTTTAGCAATATTTTCCCCTATTTCAATTAGGTGATTGCCAAAATTATTTATTATAACAGCAATTAAATGAACGTAGGATCTTTTTTGTGAATTCATTGCAAATGGTTTTCCACCAATATTATNAACCAAATCTTGAAGTAGTTTAAAATCTTCTTTTTTCTCTGCTTCAATAAGAATCGGTAGATTGTTAAATTGAGTAAGGAGTTTTTTTGAAAATGTTTGTAATGGGTAAAGCACACCTTTTCTTGCCTCGCATCTCATTTCATCCATACTTACCCCTCCCGAACAATGAACCACTAAAGCCGTAGTTTTAATTTTTTTACTTATNTGAGCTATTGCATCATCCGAGACAGCGATTATGTANATATCTGCTGACTTTAATTCTAAAATACTGTCAGTAATAGAAGTTTCATTTTCGAAAGANTTGATTAAATTAATTTTTCTACTGTACCATTGAATTAAATTTATTTCACTACATCTACTAAATATTTTTTGAAAATTAAATGCTAATTTTCCTGAACCAATAAGAACAATTTTAATCATATTCAAAAATACATAAAGATATTTTTCCAGATTTTTTTGTAACCAACTAATAATATCATATTAAATTAATCGAAGGAGATATTTAAATTTTAATTAATGCATCACTATAANTTAGCCATGTAATATAATCAATTTAGTTGTTTGAAGTTATTATAATTCCTAATCATCAGGTATCTTTGCAAATCAAATGAAGTGTGATGTTGAAATGAAAGATAAATTTTTTAAGTACTTATTTTCGAATCAATTAATGGCAATTTTATTTGTTGCCTTTTCAACTGCAATGGCCTTCGGGACATTCATAGAAAGTTGGTATAGCACTGATACGGCAAAAATTTGGATTTATAATGCCTGGTGGTTCGAGTTAATTTTAGCTCTTTTCATGGTAAATTTTTTTGGTAATATTTNTAAATACAGATTATTAAGAAAAGAAAAATGGGCAATATTGATGATTCATCTATCTTTTATTTTAATTATATCTGGTGCATTCATTACTCGTTATTTTGGNTATGAAGGTGTGATGCCGATTAGAGANGGTGTATCTGAAAATTCCTTTCTATCTGAAAAAACTTTCTTGACNTTATTTGTAGAGGGTGATATTAATGGAATTGCTCAAAGAAAAACTTTGGAAAAGGATTTTATATTTTCTGAACACGTTAACAATAATTTTGTCTGGGAAAATGAATTCAACGGGCAGCCTTTTACAATAAAATTTAATGGNTTTACTGAAGATGTAAGCGAACAATTAGTGCTTGACAATTCTGGTGATCGCTACATNAAAATAGTTGAATCTGCTGATGGTAGTCGTCATGACCACTATCTGAAAGAGGGTGAGGTCAGTAATATTCACAATTTGCTATTTACATTGAACAATCCAATATCTGGTGCTATAAATATTAGATCAGAGGGAGGCTTACATTATTTAACCACTCCATTTAACGGAAATTATTTGCGAATGGCAGATCAGCAAACAGGTGAGGTTTTAAAAGAAATAGAACAGGAACTTCAATTTAGATCACTTTATAATTTGGGTAGTTTTCAATTCGTTATCCCTGAGCCTCCATTAAGAGGTAAGTTTGAATGGACTAAAGCAGAGGAAGGAGATCCTGGTGTCCAAGATGCACTNAAATTAAAGATCCAAACTAAAGGTATGTCCCGAGATATTACCGTTCTAGGGGGTAAGGGTATAGTTAATAGTATGAAGAAGATCAATATTGGGGGACTTGACTTTTATTTGAAATATGGTTCAAAAAAACTTGANCTACCTTTCCATTTAAAATTAAATGATTTTATAGCGGAAAAATATCCTGGTACAGAAAAAAGTTATTCTTCTTTTATGAGTAAAGTTTCCGTAAAAGATAATAACTCTTTCGACTATGATATTTATATGAATCATGTTTTGGATCATAGAGGCTACAGATTTTTTCAAGCTTCCTTTGATCCTGATGAAAAGGGTACTGTTTTATCAGTCAATCATGACTTTTGGGGTACATGGGTCACCTATATTGGATATATTCTGCTGTATTTGAGTATGATTGGGATTTTCTTTATAGGAAAAACAAGATTCAAGGAACTATCTAAATCACTTGAAAAAGTTAAAAGAAGAAAAAGGGATCTTCTTTCAGTATTTGCATTAATTTATGTAACAAGTTTAAATGCACAAAGTCATAATCATAACCTTAAAAATGATTTTAATTTTGATTCAGTCATAAATACTAATTCAATTAATGCATTACATGCCCAAAAATTTGGGCGTTTGATAATTCAAGATTTAGGAGGTAGAATGAAACCAGCTAATACATTTTCCTCAGAACTACTTAGAAAGGTNAGCAAAAAAGATACTTATGGTGAACTAAACTCAGATCAGGTCATGATGTCTATCATTGAAAGTCCTGCTTTATGGTATAATATTCCTATAATTTATCTAAAAAGAGGCAATGATAGTATAAGAAAAATAGTTGGTTTACGGGAGAAAGANAAGTATGCCTCTTTGGTATCATTTTTTGATCAACAAGGTAATTATAAAATTTCATCTCAACTGGAAGGGGCATATCGTGCTGCTGTTCCAAATCAGTTTCAAAAGGATTTTATAGAGGTAGATAAAAGAGTTAACTTGTTATATTCAGCTCTTGAGGGAAAGGTTTTAAGAGTATTTCCAATTCCTGGAGATTCATCAAAAAAATGGGTTTCTTTTCCTGAGTTGAGTGAAGCAAACTTCAAAGGTAAGGACTCCTTATATGTNCATAACATTTTACCGCTTTATTTTAATTCACTTCGNCTTGCTAAAGAAGATGGAGATTACTCTCAGGCTGATAATTTATTACAAAGTTTAGAGGGTTTTCAGCAAAAATATGGAGCAGATATTTTACCATCAGAAAAGAAAATTGAAGCTGAAATTCTTTATAATCGCTACGATNTTTTTAAAAAATTATTTAGTTGGTATCTATATGTTGGACTATTTCTTTTTACAATACTAATTATTCAGATTTTTAAACCCCTCAAGGTTTTTAGATTCTTTATAACTGCTCTAAAAATTAGCTTATTATTGCTTTTTATTTTGCATACTGGGGGTCTTGCAGCACGTTGGTTTATATCTGGTCATGCTCCATGGAGTGATGCATATGAATCTATGATTTATGTTGCTTGGGCGACAATGTTTTTTGGTTTGATTTTTGGAAGAAAGTCAATGTTAACTATGGCCGCCACCTCTTTTGTGTCATCTATGATTTTGATGATTGCACACTGGAATTGGATGGATCCCTCTATTGCAAATTTACAGCCTGTTTTAGATAGTTACTGGTTAATGATTCATGTTGCGGTAATAGTTGGAAGTTATGGGCCATTTGCCCTAGGTATGATAATTGGAGTAGTTTCATTACTCTTAATNACTATTTCACGAAAAAGTAATAAGGAAAAAATTGGTNTGAATNTNAAGGAGTTGACAATTATAAATGAGTTATCAATTACTGTAGGCCTTATTATGTTGACTATAGGTAATTTTCTAGGAGGAATGTGGGCNAATGAAAGTTGGGGACGATACTGGGGTTGGGATCCTAAGGAAACTTGGGCCTTAATAAGTATTTTAGTTTATGCNTTTGTTATTCATATGCGATTTGTTCCAGGTTTACGNGGNAGCTGGACATTTAACTTCATGAGTATTNTNGCTTTTGCAAGTATAATGATGACTTATTTTGGGGTAAATTTNTATTTGGTTGGTTTACATTCCTATGCAAGCGGAGAAAAGATTATTACCCCTAATTTTGTATACTACACCGCTTTAATTGTTGCTGTTTTAGGTCTTATTTCCTATTGGCGCTATCAGAAAGTTTTTAAAACTTAGCTGGGCTAATTGTTAACTTTATGATTTTAAAGCAAGTTTATATTTTTTTCTTTTTGACTCTTTTTTTTGTCAATTGTTCAAACCAAGAAACGGAGNACACTCCAAATACCCTCTATACTAACAAAGAAAAATGGTTTAACTCTTCGGTTGTAGATTATACTTATGTTTTTCAAATTTCATGTTACTGCATTGAGGAGTCAACTCGACCTAAATCTGTATTAGTTAGGAATGGATTGATAGTAAATGTGAATAATGAAAACTTCAATGAAGAAACACACTCTTATGTCTTAACCATTGATGATTTGTTCTATGAAATCGAAAATGCTAAAAATCAGGGGGCTGCCAAACTTGATGTAAATTACGATACTAAATATGGTTTTCCTTATTACTTATTTATAGACCGTGACATAAGAATTGCTGACGAGGAAATAAGTTATTCAGTTTCTGATTTTAAACCATTATAAAACTTATTTACTAAAACTCTTTTCCGAAGTATACTCAAAACATTCTAAATCAAATGTAGGAATTGCTGCTAAAAGGTGATCAAATATATCTGACATGATTTTTTCGTAATTAACCCAAACCTTGTCCTTAACAAAAACATAAATTTCAAGAGGAACACCTTCAGGTGAGGGAGCAAGTTGTCTTACCATGACAGTAAGATCCTGACTAATTTGAGGATGNNCTTTCAAATAAGCAAGAGCATATCTTCTATACAATCCTATGTTAGTCATATTCCTACCGTTTAATAATAATTTTTTGTTTACACCCTTATCTTTATTCTCTTTTTCAATCTCCTCTTTTCTTTTAGTGATGAAGCTGGATATGCGTTCAATTTGTTTTAGTTTAGTTAACTGCTCATCATCAAGAAATTTAATACTTGATACTTTAATTAAAATACTTCTTTTAATACGTCTACCTCCGGATTCACTCATACCTCTCCAATTGATAAATGAGTCTGAAACCAATTTATAGGTGGGAATACTAGTTATTGTTTTATCAAAGTTTTGAACTTTTACTGTTGAAAGATTAATTTCAATTACATCTCCATCTGCATAATAGCTTTTCATTGTGATCCAGTCCCCAATTCTTACAATATCATTTACTGTGACTTGAATACTAGCAACAAAACCTAATATAGTATCTTTAAATATTAATAGTATAACAGCAGATAAAGCACCTAGTGTNGCTAAAAATGTTCCAATATCTTTACCTGATATAATTGAAAAAATCACCATAATTCCAAAAAACCAAATAAAAATCATTATGACCTGTATGTAACTATCTACTGGTTTATCTCTAAAATTGGATAATGTTTTTAAATAATCCCTGATTGAATTCAATAGGCGTTTAACAAAAACAATTGTAATTAAAGTTCCAAGTACCTCCAATAAAATTTCAGTAAACTCAAGAATATTTGGATATTTAGATAGTATATCATCAAGTGAAAAAAATAACAATAGTATTGGCGGGAAGCATGCTATGATTGATGGTACTTTGTTTTTAAGTAAAAAATCATCAAATTTAGATTTAGTATTTTTTGATACTTTATAAAAAAAAGAACGAAGTATTCTCCTACTTATAAACCAAAGAAGAACTGTTAGAGAAAAAATAATTAAAATGTATGTAAAAACTTCCATCAGTTCCGCAAATCCCTCACGCATACCAAGTTTTTTATAAATCTTAAATAGATCAAATTTCATAATTAGAAATTGTTACTGGACTAAATTGATTGAAAAGGATGAATACAAAATATTGTAAATAATAAATTAAAAAAACCCCCTTATCGGGGGTCATGATTTTTAATTTTTCCAAAAATTAAAGAATGGTTATAGGAATAGAAACTCTAATATTTCCCCATCCGCCATGAAGAACAGCATCAGATCCTTTTCCGGTAAATGTTAGAGAAAAGGCCTCAAGATATTCAGTGGATTCTATAGCAGGGACTTCTATTCTTGCTACATCTTTAGACTTGTCATAGTTGTAAGCTCCCCATACATATTTGGCAGAATTAATTATAATTTCGGTAGATTCCTCTTTAGGATATGAGTAAAGAGTATAAGTTCCCTCTTTAATGGTAGTGTCCCCNAATTTNACAGGTTTTANAATTCTAATTTCTGTAGCCTCATTAGCTCCAGTTCTCCATACCTTAAATGCAGGCACAAGCTCCGCAAGCTTTCTACCTTTTAATTGAGGCCTACTGTACGTAATAATGATCGCTTTATCCGAAACTCTATTCGACATAGGATAAAAAACACGATCCATTGGACTGACATCTAATTTTTTGAATTTTTGAGCTTGAGCTATAGTTGCAAAAGACATTAATATAATAAAGGTTATTTTTTTCATGATAAAAGTTTCTATTGATTTATTTAAAATTAAGTTTATTTTCCCTAAAAGAATAGGTAAAATGATTGTCAAAGTTTATTACTAAAAATAATATATTTATAAATTTAAAAAAGATTTCCATATTTTTTGAAACTGCAATGAAATAAATCATTTTATTTTGAATAAATGTTTTCCTGCTAAAACCTCTTTTAATTTAAGCTTATTTTTTTCGAGTTTTATGTCCAATACTTTGCCATTTTTATAAACCTGTTGTTCGGAGTTATCAATTGGTAAAATAATATCAGCTTTTACTCCTCCTGGGATTTCAACTTCAAGAGTAAATTCATTTTGCTTTTGCTCGCAGCTAACTATTACCTCCCCTGAGATTAAATTTGTTCTTAGCTTTGCAAAACTTAAATTTCCTATTTTAGGATGAATTTTGATTAATTGTGCGCCTGGATCCAATGGCTCTACACCCATCAATTTTCTTACAATAATATTTGCTGGTGATGCACCCCAAGCATGATTTAAATCCAGGTTTGGTTTATATCTTTTATCCCAAGCCTCCATCGAGATTGTCGAACCATATCTAATCATATTATACCAGCTTCTTTCCTTTTTCGATGCCATTAGATTAATTGCGTGATTTGATCCACCATTTTCAAATAATCCCTCCAACAAAATTTGCGCGCCATATACACTGCATGACATCCCCCTAGTCATTAAATACTGAACAACTTGATCAATATTTTGCTCAGGAATCAGTCCAAATGTTAGTGCAAACATATTAGCGTGTTGTGATTTGTGGTCTGTATCTTGACCATCATTAATTAAACCACTATTGGTATCCTGAAATGTTTTAAGGTATCGTACTTTAACCCTCTTATAATATTTTTTGAAGAGTAATGCGTCCTCTAATTCGTCTAAATCAATTGCAATTTTTTCCATGACTTTCAAACAACCAAAAAACAATGCATTGACAACTGCATTATATTTTTGGTATACATATCCATCATTCTCTCCAGGATACTCTTTTTCAGATCCAATGTAATGAGCTAAATTATTAAAACCACCTGGAGGTTTAGACTGAGGCCAATCTACAATATCTCTTAAATTATTATTTTTTCCCCAATGATTTTTATGAAGTCTTTTAAAAAAATCTTCAGATTGTTTACCTGTTAAGGTACTTATTAGACCTGATTCATCAGCAAGATCTAGAAGTGTTTTGATTTTTAACTCTTCATAATACTTAACAATAAATCTGTCATCACCAGTGTATAGATAATCATACCAAGCCATTAATATATTATAAAGAGTCCATTCTGTTGGCCAAGTAGGGTTAAATAATAAATGTTTCATACTTCCCCTTGCAATACTGTACTCAGAATCAACTGCATAGTGGGACAATTGATTAATAAAAGCATCAGCCTCATAAGGGATTCTCTCACGATCTCCATCTACATAATAACCGCAAAAGCTTGTTGCTTTCATTGAGTATTTACATAAATCCCATACCTGATTTAAAATTGAATCACTTGAAATGAATGATGATGCATTTTCATCAAAAGAATAGTTTATATCAGTTCTGATGATATCATTTGTGGTCAAATTACCACCATAATTTACTATTTCGAGGTATCTAAAAGGGTACACCTCACCTATATAATTTGGCATTTCTATCATAAATCTGTTTCTGGCTCTTTTTGGGTTATCTGGCCATTCAATTTCATACCAGTGAGTTCCTTTAATTAGTTTAAGCATGGTTTGATAGTATCTGATATTTTTTCCCGGTATACTATCAACATGATTGTGATCTTTGATTTTCATTTCTCCGACCGCAATACTAATTGAGTCATTTTTTGAAGAAGATAGCCTTATTTTTAATTTGGAAAATGCTGTTTTTCCAAAATCAATGAAATAATTTCTACCATTTTTTTTTATTAACTCAGGTTGATAATCAGTAGCTAAAAGTGTTTCTTGAGAAAACTTTCCAGTATCATAATTTTTATCTATAACAAATGCTTTTGGTTCAGAGAATTCAGATACTAATCCCTCTTTTTCCCAATAACGTATTTTCCAATAATATACCTTTTCAGTTTTTAATTCTTTTCCAGCATATAATTGTGAAATGGCAGTTGAATTTATTTTACCTGAATCCCATAATTCACCTTTATTTTTATTTAAGTGTTCAGCTGAGCTACTAACCAGAAGTTGATAAGATATTGACTGTTTTGATTTGTCATCTAAAACCCAATGGAAAAGAGGGGTTTTTGTTTGTATTTTCGAAATTTCATATTTATTGGTTGATAAAATTTCGTCGTTAAGCATTAGTCCTTGCGCTTTGCCATTCAATCTGACCAGATCCGAATTTCGCAACAAATCAGTTCTCAGTTTTTTAGGTTTAACCAATTTAGATTGGCATCCTAGAGCTAGAAAAAAACTCATTAAACCAATTCCTAACAAGAATATTTTTTTCAATGCAAAATAATTTTAGTGGAATGGGCTATAATTTATAAGTAAAACCCTGACTCATAAAAACATGTTTGAAATTTTTGTTTTTCAATTGGATTACGTTCGAAAAACAAACCAGTTTTAAAAATGATTAATTAATTTATTTTCACCATTATCTTTTAATATCTGGAAGCTGTCAAAAAGCCTTCCTGTTGGTGTAAACGATTTATATTTTAATAAATCACCATCAATTGAAATATGTTGGAATAATTGTATTTGCTCTCCTGCTTTTTCTCTTTTAGCTCCAAATTTGTCCCAACCTTTTTCACTAATTGAGTACATTTTTGCACCACTCACGGAAACAACATAAACGGGCCCTTTAACAATTTTAGATTTACCATCTCTATCCAGTTGATTTGGATTTTCATAAACAGCACCTCTTGCATATGTATGGTCATGACCTTGCAGGGCTAGGTCAACTTGATATTGATCAAACAGTGGCTTCCAATACTCTCTTAACTCAGTATTATCTCTACCAGTTGAAGCTGAAAAAATAGGATGGTGATATGTTACTATAGTCCATTTTTTTTCATTTTCAGCTAAAATCCTTTTTAGCCATTTGGCTTGAAGTTTGATTTTGACATTACTATTAAGGGCTATAATCCTTAAATTAGGATAATCTACATAGTAACAGGTTTCTTCCAAACTCTTTGGACCATTTTTAGGTAAAGAGAATTGAGGTTTCCATTGAAGAGAGAGGATAGGACCGAGACCTTGCTGCTCTATTTCAGTTCTTTGGTATTCATGATTACCTGGAACCGCAATTGCAGGAATCTCAGAATGAATAAAGCTACCCGCGGCAAACCATTCATTCCACTCACTTTCACTGTGAGCCTTATCGACTAAATCTCCAGCATGAATAAAAAAATTGGCATTTGGAGCCAATTTGTAAGCTTTTCGAATTACTCTTGACCAGAGACTTAGTATATAATTTTGAGCATCACCAACATATAAAAATGAAATTGGACTTTCCTTATCGTTAGCGGTTTTAAATTGATGCCATTCACTTTTAAATTCTGTATTACCTACTCGATAGGCATATAGAGTATTTGGTTTTAGATCTTTAATCTCTAACTCAAAATAGCTTGATTCGAAGCCGTCTGAATTTGATCCCTCGGTATTTAGTAATGACCTCTTTGCATATTGACGAATTTTTTTTCTTCCAAATCTTGGTCCGTCTCCAGCAATTGCAATTTCGGCAAATCCCACCTTATTTGTTGGTTTAGTTCTCCAATTGATCCCGATGGAAGTCGATGGGTCTTTTGTGGCACTTAAGATAACATGGTCTGGAAAATCATCTGGCGACGCCCATTCTTTTATAATAGCGTCAAGTTCATTTTTCTGTTTTTGGGGAAATAATGAGTTATGCCAAAAAAAAATTAAGAAAATGCCAAGAAATAATTTAATGCAGAATGAAAAAAAATCGCGATTTATTATTATCATATTAACTTTTTAAGTGTAGATATCAAGACT
>NZOY01000024.1 GCA_002695445.1 Flavobacteriaceae bacterium
GTTTTCTTTGCTGCCGAAGTTGTTTTCTTTACTGCTGTAGTTTTCTTCACAGCAGTACTTTTCTTTGCTGGTGTAGTTTTCTTTGGTTGTGCGATTTTCTTCACAGCAGTAGTTTTTTTTGCTGCTGAAGCTGTTTTCTTTACTGCTGTAGTTTTCTTTACCGCTGCAGTTTTTTTCTTCTCAGCCATGGTAATGAGTCAAAATTTGTATTCTGTTATTCGGGAAGATAAATTGAAATAACAGAAGTTGTTAATAGATTTTTAACACTCTCATCTTTCCCTGTCAATTAGAGAGTGCGCAAATTTAGTAGGAATCTATTTATTAACAAATATTTAAGTAGGTTTTATTTATAATTTATTTTAGAAATCAAAATTGTGAAAGCCTCCTCTAAAGATAGATCCGAAGTGTCAATTTCAATTGCATCATTAGCCTTTTTTAGTGGTGAGAATTTTCTTTCAGTATCTACCTTATCTCGATTCATTAAACTTTTTAATACCTCTTCATAACTTAAAAAATACCCATTAGCCTTCATCTCTTCCCATCTGCGCTGTGCCCTAACTTCTGGTCTAGCGGTAAAAAAAAACTTAAAATCAGCATTAGGAAAAACCACTGTTCCTATATCTCTTCCATCCATGACCATACCGAAACTATTCCCCATTAATCTTTGTTGTTTTAATATAAAAAAACGAACAAAAGGCAATTTTGCAATCTTACTTACATTTGAAGAGACCAACTTACTCCTTATTTTATCAGTAATGTCTATTTCATTCAGAATTAACTTGTTATCTGAGGTGTTGTAGTAAATTTTAATATCTTTTATTCCCAATTCAATTGCTTCCTGATAAATATTTTCATTATTAATCCATCCTTTTTCAAGGGCTAAAAAGGTAATGCCACGAAAAAATGCTCCAGAATCAATATAAGGTAAACCTAAATGACTTGAAAGCATCTTTGATAAGGTACTTTTACCAGTGGAGGCATATCCATCAATTGCAATAATTGCTTTATCCAACTGGTTTATATTTTAAATTTTTTAGGATTTAGTACTTTTCTAGAAAGGATAGCAATATCAAGAACTTCACTCATCTCCTTAACAAAATGAAATGTTAAACCTCTTAAATATTTTGAATTTATTTCATCAACATCCTTCCTGTTTTCTTCACATAAGATAATTTCTTTTATTTTAGATCTTTTGGCGGCTAATATTTTTTCTTTAATTCCCCCAACTGGTAATACTTTTCCTCTGAGTGTAATCTCGCCAGTCATAGCTAATTTGCTTTTAACCCTTTTTTGTGTAAGTAAAGAAACCAAAGAGGTCAACATGGTAATCCCTGCACTCGGACCATCTTTTGGAGTAGCACCTTCTGGTACATGGATGTGGATATTGTATTTTTCAAATGGAAATTTTTCTAATCCAATAAGTTCTTTTTTTGATTTAATAAACTCTAAAGATATAGTAGCTGATTCCTTCATAACCTTTCCCAGGTTGCCAGTAATTGTTAACTGCCCTTTACCCTCAGAAATGGCCGATTCAATAAATAGAATATCTCCTCCTACTGATGTCCAAGCCAAGCCTGTTACTACTCCTGCAGTATGATTATTTTCATATAGGTCCCTATTGATTTTTTCAGGTCCTAAAATTTCAATTAGATTATCAGGTTTAGGGTTCTTTTTGTAGGTCTCTTCCATAGCAATAGATTTAGCTGCATAACGGACTGTTTTAGCGATTTGTTTTTCCAATCCTCTGACCCCAGACTCTCTAGTATACCCTTCAACAATTTTATCTAAAATCATCTTTCCTAATAGTAGATCTCCTTTATGCAATCCATGTTCTTTAAGTTGTTTAGGTAATAAGTGTCGTCTAGCTATAGCAGACTTTTCCTCAAGGGTATAGCCTGAAATATTGATAATCTCCATTCGATCTCGCAAAGCAGGTTGAATAGAAGAAAGGCTGTTAGCAGTAGCCACAAACATCACCTTAGAAAGGTCATAACCCATTTCTAAAAAATTATCATAAAAGGATTCATTTTGCTCAGGGTCTAGTACTTCAAGTAAAGCAGATGCAGGGTCACCTTGCACGCCAGAATTGATTTTATCAATTTCATCCAATACAAATACTGGGTTAGAAGTACCTGCTTTTTTAATACTCTGAATTATACGTCCTGGTAAAGCACCAATATATGTTTTTCTATGTCCTCTTATTTCGGCTTCATCTCGCATACCACCCAAAGAAATCCTTACATACGACCTTTGTAATGCTTGGGCAATAGATTTACCTAAAGAAGTTTTACCAACACCAGGGGGACCATAAAAGCACAATATTGGAGATTTCATGTCATTTCTTAATTTTAAAACTGCCAGGTACTCAATAATTCTTTTTTTTACATCATCTAGTCCATAATGATCACGATCAAGGATTTTTTTCGCTTTTTTTAGATTAAAGCTATCACTAGAGTAATGATTCCAGGGAAGGTCGAGAAATAAATCTAAATAATTTCTTTGGACTGAATACTCAGCTACTTGAGGATTCATACGTTGAAGTTTACTAATCTCTTTTTCAAAATGAATTCCAACTTCTTCACTCCATTTTTTTTCTTTGGAACGCAGACGCATCTCCTCAATTTCTTCCTCATATGAGACACCACCTAATTCCTCTTGNATAGTTTTCATTTGCTGATTNAGATAGTATTCACGTTGTTGCTGGTCTAAATCATTCCTGACTCTTGATTGTATGTCATTTTTAAGAGCTAATTTCTGATACTCAGTATTCATAAATTTTAAACAAGCAATAGCCCGTTCTTGGATGTCAATAATTGAAAGAATCTCCTGTTTCTCTTTTACAGTTAGATTCATGTTAGAGGAAACAAAATTTATCAAAAAAGCATGACTTTGAATATTTTTTATAGCAAATGATGCCTCAGTAGGAATGTTGGGGTTTTCTTGGATAATTTGTAGAGCTAAATCTTTTATGGAGTCAATAGTTGCTTTAAACTCGGAATCACTTTTATCAGGTGTATTTTCCTCAACCGGTTGAATTTTTGCCTTCAAATAAGGCTTTTGTTCAACTATGGTTTTTATTTCAAATCGTTTTTTCCCTTGAATTATTACTGTGGTATTACCATCTGGCATTTTAAGTACTCTTAANATTTGTGCAACAGTGCCAAGAGAATAAATATCAGATGGAGTGGGATTTTCTATAGTTTTGTCTTTTTGAGCAACTACTCCAATGATTTTGTTGGAATTGTTAGCGTCTTTAATTAGTTGAATAGACTTGTCTCTTCCTGCAGTTATTGGTATGACGACTCCAGGAAATAAAACTGTATTTCTTAGTGGTAGAATAGGAACTTGATTNGGCAAGTCCTCGTTTTTAAGCGCTTCCTCATCCTCTGGTGTCAATAATGGGATTAACTCAGACTCTGCCTCAATGTCTTGAAGTGTCAAGTTGTCAAATGAAGTAATATTAGATTTGGTCATAAGTTATATAATCAGACATATTGTCATAATAAGTATATGTCAAGTTAAAAATTTAAATTTTTAGATTTATTAACAATCTACTATAATATATATTCAATTGTTATGCCAAAAACATATTTACTAATTATTTAAGTCGGTTTTTAAAAAAACGGTTTGGAATTCTTGTCAAAAGTAATGCCCCTAGGATGAACAAAATGAGGAAAAATAAAACGGAATTTCTCATACTACCTGTAATCTGATCAATTGTACCAAAAATCATCATACCAATGATAATTCCAACTTTTTGGGTAACATCGTAGAAACTAAAGAATGAGGTAGTTTTGTTTGTTTGAGGAATTAATTTTGAGTAAGTTGAGCGTGAAAGTGATTGAATACCTCCCATAACTAAACCCACTCCACCAGCCGCGAAATAAAATTCATTTGGTGTTCGAATGAAGAATGCAAAAACACATAGTGTAGCCCAAATACAATTTACTGCAATCAGAGTAGTTATGTTCCCATATCTCTTGGCGGCACTTGCAGTAAAATATGCACCAAAAATTGCAATAATTTGAATTATCAATATGCTAACAATCAATCCAATGGTTTTCTCTTGAGCACTTGGCCAATTAATTTCTTCCTCTCCAAAATATGTAGCAATTAAAACTACCGTTTGTATTGCAGTACTATAAACAAAAAAAGCAGGAAGGAATTTTTTTAAATTNGGATAATCTTTTAATTTNTTCCAAACTCCTCTAAGCTCAAAAAAGCCATTTAAAATAACTCTTTTGTCAATTTTACCTAAACTTTTTCCAGTGGGTAAATAATAAAAGGAGTACTGACTGAATAATGCCCACCAAAATCCAACAGTAATAAATGAATATTTCATCGCTTTCATAGAGGCTTCAGCAGGAGATCCCGTAATTCCGTACCAATCTGGTTTTATGACCATCGATAAATTAAAAATCAATAATAAAACACTTCCTATATAACCCATNGAGTAACCCCTGGCACTGGCAAAGTCTTGCTGATTAGGGTGGGCAATATCTGGGAGGTAGGAATTGTAAAAAACTAAACTAGCCCAAAATCCGATTAAAGCAAAAAAGTAAAAAAAAAGACCCATNTAAAGGTTATGCAANTCAAAAAAATAGAGGCCCATACANGAGATTGAACCTGTATAAACAAAAATTTTCATGAAACGTTTTTTGTTTCCTATATAGTCAGCAATTCCAGATAATAANGGTGTTTTCAAGGCAANAACTAAAAANGCTATTGCAGTTACGAAACTAATTAATGCAGTATTCTTGAATTGATAACCCAAAAAATCAACATATGAAATTTCGTCAGANATTGNGCTATAATAAATGGGGAAAATTGTCGAACTAATAACCAAAGGATAAACAGAATTAGCCCAATCATAAAATGCCCAAGCATTAATTAACTTTTTATTTCCCTTTTGAAGTTTGACTCTACTNTTCATTAATTTAGATAAGATAATAGCCAATTTATGAATTCATTTGTTTTATAATTAATTTTTTTTTTTTTTTTTGAGCTTACCTTTGGATTGCATTAATATTAAGAATTTTATAAGTGAAAATTAATCAAATAATAATTTTATTGATCTCATTTGTTTTAATTAGCTGTTCTGGATTAGCTCAGGAAAACAAATTCAATAAAAAAAAAAATTATCAATATAAAAAGACAGATGAAGAGTGGCAATCCACTCTACCAAAAATGTCTTATCTAGTATTAAGAAAAGCTGCAACAGAATATCCTTTCACAGGAAAATACAATAAACATAATGGACAGGGTGTTTATCAATGTATTGGGTGTGGTAACCCGCTTTACGAGTCAAATAATAAATATGAATCCAATTGCGGTTGGCCTTCATTTGACAGGGCAGTTGAAAATAGTATAGATTATGATGTGGATTACAAACTTGGGTACCCTAGAACTGAATTAAAATGTAGTAATTGTGGTGGTCATCTTGGACATGTATTCAATGATGGACCGAAAGAAACAACAGGAAAAAGACATTGCATAAATTCTGCAGCACTTAACTTTATATCAAATGAAAAGGAAAAATAGTTATCCAATAAAAAAATCTGAGAGAGATTGGAAAGCACAACTTTCTGAGGAAGAATATAGAATTTTAAGAGAGAAAGGAACTGAACTTCCTTTCACCGGTAAATACAATGATCATTATCAAAAAGGCACTTATTTTTGCAAGGGATGTGGAGAGGCCTTATACAGAAGCGAAAGTAAGTTTGATAGTAAATGCGGTTGGCCTAGTTATGATTGTGCAATTAAAGGATCCTTAGAAGAGATACCAGATAATTCTTTAGGTATAATAAGAACTGAAATTGTTTGTTCAAAATGTGGCGGGCATCAAGGTCATGTTTTTAATGATGGACCAACCTCAACTGGTTTGAGATACTGCGTTAATTCGGCAAGTATTTCTTTTAAAAAAAGTAGAATTAAGTCATAGGTAAAAATAGCATCCAGTTTATTAAATTTACAAATAATTTAAACTTGAATCTTAATGAAAGAATATGATATAGTCATAATAGGTAGTGGACCAGGAGGATATGTTACTGCAATCCGTGCTTCGCAACTAGGACTAAAAACAGCCATCATTGAAAAAGAGAGTCTTGGAGGAGTTTGTCTTAATTGGGGATGCATTCCAACTAAAGCACTCCTTAAATCTGCTCAAGTTTTTAATTATTTAAAACATGCGAATGACTATGGTTTAAAAATTACGGAATTTGATAAAGATTTCGACGCTGTTGTAAATAGGAGCAGAGATGTTGCAAAAGGAATGAGTAAAGGGGTTCAATTCCTAATGAAAAAAAATAAGATTGAAGTATTTACTGGACATGGGAAAGTAATGGAAGGAAAAAAAGTAAGTGTAAACTTTAATAATAAAACAGAGGAGATTAAAGGAAAAAATATCATTATTGCAACTGGAGCCAGATCCAGAGAATTACCAAGTATGCCACAGGATGGCAAAAAGATTTTAGGTTATCGTGAAGCAATGACATTAAAAAAACAACCAAAAAAAATGATTGTTGTAGGTTCTGGCGCTATAGGAACTGAATTCGCCTTTTTTTATAATGCAATGGGAACTGAGGTAATTATTGTTGAATACCTTAATAGAATTGTACCACTTGAAGATGAGGAGGTTTCAAAACAGTTAGAAAAAAGTTTCAAAAAAAGTGGAATAAAAATTATGACTAATTCAGAGGTAACTGAAGTTGATACTACTGGAAAAGGAGTAAAAGCAACTGTAAAGACATCTAATGGAGAAGAAACCCTAAGCGCTGACATAGTTCTATCTGCTACAGGTATAAAATCTAATATTGAAAATTTAGGCCTCGAGGAATTAGGAATTGCAGTTGACAGGGATAAAATAATGGTTAATGATTTTTATGAAACAAATCTACCTGGTTATTATGCGATTGGTGATGTAACTTCAGGGCAGGCACTTGCACACGTTGCATCTGCTGAGGGGATACTATGTGTCGAAAAAATTGCTGGACACAATGTAGAACCAATTGACTATGGTAATATTCCAGGCTGTACCTACTGTAATCCAGAAATTGCGTCCGTGGGGTTAACTGAGGCTCAAGCAAAAGAAAAAGGGCTTGATATTAAAATAGGTAAATTCCCATTTTCTGCTTCTGGAAAAGCACAAGCAGGTGGAACCTCTGAAGGTTTCGTTAANGTTATCTTTGATGCCAAATATGGTGAATGGTTGGGATGTCATATGATTGGTGCTGGAGTAACTGACATGATTGCTGAAGCTGTTTTAGGCAGGAAACTTGAGACGACTGGTCATGAGGTTTTAAAAGCAGTTCATCCTCATCCAACAATGAGCGAAGCAGTTATGGAAGCAGTTGCAGATGCATATGATGAAGTCATTCACCTTTAATTTTTATTAAAGCTTCAACCCCAAGCCTGTAGCTATCTAACCCAAAACCGACAATAATTCCATTAGATACAGGCGTAAGATAAGATTTGTGTCGATATTCCTCTCGAGAGAATGTATTAGATATATGTATTTCGATTACTGNGGTATCTATTGCCTTTACTGCATCTCCAATTCCAATTGAGGTATGTGTATATGCAGCAGCATTTAGTAATATACCATCACACTTAAAACCAACACTTTGTATTTTATCGATTATTGCACCTTCAATATTAGANTGAAAATAGTCNAAGNTAATATTAGGGTAATTTGTAATCAAAAAATCAAGGTAATCNTCAAAAGACTGCTTNCCNTAAACACNAGGCTCTCGAGTTCCTAGAAGATTAAGATTTGGACCATTAATTATTGCTATTTTCAATTTTTANATTTTGGTAAAAATAATTAAAATTTAAAACTTAAATTTATATTCATTATGAAGATAAATTTAGTTTAATTTAAAACCCCATGATAAATTGAGCTGGAGAAGACTTATCAATGACTTTAAATTTTACCTTCAAATAGAGAGAGGGCTCAGTAAAAATACCGTAATGAGTTATTCTCATGATATTAGNAGTTTTGTCGANTTTATGGAAAACAGNAACATAAAAGAAAGCCCTCAAAACTGCTCNAAGGAAACTTTACAGCAATTTATTTTCACACAATCTAAGCTCATTGGATCGAATAGTCAGGCAAGAAGGGTTTCAGCCCTTAAAAGTTTTTTTAATTTTTTAATTTTTGAGAACTATTGTCAGGACTCACCTGCAGATTTAATAGAGGCCCCAAAAATTGGGAGAAAACTTCCACAAATNCTTAANACNAATGAAATTGAAAAAATTCTTGACGGAATTGAATTAAATAAATCTCAAGGTCAACGTAATCGAGCTATTATTGAAACTTTGTATGGAAGTGGATTAAGAGTTAGTGAGTTGGTTGAGATAACCCTATCAAATATTTTTATTAAAGAAAATATTATTCGAGTAAATGGTAAAGGAGGGAAACAAAGATTAATTCCTTTAGGAAGCTATTCAAAAAAATTTATTCAAATATATATAGATGAAATTCGTCCATTTGAGAAAATAAAAGATGAAGATATTTTATTTTTAAACAGGAATGGGAAAAAGATGTCAAGGGCGATGATTTTTACAATTATAANAAATGCAGCTAAAAAAGTAGGGATCAAAAAAAAAATTAGCCCACATACTTTTCGACACTCTTTTGCAACTCACTTACTTGAAAATGGTGCAGACCTTAGGACTATTCAATTATTATTGGGACATGAAAGCATTATAACTACAGAAATTTATACTCATCTTGATAATAAACATTTAAAAAAAGTAATGGAAGAGTTTCATCCACGTAATCTATAAGATAATTTTTATTTGGAAATAACCAGTCTAAATCCCTCTCCGTGAATATTTAAAATTTCTACATTGGTATCATACTTTAAATATTTTCTTAACTTGGCAATGTAAACATCCATACTTCGTGAAGTAAAGTAATTATTATCTCTCCATATTTTATTTAGTGCAATTTCCCTAGGTAAAAGATCATTAACATGAATCACTAGAAGTTTCAAGAGCTGATTTTCTTTTGGTGATAGNNTTATTGGCTTATTTCCATCAATATTTAAAAAACGAAGTTTTGAGTTAAATTTAAATCTACCAATATCAAATTGATAATTTTCGGTTTCAGGAACGTCAATAAAATTCTTTCGGTTTAAAATAGCTTTAATTTTAGCCAAAAGTACTTCTGAATCAAATGGTTTAGTTAGGTAATCATCTGCACCGATTTTAAATCCACGCAAAACATCTTCTTTTAGTGTTTTGGCAGTCAAAAATATAAGGGGGATTTCTTCATTTTTTTCTCTAATTTCCTTGGCCAGTGAAAATCCATCTTTATATGGCATCATTACATCTAATATACAAATGTCATAAATTTCTCTTTTGAACTTTTCATATCCTTCTATTCCATTTTTTGCAAGGTCAACATAGTAGTCGTGTAATATTAAATAATCCTTCAATATATTGCCAAAGTTAAAATCATCTTCAACGATTAAAATTTTTTTAGATTCAGTATTCATTAATTAGGACTTAAAATATTAAAAACAGGGTAATTTTATTAAGAAAGTAGTACCATATTTAACTTTACTATTAATTAAAATATCTCCTCCATGAATTTCAACTATTTTTTTTACATAAGACAACCCTAAGCCGTGACCTTTTATATTGTGAATATCGCCACTTTGTTGTCGGTAAAATTTTTCAAAAATATGCTTTTGAGTCGCCACATCCATTCCAATACCCTCATCACTAATTTTTAATTCTACACCGTCATCATAATCAGCTGTAAAAATTTTGATAACTGGTTTTTTTTCAGAATATTTTACAGCATTATCTAATATATTAACAACAACATTTGTAAAGTGATTAAAATTTCCTTTAAACTTCGTTTTTAATGCATTAAGATAGGTTGTTATCTCTCCCTTTTCATTTTTTACTATTAAATCTATATGACGTANGGAATTTTNAATCACATCATGAAGGTCAATTTCAGTTAGCTCAATTGGAGAGACACTTTTCTCTAAACGTGATATCATTAATACATTTTCTACCTGGGATAACATCCGATAATTCTCCTCTCTAATCATTTGAATGTATTTAAGTACTTTATTTTTTGAATTTCTTGATTTGGGGCTTGAGATTGCATCTAACGCAAGACTTATCGTTGCTATTGGGGTCTTAAACTCATGAGACATGTTATTTATAAAATCAGATTTCATCTCAGATATTTTTTTCTGGCGAATAATTTGATAGATTGCAGTCGTAGAAACAATTATGATAAATAGCGTTAGTAAAAAAGATAAACCAGCCACACTGAGAATCGAAGAAAAAACAAATTGATTTCTATCAGGAAATGAAACAACTAATTTATATGGACTCGATCCATCTTTATTACTCCTAAAAATGGGTGTTTCATATTTTGGTCCACTACTCTTCTCAGAATAATTATTAGATACAACTTTTGTAGCTAGACCATTATTATAAATTCCATAATCATAATTTGTCATAATACTTCTGTCAATAAATTCTTGATCCAATAATAATTTAAGTTCATTCGGAGTAATTCTTTTGTGAACAGGAATAGT
The DNA here is from genome assembly GCA_002695445.1 of Flavobacteriaceae bacterium. Classification (GTDB taxonomy): domain Bacteria; phylum Bacteroidota; class Bacteroidia; order Flavobacteriales; family Flavobacteriaceae; genus UBA8316. The sequence goes on from NZOY01000024.1 coordinate 10,566, forward strand.
GCTTGAATAATCTGAAAAAGCAGAACGATAAATCGCTTGATCAAAAAGACTNAGTTTCTCNATTGTTTTAAGTTTATTTATTGATGCATTAAGTCTGTTTTCTCTATTAAAAATTTTATCCTTATTAAGAATAGTTGTTGATTTAACTTTTTTATAATCCTTTATGTTTTCATCAATGAAACTGGGACTAATTTCTGAGATATTAATATTGTAGTCCTCCTCCAATATTCCAAAGGCATAGAATGAAGTGAGATTAGATGAGATATCATCATCCATAAATAGAAAAACATCTGTAAAATTAGAATCACTTGGGGTACCAACAGAATCAATCATTTGTTGAAAAGCCAATATATAATCTGACATCTCTTGCTCTTGTACTTTCGCAGAAACGGTTTTAATAGATTGACTGACTGCAAGACTAAATTCTTCCTCCTTATTTTCCCAAGCGCTAGAAATCCAATAAGCCTGAAAAATGATAACGGCTACAATAGATGCAATCATTAACCCTACCAATAAAATAAAAAAATTTTTTTTCAANCTTTNTTAAATTTTTAACCTTTACAAATTAGCTAAAAAATANNAATNTNAAAGTNATATTATTTAACTGATATTATATTTACAGAGTTAANAGGATAATATTCGATGAATTTCCCTTATTTTTTTTATTGTTTTATTCCAGTCATTATTTTCAATAATAAAATCAGCAAAAGGAATTTTTTTTGAGTCCTCCCATTGATTCTTCATTCTTTCAAANACATTTTTAGTAGTTAGCCCATCTCTTTTAATTACTCTAATAACCCTATCTTTTTTTGGAGCAATAACTAAAATAATTAAATCACAATTTTTGTATTCACCTGATTCAATTAAAATGGCAGCTTCCTTTATGATATAATTTGATTTTTGGAGGGATACAAATGAACTAAAATTTCTAGATACCTCTGGATGAACTATTGAATTTAGGGTGTCTAATTTTGATCTATCTTTAAAAACTATAGAGGCAAGTTTTTTACTATCTATTTTTTTTCCATTAAAAACTTCTACCCCAAATGCAATTTTTATCTTTTCAATTAAATTATTATTCTGTTTAATTAAATTTTTTGCAACTTTATCTGATTCAAAACAAGGGACCCCAAACCTATGAAATTCTCTTAAAATTTTAGATTTTCCGCTTCCTATACCACCAGTTAATCCAATTATTTTCACTGTCTTATTANATAATCAAGTTTTTTAGGTTCCCATCTTATATTCCTCACTCCAATTGGAGGATTATCAAGCTTTACATTTAAATTATTTGTAGTTCCTATTTGAGTGTCATTAAAATCGCAATAGAATAGAAAATCATTCGATTTAATTTTATCNACATTATCAATTAAAACAAGGAAAGTTGATTTGACTCGTTGAGGAAAAAGCTTAATTGAAAGCGTATCTGGTAAATTTTTGATACTAACGAAAGTTTCAACTGTCTTTTCAGTAAATTTTTGAACATCTGCAGATATTCTAACTTCACTAAAATCAAATTTTAATTGTNAATTTTTTTTTAATTGAATTAATTCATCAATTTGCATATCAACTTTAAATTTCTTGAAAGTTTCAGTAGGGTAATAAATTANGGTATCCAACAAATTTGATGAACCAGCAATCCATACAGAGTCTGGAGTAACTTTCCAATCCTCAGTCCTTTCAAAACCTAATTTATAATCAATTTTCATAACAGGTAAAATAGGCACTTTTTTTCTTACAAGACGATCAAAATTGAAAGATATACTTGATGTTTCAAGTCGTCCAACAATTGTATTTTGATACAATTGCTGTTGAATTGAAAATATCTGATTTAATAGGTCAACTTCCGCATAATCAGTTTTAAATTCAGCATTTCTTGCAGAAATAACTATCTCGTCATTAAAAAAATTATATAATAAAAGTTCAAATCCGCTTCCAGTTATGTAAATTTTTAAAACTAACGAATCTGTATTTTTTGGAATAATTAAATCTGGAACATCTTCTAGTTTTACACTAAATGAAACTGATGAGCTATAAGTATTAGATAATTTAGTAATAATCCAAAATGAAAACGATAAGAATAGAAAAAGAAAAAAAAATCGGAATTTATTCTTTTGATGAAATTTAATTTTAAGTTTCTCCAAAGATTGAATGCTTTTTGTAATAAAATTGATTATTAAATTTTAAATCAGCCGTTATCAAGGCTATCAATTATTTCTTGACTCACGCCTACATTTGAGAATCCACCATCATTGTAAAGGTTTTGTAATGTNACTCTCTTTGTATAATCAGAAAACATAATCACGATNTAATTCGCACAATCCCCAGCAGACGCATTTCCCAGGGGTGAAATTTGTTCAGCATAATTTAGGAATCCATCCAAACCTTTAACCCCTTTACCTGCGGTTGTAAGTGTTGGAGATTGNGATATAGTATTTACCCTTACATTTTTTTTCTTTCCAAAGAAATAACCAAAACTTCTAGCTATTGACTCTAAATAGGCTTTGTTGTCAGCCATATCATTGTAATTAGGAAAAGTTCTTTGGGCTGCCACATATGAGAGCGCTATAATACTTCCAAATTGATTCATAGCATCTTTTTTAAAAAGTACCTGCATCAATTTGTGAAATGAGACCGCAGAAACATCCCAGCCTTTAGTCATCCAATCATAATTAAGGTCNGTATAATGCCTTCCCTTTCTAACGTTTACAGACATGCCTATTGAGTGTAAAACAAAGTCTANCTTACCATCTAAATGACTCATTGATTGATCAATAAGTTTTTCTAGGTCCTCAATTTTAGTTGCATCAGCGGGNATAACTTTTGAATTCGTTTTTTTGGCTAATTCATTTATTGCTCCCATTCTAATTGCCACTGGAGCATTAGTTAATACAAATTTACCTCCTTCACTTTTTACAGATTCAGCAGTTTTCCAAGCAATTGACTGATCATCAAGTGCTCCAAAAATAATTCCTTTTTTTCCTTTNAAAATATTATGGGACATGATAATGAATTTTTAAATGAAGATAAATATACATTTAATTGAGTAATTGTCGAGCATGATCAAATGCTGTCTCAGTAAGGTCTTCTCCTGAAAGCATTTGGGCTAGCTCAACTACTCTATCTTCTTCATCTAATTTCTTGATATTAGTAACGGTAGAAGAACCTTGAACTTCTTTNTAAACCTTATAATGTTGCTTTCCTTTTGCCGCCACCTGAGGTAAATGAGTTATTGTAAAAACCTGCATGTACTGTCCCATTTGNNCCATTACATTTCCAATCTCGTTTGAAATCGTGCCAGAAACACCTGTATCAATTTCATCAAAAACAATNGTCGGAAGNTGNTTAAATCTNGATAANATNGCTTTAATCGCTAGCATAATTCTTGACATTTCTCCACCTGAAGCGACTTTTTTAATTGGTCTGAACGAGGCTCCTAAATTTGCTGAAAACAAAAAATTAATTTGATCTTTCCCATTATATAAAAAGTTTTCTGAAAAATTTAATTNAACTTTGAATTTTGCTCTCTGCATTCCCATTTTTGCAATCATTTCCTCAATTTCATTACAAAGAACTGGAATCGTGTTTTTTCTTTTTTCGTGAATTTGAAAAGCTTTTCTGTTAAGGNTTTCTTCGAAGTCTTTTAATTTAATTTTAAGATCTTCAATTTTACTATCAAGATTTATATTTTCATTTAATTTAGTTTCTAGTTGATCTTTAATATTTAACAAATCTGAAATATTATCAACATTATGTTTATGAAAAAGACTATGAATTTTATCCAGTTTATGATTTAAATTTTCTAAAAGTGAAGGATTACTTTCAAGCTCGTACAATTTATCAATTAATTGATCCAAAATATCTTTAAGCTCTATATCTAAAACAGTTACACGATCATGAAGAGTGGAAAAACTATTTGATTTGTCTACTGCATTTTTTAAAACGGCTTTTAAATTACTAATCTGTGTTAATAATCCAATTTGATCCCCCTCAATAATTTGGATACTTTGAGATAAATTAAGTTGTAAATCTTCAACATTTGAAAGCTTTTCTATTTCCTCCATAAGTGAAATCTGGGAATCTAAATTTAAATCCTCATTAACTAATTCATCATATAGAAACTTATTGTAATCACTTTCCTGTTTTAAACTATGAGATTTTAAAAGCAATTCATCATAAATTTTCTTAGTCACATTAAATTCAATCAGATTTTTACTATACTCATTTATCAAGATATCATTTTTAGCTAATGCATCAAGAACTAAAAACTGATATTCATCCTTAAATAATGTCTGATTTTCATTTTGTGAATGAACATCAATCAAAAAATCACTTAATCTATTTATTTTTTCAAGTGTAACAGGAGAATCATTGATAAAAGCCCTTGATTTTCCGCCTGGAATAATCTCTCTCCTCAAAAGTGTTTCCTTTTGATAATCTATTTGTGCCTCATCAAAAAANTCTCTTAATGAATAATTGTCAATGTAAAATGTNGCTTCTATAACACATTTTTTGTTAGGATCTTTTAAAACATTCAAATCTGCTCTTTTACCTAAAACCAGCGATAATCCACCCATCAAAATTGACTTTCCTGCTCCTGTTTCACCTGTTATACATGATAGACCATCAGTGAAAGAAATATCTAGATTGTCAATTAAAGCATAATTTAGAATTTTTAGACTTGTAATCAATTGATGTTTTTTTCGGTTTAAAACCAAAGATAACTGAGATTAAAAATAAATTCAAAAAATGCTACTATTTAATTTGTTTCCATTGAGGAACATAAAAGGGAGCGATTTTTTTTAATAATTTTGATGTGGCATCAAAATCAATTTCGGGGCCACCAGAAAAAACATTAACTATTTCATTGGACTTTGCATCAAAAAAAAGTTGCAAAAGTAAAGAATTAGGCCTTCTATCAAAAAGCTTTTCAAGGGCAAATATTGAATTTATAATATTTTTTTTTGCTTTATTGATATCTTCCGACATCAAATCCATTCCAATTCGATGGTAAGTGTGTAATGCTTCCCTGTATTCTCTAAAGGTATTGGAACGTATAGTATCAATTAACCAAAAACGATTACGATTTCCATCATTTTGCTTCCATCCTATTGCTCCTCCTTGCTGAGATAAGTTAACTATTCGCTGAGCTTGATCAAAATATAAATCACCTCCTTTTAAACTTAATGTATCAGCATTTATACCCAATATAAAGAATGCATAAAAACTTAAAATAGAAACCAAATTAGACTGATATGAGGCCGGAGCATAAAACAATGGCTGGAACTCAAGATATGTAAAACTAATATCTCTATCCATGAAGTTTAACACTGGACTATCATAATTTGATTTAAAAATAGTTCTCAGGGATTGAACTTGAAGAGTTCCCTCAAACCTTGAAGAGTCATATGATGTAAGGTTGAAAATAAAACTACATTGAATTTTTTCCTCTGGTAAATATTCTTGTTCAGTCCATGATTGAGAATTAATAAATTCATTGACAGAACGCTCTAGAGTTTCGAAAATTTGTTGATTAGTTTGATTTACTAAATTAGCATTTACAATGAATTGAGCATTTAATTCCTGAGCTACTGATGTGTTGCCATAAATTAATGCAAAAAACAATAAAAACTTATGCATGTTCTTTTAAAATTTGAGAAAAAATATCTTTCGCTACATCTTTTTTAGGTTTTAGTTCGAATTTTATTATTTCCTCTTTTTTATTTATCAAAGAAATCTTATTAGTATCAATTGAAAAACCTGCTCCAGGTTCATTTAGAGAGTTCATAATTATTAAATCCAAGTTTTTTGATCTTAATTTTTTTAATGCACTTTTAACCTCATCTTCAGTTTCAAGGGCAAAACCAACTAAAAACTTTTGTTTTTTATTATTACCCATCCATGATAAGATATCTTTAGTTGGCTCTAATTTTATCGACTCTAAATTATTCTCTTTTTTAATTTTATTTTTTTTATAATCCTTAGGTTTGAAATCTGAAACTGCTGCAGAGGCAATTGCTATATCTATTTTATCGAAATTTTTATTGACCTCTCTAAACATCTGTTCAGCTGTAACAACATTTATAATTTTTATATTGTGGGTGGTTGAAACGGATGTTGGTCCTGTTATAAGTGTAACTTCAGCTCCAAGTTTAGCTGCTTCTTCAGCCAAAGCAAATCCCATTTTACCACTTGAATGGTTTCCAATAAATCTTACAGGATCAATTGGCTCGAAAGTAGGACCAGCGGTAACTAAAATATTTTTTTTAAAAAGTGGAAGGTTTTCTAAAGTATCTTGCTCTATAAAGTTAATTATCTCATCTGGTTCAAGCATTCTACCTTTACCATATAAACCACTGGCTAAAAACCCCTGTCCAACTGGTAAAACTTTTTTTACTAAAGATTTTAATTCTTTTAAATTAGATTGATTTGCCGAATGGTTCATCATATCCAAATCCATAGCTGGAACCACGTAAACTTTAGCAGTACAAGAAAGATAAGTGGCAATCAAAATATTATCACATTTCGCATTTACCATTGCAGATATAGTATTAGAAGTGGCGGGCGCTACAATAAATATGTCCGCCCACTTACCAAGTTCCACATGATTGTTCCATACAGGATTATCATTTGAGGTTTCAGTAAAAGTGCTTAAAACAGGATTTTCTGAGAGGGTAGATAATGTGAGTGGGGAGACAAATTCCTTTGCAGCAGGAGTCATTATAACTCTTACTTCAGCCTCAAAGGATTTAAGAATTCTGACTATGAAAGGGGTTTTGTAAGCGGCTATACTACCGGAAATACCCAGGAGGATTTTTTTTCCGCTTAGAACACTCATAATTTATTCTTTGGGATCTTCTGTATTTCGATGATAGACTTTTTCATTTAACCACTCTTCAATTGCAATTGCATGGGGTTTTGGGAGTCGCTCATAGAACTTTGAAACCTCTATTTGCTCTTTATTCTCAAATATTTCCTCCAAGCTATCATTATGGGTAGCAAATTCATCTAATTTTTCGTGCAGCTCCTTACGAATATCCAAATTTATCTGATTAGATCTTTTAGCAATTATTGATATAGCTTTGTATATATTTTCTGTAGGAGACTCAATCTTTTTTCTATTGTAAGTTGATGTAGATGACGGTGCACTAGAGTTTCTATATTTAGTCATAATTATATTTTATTATTCAAAGGTATTGATTTCTTTATCAACATTTTTCATTTTTTTTGTTAGATCTTCTTCAAATAAGGTTTCAGGGTAATAACGAACAATATTCATATGTAGTTCCTTAAGGTCTTTTAGTCTGTCAAGTTTCTTAAGTTCTACACTATTTATGGCAATTTCGTATGAGGAGAGAAATTTATAATAGAGTGCTTCCTCTCTGTATTTTGTCCCAACAAACTCTGCAATAAAATTATCTAATGCGGTTATTGCAGCTCTATAGTCAAATATCGTATAATATTGTTTAGCTATCTCAAATTCTTTTTTCTCGATCTTAACCTGTAATTCACTAATTAACTGATTGGATTCCTCCATAAAAGATGAATCTGGGTAATTATTTATAAAAATTTGTAGTTTATTTATTGCTTTTCGAGTATCCTCTTGATCTAAACTATAATCTGGAGACATCATATAGTGTGATTTAGCAGAGTAAAAATTCGCTTCTATAATTTTTTGTGATTTGGGGAAGGATTTAATAAAATTTTCAAATTGATATGCAGCTAGATAATAATTTTTTGTTTGGTAATAAGTATCTGCAAAAAAATACATCAATCTTTCTGCTTGTGGCTTTCCTCTGTAAGATGGAACAAGTTGTTCAAAGATTCTATTAGCCCTTCGATATTCCCCATTCTCGTAATAACTCTCAGCAGCTTTATATTTAAGGTTTAAATCCTCATTATTAAGTATTTTCTGATACTCATTACAAGATGTAACTAGGAAAGCAAAAAAAAATCCTATTAAAGTGGAANTAAACATTTTAACCATTACGCGAAATTACTAAAATAATTANATGGTGTTGGATAATTTGTTCCAGTTTAATATCGAAAGTAATACAACANATGATTAAATAAATTTTTTAAAGGATCTATTTAATTTATCANACAAGTCCTTAGAAGCAGGCACTAGAGGAAGTCTCAAATAATTTTCACATAAACCAAGGGCACTCATTAATACTTTAATTCCAGTAGGATTTCCCTCGTCATAAATAGAGCGAATTAAATNTAAAATTTTATTNTGCGTTTGATAAGCCTCTTTTACAGAGCCTTCGATTCCATAGTNAACAACCTTGGAAAANTCTTCAGGAATTGCATTTCCAATTACAGAAATCACACCTTTTGCACCAGCTAGNAGCATTGATAGTGATGTTTCATCATCACCAGATANTATTAAGAAATCTCCCGGACAAATATTTAACAATGTTTGAGCTTGTTTGATATCTCCAGTAGCTTCTTTAATAGCTACTATTTTTGAAAAATCATTNGCTAAACGTAAAACTGTTTGAGGTAAAAGATTTACNCCTGTTCTAGANGGAACATTATACAATACTATGGGTAGACTTGAATTTCTAGCAATAGNACCAAAATGATGATACAATCCTTCTTGATTAGGTTTATTATAGAANGGCGTNACAGATAAGATGGCAACAAAAGGACTTAGGTCAATCGAGTTAATATTTTTTATAACCTGATTAGTATTATTCCCTCCGATTCCAATTACTAGAGGAATACGTCCNGCATTATACTTAACGATAGTCGATATCAAGTGTTTTTTTTCATTNTCACTCAAAGTAGCGGTTTCTCCTGTAGTTCCAAGAACAACTAAATAATCGACGCCTCCACTAATCAAATGGTCTATTATTTTTGGAATAGCAGTATAATCAACCTCACCATTTTTTTTAAAAGGAGTTATTAATGCNACACCATGACCCACTAATTCTTTCATTTTAACTGTAGATGGTTTTTAAATACTTAAAACATTCTTCTTTAAATANCTCTATACTTTTTGCATCGACGTCAATAATTAAATCATTTATTTCATGNTCAACNTTTGTAAAACCAATACTTATATTATTTAAGCATTTGGAGCTAATATATTTTAAATTAATATCATTTTTATCATAGTAATTTATAAGTATGTCAGACTTCTTTGAACAAAAATTAGTTAACTTTTTACTAATTATTCCAAAATTAGTGATGTCTTTAAAAGTAAAACTATTGTTTACAGCTTTTGCACTAATCTGATTTTGGGATTGGTAATACGTCAAAACTCTAACATTTTTTTTCGATAAATTAAATGACTCTGCCATATTTTTAAAAGAATCTTTATCTATTCCCAATCGATTATCAAGAATTACAGAAATGGTTTTAATTTTTTCACCATATTTTATTACNTTCTTNTTAGATGCCTTTATAGATTTTAAGTAAATACGCTCTAACAACAGATTTCTAAACCAATTTTTCATAAGCAAAATTAAATTTAACNAATAATAGTATTTAAAATATTGCTTATTATCAATTAAATTTCAAAATTGTTACAAATAAAACAAATAGTAACTTTTTAAGCTAATCATTAAGNAGTTTAAAGAATAAATCCTCGCTAATTATAGTTATACCAAACTTTTCTGCCTTAATTTTCTTACTTGGTCCCATACCATTCCCGGCCAATACATAGTCTGTTTTTTTTGAAATTGAACTCATAACAAAACCACCATTAAATTCAATTTTATTTTTTAGCTCTTCCCTAGACAGACTTTCAAATACTCCAGATATTACAAATTTTTTACCCATTAAAGCTAANTNACCCTCATTTTTATCAATATCTGATTGAAATTTTAATCCATGTTGTTTAAGACGATCNATCAATGATAAGTTTTCATTNATTGAGAAAAATTNAANTAAACTCTCAGCAATACGATTACCTATNTCATCTATNGAAGTAAACTCCTCAAGGTCAGCAGCNATTAATGAATCAATATTTNCGAATGAATTGACTAACCTTTTGGCAACTGTTTCACCTACATAGCGGATACCTAAACCAAATAAAACTTTAGAAAAAGGTTTTTTTTTCGAGGCTTTTACTCCATTAATTAAATTTTTAGCAGACTTTTCTGCCATTCGTTCAAGTGGAAGTATTTTCTCATATCTAAGCTCGTATAAATCAGCAATATTATTGAGTAATCCATTTTCGTAAAGTAAAACAACAGTTTCACTTCCCAAGCCATCAATATCCATTGCTTTCCTNGAAATAAAATGCTGAATTTTACCAATAATTTGGGGTTTACACCCACTCTGATTTTTACAATAATGCTGAGCCTCCCCTTGCTCCTTCAANAGCTTAGCATTGCATTCAGGACAATGGCTTATAAAATTTATTTTAAAACTTTCAGANGGACGTTTTAATGGATTTACTGCAACTATTTTAGGGATAATTTCTCCTCCTTTCTCTACTATAACTGAATCACCAATTCTTAAGTCTAACTTTTCTATCTGATCCTGATTATGTAATGAAGCCCTTTTGATGGTAGTTCCAGACAACAAAACTGGATTTAAATTGGCCACAGGTGTAACAGCACCAGTTCTGCCAACTTGATAAACTACTGAGGATAATTTTGTATTGGCTCTTTCAGCCTCGAACTTATAGGCAATTGCCCATCTTGGTGTCTTAGTTGTATGACCTAATTCTCTCTGATAGCTAAGCTGATTTATTTTTATTACAACTCCATCAATCTCATATGGTAAATTACCTTTATTTTTCTCCCAATAATCCAAATATTTAAATACCTCCTCAATGGTATTGGCTAAAATTTCATTTTTAGGCACTTTAAATCCCCAACTTCTAGCTTTTTGNAGAACTTCTATTTGAGAGTCTAACTCTAAATTTGAACCTGTAATTGCATATAGAAAACATTCTAATGGGCGTTTAGCAACCTGTGAACTATCCAAGAGTTTTAATGAGCNAGACGCTGTATTTCTGGGATTCATATATGGNTCCTCCCCTAATTTTACTCTTTCAGCATTTATTAAATCAAAACCTTCAATTGGTAAGACAATCTCTCCTCGAATTTCAAATAGATTGGGATAGGTTCCATTTAATTTAAGTGGTATAGTAGGAATTGTTTTTAAATTTAAAGAAACATCATCTCCTTGAGAACCATCTCCGCGAGTAACTCCTCTAACAAAAATTCCATTTTCATAGGTAAGGTTAATGGAAGCTCCATCATATTTTAACTCACATGTAAAATTAAAATCGCNATGACCTAAACTCTTTTCTACCCTNTCTACCCATTGTATTATTTCCTGACTAGAGTANGTATTAGCAAGAGAATACATTGGATATCTGTGTCTAATTGTTTTAAAATTTTCTGTGACCCCACCCCCAACTCTTTGAGTTGGAGAATTAGAATCATAAAAAACGGGGTATGCTTTTTCAAGTTCAATAAGAGACTGGAGCATTTGGTCAAAATCAAAATCACTAATTGTAGGAGNATCTAAAACGTAGTAATTGTGGTTATGCTTNTGTAAAGCAGCTCTTAGACGTTCGATTTTTTCTTTGATTTCCATTTACTTTTTTATGACTTTAAGCATCCTTGGTTTACCAAAAATATCATTTCTAACCTCAACTTCACTAAAATTTCTACTAGAAAAATTTGATTTTAATAATTCTAAAAATTTAGGATTTATTTCCAAATAAAGGCCTCCAAGGGATTTCAAAACCTTTGATGCAAAATTAATAATTAGTCGGTAAAAATATATAGGATCATTATTCGGTGTGAAAANAGCCATGTGTGGCTCATGGTTTAATACATTAGGTNAAATATCTTTTTTCTCATCAGGGTGAATATAAGGAGGGTTGGAAACAATTATATCAAATGTTCTGTTGAGATAAGACAAGGATTGAATATCTTCTTGAACAAAATCAATTTTTACTTTATGTTTAGATGCATTTTTCTTTGCTATAATTAAGGCCTCTTTTGATAAATCAATCGCAGTCAATTTTATCTCTCTATTAGCTTTTGCCAAGCTAATTGCAATACAACCGCTTCCAGTTCCAATATCCATTAAGTGGGGTGATTTAATTTTATATTCATTAATGTCATCAAGCACCCATTTAACCAATTCCTCTGTTTCAGGTCTTGGAATAAGAACGGAATCATTGACATAGAANTCGTTNTTGAGAAAAAAGGCTTGATTGGTAACNTATTGAATAGGTTTCCCTAATTCGAGCTCAGCTAATGCAAATTTTANTTTCTGAAGTTGATTTGAATCCAAAACATAATTTGGATTAAGTCCAATGAATGTTGACTTCCAATCAAAATAAAAATCNATTAATATTTTAAAAAATGTATCAATCTCCCTGTTTGAGTAAAATTCTGATAATATTTTTCGGAAATAAATACGAAATTCAGATAATAGCATATNCAAAATTAATACAATCTTTTTTGTTTNATTTTANCATTACAACTTCATTTCNAAAAAATACTGATTTTAAGTATGGATGATGAAAAATTTATGGAAAGATGCATTACCTTGGCAAGNAGGGGATTAGGTTATACTTATCCTAACCCNCTAGTNGGATGCGTNATTGTCTANAAAGGAAAAATCATCTCAGAGGGATGGCACAAAAAAGCAGGAGGAGCTCATGCTGAAAAAGAGGCAATTGACAAAATTAAAGATAAGTCAATTTTANAGAAATCTACTTTATACGTCAANCTAGAACCTTGTAATCATCATGGCAAAACACCTCCTTGTTCTGATTTAATCTTGAAAATGAAAATACCAAAAGTGGTCTTAGGAACAATAGACTATAACAAAAAAGTATTCAANAAAGGAATAAATAGATTAAGAGAAAATGGATGTATTGTTGTGAAGGGTATATTAGAAAAAGAGTGTTTTCAGTTAAATAAACGTTTTTTTACTTTTCACAAAAAAAAGCGCCCATACATAACTCTCAAATGGGCAGAAAGTAAGGACGGATTTATGGCGCCNAAAGACATTAATGAAAAATACTGGCTTACTCAAANCCTNTCTAAACAAATAGTTCATAAGTGGAGAACTGAAGAACAAGCAATTATGATCGGTGTAAATACAGCTATAAATGATAACCCAAGACTTACCTCAAGACATTGGTATGGCAATGACCCAACGGCGATTATAGTTGATCCGAANAATAGAATTACAAATGAAATTTTTTTNTATCAAAACAAAAAAAAAAATAATCTTATTGTAATTAATTCAAAAAATATTAGCACAAAAAACNAAANTCTAGAAATAAAAAAGTTGATTACATTACTTCATGAAAAAAATATTCAGTCTTTAATAGTTGAGGGCGGACAAAAAACATTGAGTTATTTTATAAAAAATGGTTTATGGGATAAAGCTAGAGTTTTTAAAACTGAAAGGATTCTAAATGATGGACTTGTTTCACCAATTTTAAATAAAAATGAACATACTATAACAACTNTTGGAAGCGACAAACTCTATACTTANAATAATGATTGAATTGAGTCTATAAAATTTTTTGGACATCTAATAGGAATTCTTTTTCTGGTATCTAAAAAAGCCAAACTTGTATTTCCATAAGCTACTTTATTTTTCAATTGATTGGTAATCATATATTTAAAAAAAATCCTTGNTTTAGGTATTTCATTTANANAAAGNTGNACAGTAAGTAAGTCATCAAAAAAACAAGGTTTTTTAAATTTTAAATCTGCTGTTAGGACAGGCATTACAATNCCCTCCTCCTCAAGNTTTTTGTATGAATAACCTATAGAATTAAGCCATTCAATCCTAGCCATCTCAAAGTATTTCAGATAGTTACTGTGATGAACAAAACCCATTTGGTCTGTTTCAGAATACCTAACTCTAAATGGTACTGTAGAAAACTCTATCAAAGNTTAAACCTTTTAANTTTTATCAATTAAANTNATGGTNTATAATTTCAAAAAAAAAAATTAAAAAATCAACCAGAAAAAAAGTTTTTTTTAAGTTTTTTATTTCAATATTTGTAAATAGGTTTGAATACAATAAATCTATTAATATTAAACATAAATCAAATCACAGTATTTAATTTTTAATGGACGCTTCTGCAGAAAAAATTTGGGATAATTGTTTGATTTTTATTAAGGATAACATCCAACAGCAAGCATTCAAAACTTGGTTTAAGCCAATAATTCCAATTAAATTAACTGAGAACTCTCTTAGTATTCAAGTTCCAAGTAAGTTTTTTTACGAATGGCTGGAGGAACATTATGTTAAAATCCTAAAAGTTGCCCTAACTAGAGAGTTAGGAAAAGATGCACGCTTAATCTATGTTATTAAAATGGAAAACACTTTTGGAAATAAAATTCCATTTACAGAAAGTATACCAAGTAACAACCGTGAGCGTCTAGATTCTCAGCAAGTAGATGCACCATTAAATACTTTCACCAGCGAATTAAAGAATCCATTTGTAATTCCAGGTATTAGAAATTTACAAATTGAGTCTCAACTAAACCCAAGTTATAATTTCGAAAACTTTTTAGAAGGTGATTCTAACCGATTAGCACGATCTGCAGGTATGGCCGTTTCCAATAAACCAGGAGGCACCTCTTTTAACCCATTGATGATTTTTGGAGGTGTTGGTTTAGGTAAAACGCATCTAGCGCACGCAATTGGAGTTGAAATTAAAGAAAAATATCCTGAAAAGACAGTTTTGTATATTTCTGCGGAGAAATTTACTCAGCAATATATTGAATCTGTCAAAAAAAATACCCGGAATGATTTTATCCATTTTTATCAAGTAATTGATATTCTAATAATAGATGACGTTCAGTTTTTATCAGGAAAATCTGGGACACAAGATGTTTTTTTCCATATTTTTAATCATCTACATCAAAACGGAAAACAAGTCATTATTACATCAGATAAGGCACCCGTAGATATGCAAGATATTGAACAGCGACTTTTGTCAAGATTCAAATGGGGGCTATCTGCAGAGCTTCAAGTACCAGATTTAGAGACTCGAATATCAATACTAAAAAATAAACTATTTCGTGATGGCGTAACAATTGATGAAAACATAGTTGAATATGTTGCTAAAAATATAAAAACAAACGTTAGAGAACTAGAGGGTGCTATTATTTCACTCATTGCGCAATCATCTTTTAATCGAGTGGATATTGATTTAGAATTAGCTAAAGAAATAGTAAATAAGTTTGTAAAAAATACAAAAAGAGAGGTTTCCATAGATTATATCCAAAAAGTAGTTTCAGAATATTTTCAAATGGATATTGCAACATTACAATCTAAGACCAGAAAGAGACATATTGTTCAAGCGAGGCAATTAGCAATGTATTTTGCTAAAAAGTTTACTAAAGCATCCTTGGCAAGTATAGGTAGTCAAATAGGTAAAAGAGACCATGCTACAGTTCTCCATGCTTGCAAAACAGTTGATAACCTCAGTTTTACTGATAAACAATTTAGAAAATACGTAGAGGATCTAAATCAAAAACTTTCAAACTAGTCGCTATCTATATATACCTCTGCTGTTGATCCAACGAATGTAAGCTCTTTTATTCTTATTATGCTGGGATAGGTTACTAGCAAAAAGGTGATACCCCCTATTACTTGGATCAGCAACCATAAAGAGATAATTATTTTTTTCATAATTCAAAACTGCATCAATTGCTGAGATGTCAGGCATTGTTATTGGTCCTGGAGGAATACCTTTAATTTTATATGTATTATAATCTGAATCCAACTTAAGGTCACGATAAAGAACTCTCCTAATAATAGTATCAAAGTTTTTGTAGTAATCTTTTATTGTATAGATTACAGTCGGATCTGCTTGAAGTCTCATGTTTTTTTTGATTCTGTTAATGTATAATCCTGCTACTCTGGGACGCTCATCATTTCTTCTACTTTCAATTTGAACTATAGATGCAAGAGAGATTATATCCAATTTACTCAAACCAAGTTCTTCAGCCTTTTTTGTCCTTTCTTTATTCCAGAATTTTTTATACTCCTCTA
The DNA here is from genome assembly GCA_002695445.1 of Flavobacteriaceae bacterium. GTDB lineage: Bacteria > Bacteroidota > Bacteroidia > Flavobacteriales > Flavobacteriaceae > UBA8316. The sequence goes on from NZOY01000024.1 coordinate 26,574, forward strand.
ACATTCTATCTCTAAAATCCTCAGAGTTAGTATTCCAATAAATATTGTATGAATTTGGGATAAAAATTGAAAGTACATTTTTTTCATTTAGACCATTTTTTTTTAGAAATTCTTGATCTTTAAATGCTGATATTAATGATAAGCTATCTTCATATATTTGATTTGATACTCTTCCAGCTAAATCCTCAATTCTCTCTTGATTATTGAAAGTTACATTTACTGGAGTATTG
>NZOY01000025.1 GCA_002695445.1 Flavobacteriaceae bacterium
AAACTCCCGATGATGATGATGCAGGATGCAATTAGGGCCACTATGGAACTCATGAGCGTTCCATCGGAGAATCTCTCCAAGTGGAGGCCTGGGTACAATATTAGGGGAGTTAGTTTCTCTGCCTCGGAATTAGCACATTGCATACGTTCAAGAAAGCCGAACGTAGTAATGCGATTCATTCCAGATGAGCGTCAGGATATCGCTGATACTTGGCCAGAAGATGTGGACGATGCCCCTGCTAGGAGTGATTGGGGCTGGGAATCAAGATTCGATATGGACCAACTGGTTGATTCTATGATGGCCGGTGTGGCTCAATCTTCATCTTCGTCCTGATTCCAGTCAGGTTCTCCAGGCTCGACCTTGGCCCATAGTACATCATCGATCCTAAGTACCGATATCGCGCCCTCCGTGGCTCCAGATAATGCATTCTCAACCACCAGTCGAAGATCTATTATTCCAATCGAATCGAGACTCACGAGATTATCAGTCATTAGATCGAAACCAATCCACGGACCACTTTTCGTCTGTGCAGCAGATAATTCAAGAATTCTGTCTATCGGATCATGACCGGAATTCTGTGCAAGAACTCTGGGAATAGTCTCCAAAGCATCTGCGAATCCCTCTACAGCCAATTGCCTCTTGCCTGCATACTTGCTCGCCTCATTCCTAAGCATACGTGCAAGATGACTCCATGTCGAGCCTCCCCCTGGGAGCATGGGCGCCGCCCCCGACACTCTTACTGCAACTCCAAGCGCATCATCGAAAGTCCGTATGACTTCATCTCTAAGGGCGGGAGTTGAACCCCTGACAAGAAGGGTCTTCCCCTGGCCAGAATTTGACGCTACATGCAGGTAGTGAACGCCCGATACTTTGCGCTCTTCCCATGAATCACAATGTCCAAGATGCACTCTTTCAGCAATTTCGACGGATCGGACGATCACGGCCCCTGTTATCTCAGAAAGCCTGTTCAGATCCTCCTTGTCGAATCTCCTGAAGCAATTGATACCTGCTTTCCTGAGCATACTCTGCGCTTCTTCGTCTATGCCATCACGCACAGCTAGAATTCCAANATCAAGAGATTCNAGNTGAGAAACAAGACCCTGTAATTTCTTCCTCTTCCTCTGGATGAATCCTTCCCTGACTCCCAACGAGCTTATTTCAAACTCGGTATCGAACTCCACTTCNGGTATCTCAAGACCCCCGTCAATAACCGCAATAGAACAACTTCCTCCACGATTTGGCANGGATTTGTCAAATCTTTGCTTCCTCGTAACGAAGGCAGAAACAAGTTCTGTATCCGTGACCGCCCCTTCTTCTAGAGANATGCGCTTAACCAGAACCCGTTCTCCCTCAGGGTCGTCCACTTCAATCGACTCAGAAGCATCCAATGCGAGCCTGCATACCAAATCGAGTATCGATGAATCGACTTTTTGCCCTATGCATGTCGATACAATGTGCCGTACATCCTCATCNGAGGCGAGCGGTNTCGCAATCGAGGCTATTTCTTCCATGCACATCGAATATGCGGACCTGTACGAATCAGCAATTATTGTCGGATGAAGACCAGATCTGGAAAGTTCGAGGGCATTTCTGAGCAATTCTGCTAATATCAGTATGGAAGTGGTAGTCCCATCNCTTGCCACTCGATCTTGTGTAATACTCGTTTCAATCACTAGTNTTGCAGNAGGATGCTCTACCTTTGCCGTATCNAGAACNGTAGCCCCGTCATTGGTAATCAGAANCTCTCCATTCTGGTCAATCAGCATCTTGTCCATCCCCTTCGGGCCAAGTGTCGATCTCACCGCAGCTGCTACAGCCAAAGCAGCCCTCGCATTTCCAACTAGGGCAGCCCTACCAGTTACCCTGTCTGTATCTTGGAGTGTGAGGTCTTCGTCAGGGGAGGACACGGCGGTACGAGNATCTTCGGNAATATCAAGGAACCTCTCCTTCGANGTTTTNCCATTTATACTACTACGGGAGATTCATATACCCCCCNCGTGGTCAACTATACAACCCNTGGTTGAGTAGTGATACAATGACCTCTGAANAAAACAACTGGGAAAGAGACATCATTCGTGAGATGACCAAGGTATTCGAACAGATGGGTATACCCATGGACATGAGCATGCTGGAGAACATGATGAATCAGTTGGAAGAGCATTTTGAACGAATGGGAATCGANTCTAAATCCATATCCAAGACTGACATNACCCTGAATGGAAAAGGAGACCCCGAGGAGATTAGGAAGAACATCGAGGCTATGATGTCNGGGCCNGGGGGTTTTGCGGACATGCTCTCAAAGATGGGATTCGAAGTATCTGTAAAATCCTCAAGNAACACGCCTCTAGATCAGGTAGATGTCGTAACCGAGCCACANGAAGATAACAGGCTNATTGAGATTCCAGATACGGATTTCACTCANGAGGATGATCTAGCCAACGTAATGATTGATGTTACCTCCATCCCCGAGGCAGATGATGGATCAGTCGACCTCGCATTAGCTGACGGAGGCAGAATAATCGAACTTTTGAGGCATAACCTCCTCAACCCTCTCAGAGGTTTCTCTATCCCTTTCGCAGCTAGCCNCATCGAGGAATGGACCCTAAACAATGGCATCCTTGATGTGACGCTGAGAATGGAATAATTAGGGGATGATTGAAGAATGAGCACACCAGTTATCGGAATTGATCTAGGAACGACCAACAGCTGCGTGGCAACCTTGGAGGGAGGTCAGGCCGTCGTAATTCCAAATTCGGAAGGAGCACGAACCACTCCAAGCGTAGTCGCTTTCGCCAAAGATGGTGAGCGGCACATCGGAATCACTGCCAAGCGTCAGGCTGTGACNAATGCTAATCGGACTATTCTGTCAGTCAAGCGGGAGATGGGAACTGACTGGTCATCTGAAATTGATGATTCCACATACACGCCTCAAGAAATGTCAGCATTCATCTTGCAGAAATTGAAGGCAGATGCAGAAGCATATCTCGGCCAGGAAATAAAGAAAGCCGTAATCACATGNCCCGCATATTTTACCGATGCACAGAGGAAGGCGACTAAAGATGCAGGACGAATCGCAGGATTAGAAGTTCTTAGAATAATCAACGAGCCCACTGCAGCGGCACTTGCATACGGAGTNAATAAAGAAGAAGATCAGACCATCCTGGTATACGATCTCGGAGGAGGGACGTTTGATGTTTCCATTCTCGAAATCTACCAGGTAGATGGCCANCCACAGATAGAAGTCAAGGCGACTTCCGGAGATAACAGGCTTGGAGGCGATGACTTCGACGAGGTCATCATCACATGGCTTGTTGATGAGTACAAGAAAGATACAGGCATCGATCTATCTACTGATGCACAGGCCATGAGCAGACTTCGTGAACANGCAGAGAAAGCAAAGATAGAGCTTTCAGGTTCTGGCTCCGCCCANGTCAATCTACCATTCATCACGAGTCGTGATGGTCAGCCCGAGCATCTTGACATCACACTATCGANGTCTAAGTTTGAGGAACTAATCGAGCCATTGATCTCAAGGACTCTTTCACCCACGCGCCAAGCTATGAAGGATGCAGGAATATCCAAGGGCAAGGTCGACAAGGTGATTCTAGTAGGTGGCTCTACACGTGTCCCTGCCGTACAATCTGCAATCGAACAAGANGTCGGTAAAGCTCCTTTCAAGGGTGTGAACCCCGATGAGGCAGTCGCCATGGGAGCGGCNCTTCAGGCAGGAATAATCGTTGGAGATTCNGGTGTCACCGANGTCCTCCTTCTGGACGTTACACCCCTTACGCTCGGAATCGAGACTCTAGGCGGGGTTATGACCACAATGATTGAGCGAAACACCACCATACCAAGCAAGCGATCGGAGACATTCTCTACCGCTGCTGACAACCAGCCTGCTGTCGAGGTCCATGTTCTTCAAGGAGAGAGGCAGTTTGCTAAAGACAACATCACTCTTGGAAAATTCCACCTCACAGGGATACCCGCTGCACCTAGGGGGATACCCCAGATCGAAGTCACATTCGACATCGATGCGAATGGAATTGTGAATGTTTCAGCAAANGATCTCGGCACAGGAAAGGAACAAAAAATCACTATAGAGAGTCAAACATCTCTCAGTGAAGACGAGATNAAGTCTAAGATTGCAGAGGCTGAAGAATTTGCCGATGAAGATCGTAAGAGGAAGGCACGCGTCGAACTCAAGAACCAGGCCGAAAGCATAGTTTATCAGACTCGAAAGACCATCGAAGAAGCCGGTGATAAGCTTGAGGAAGCTGATACAGAACCTGTTCTGGAGAAGCTGAATGAACTCGAATCAATGGTGATGGATGGAGACACCCCAATCGATGTGGATGAAATCGATGAAGCCGGAGTACAGTCCAAGATAACCGAGTTAGAAGGCCTCATGCAGGCTCTTTCTATCAAAATATATGAGGCTGCAGCCAAGGATATGGAAGAAGACAACCAAGAAGACGAGTCTGATGACGGAGTCCACGAAGCGGATTTCGAAGTCGTTGAAGATGAGGATTGAATCACATTTTCGACATATTGATCCTCCAGTAGAGGAATGGTGCGATGACAATGTACATCAGAACGCCATAGACTCCCGATGGGAGACTCAGCACAGATAGAGTTGCACCTGCTTGGGGAGCCATTACAAGGCCTCCAACTGTAATGCCCACGGTTGCGTTCTGTATGCCACTCTCTATCGAAACAGTCGTCGCCTGATTANTNTCAAGATCAAGAATCGTCGCACTCTTCCAACCTATTCCGAGCATCAGGATATTGAGTATAACAACAGCAGGNCCAAGCGTCCCAATATTCTCCATCAGNGTATCAAATTCACTTGCAATAGCNGCAATGACGATGATGACGAAAAGCCCAGCTGCGATTTTTCCAATTAAAGGTTCAATACCATCAGCAGTGGACTCTGAATACCTGCGAATTAACATTCCAATCATCACAGGCACAGTGGTCAGGAGAAACATGCTTATTCCGAGTTCAAGGATTTCGATATCGGGCGATGCGGTACCCATGAAATGATCCATTGAGAAGCCAACTATGAGTGGAAGTGTGATTACGGATATAACACTCACAACTGCGGTATATGAAATGGACAGAGCTGTGTCCCCTCCTGCTAATTTTGTCAGAATATTGGATGTCACACCCCCTGGACAGCAAGCTAGAATCATCAGGCCAACCGCCATTTCACCAGATAAACCGAAGATGCTTGCTATGCCGAATCCTACTATCGGCAAGATAACCATCTGGTTGCCCAATCCCACTGCAAATGCCTTCGGTTCAGTTAGAATAAGGCCAAAATCAGATACTTTCAGGCCCAGCCCCAGTGAGAACATGATATACGCCAGAGAGAGTGGAAGAACCACTTCGATGATTATGTTAGATTCTTCTTCCACACTCTCCTCAGTGTCCTGAGCAGCGACACTCGATGAAAGAACTACTACAGTCAACAGACAGGCAATAAGCACCTTGAACGACCCATTCATGTAACCTGCAAAAGNCCGTTCAACGTATAGAACATGCCCGAATACAATGCGGAATGTACCAAATATTGCGGTTTACGACCATTCTCAACGGATATCGCCCGTGATAAGACGATGTAGAGTCCTTACATGCACTCCCGATGTNCCGAACTGGAAGAATGGATTCTCACGCTCGGTCCGAGCCTTGGAACCGGGGCCCCATGCAGTCCCTGCGATGTCCAAATGCACCCAAGGTATCTTGGAAGAGCCCCCATCNTCTTCTCTAGATGGAACGAAGAANTCCAAGAAAGCCGCTGCGCCGTTAGATGAACCNGCCCTACCCCCAATNGAGCCATTCCTTATGTCCGCGAATGCTGAATCTGTCATGTACCTCTTGAATTGGTCATTTAGGGGCATTTCCCAGACTGGCTCTCCACACAATGAGGCGGCTGATTCGACCCTCTTCACAAGTGTGGCATCATTGCCCCACATCCCTGTTATTTGATTCCCCAAAGCGACTACTACTGCACCTGTGAGAGTTGCTAANTCTACAATGAATTCAGGATCGAATTCTCCTGCCTTGCAGAGACCATCAGCCAGAACATTCCTGCCTTCGGCGTCTGTACTGAAGACCTCCACAGTTTTTCCAGAATATGTCTTGAATACGTCTCCAGGCCTGTATGCTCCNGATCCAGGCATATTCTCNGCCAAGCACGCTATCCCGTTTACTCTGCGATCGTAGCCGGTAGAGTATAGAGCCTCCATCAGACCAAAAACGGTAGCAGCACCACACATATCGTATTTCATGTCCCACATGCCACTCGTTGGTTTGATCGAAATACCCCCTGTATCGAAAGTTATCCCCTTCCCCACTATGCATGGCCGACGAACACCATCGTCTGCATGTGGGTTGAGGGTGAAGAGGACCATGCAGGGTTTCCTGTCGCTCCCTTTGCCTACGTTGATCAACCCCCCCATGCCTAGTTCGTTGAGCTTATCCCAGTCGTATACCTCAACTACAACGTTTTCTTTATTCTCTGCCCATTTCTGTGCTCTATGGGCGTATTCCATAGGGTATAGAACATTAGCTGGCTCATTACCAAGATCACGTGCNAGATGCACTCCCTTAACCAAAGCATGTGACTTGGAAAGACCCTCCTTGAGATGGTTTTGATATCTGGGGCTGGCTTGGAATTGAACCGACCAAGGATCTAGGATATGATCCTCTCCGATATCCTGATGTTCAATGAACTCATAGTCTCGCAGCATCATGCCTTCTGCAAAGTCTATCATGCGATCACCGGACCAACCCGAAGTGAATCTGACACATACAGATAGCCCATTTTTCTTTGAAAGTGAGCCCATCACCCGGGCGCCGGTCGTTCGTGCAATATCATGCCCCATCTCGCCTTTCTCGCCCATTCCGACAAGCATAACCCTGCATCCCGGCGTCCATACAACCATGTTTTCTCCTTCCTTCCCCTCAAAATCATTCGAAGAGATGGCCTCTCTAACCAGATTTCTCTGACTACGTCCTAGACCAGATAGTGCATTGTTAGGCGCCCGAATGACGCCCTGGAAAAGCGGCAGAATAAGCTGTTCGCAGGCTTCATTGAATTCAAGATTTGACCAATTCACAATATCACTGAGTTAATGGATTTTGTAATGATATACAAATAATTGCTTAGAAACATCAACTTTTAGATGCCAATCAATCATCGAGAAATCCAAATTATGGTTCTAATCTGCTATTTCTTCCACCAATAGCAGCAAGAGCGAGTGCAATGAATAAGACGAACACCGACGGAGTTGGAAGAAAACCATCAGAGTCTTTGCCAGACCAATCTACTACGCTTTCGTTCACTACCTCATTTACCCACATTGAAGCATCAATCACCCTCTTCTGATAACTTATGCTCCAAGATCCTCCGTTCACGATATCAGGACCTTCGCTATCGAAGACCACATTTGTTTCATTGGTAGCGTTGACACCGAAGGTCGACGAATTCCACAACAAATCTCCATCGGGACTGATGTACTGAAGTGTTGCATTGGAAGTACTAGCATGCCCCAAGTTCACTACATGGGCCTTCACCTCATCTCCGTCGATTTCGACCTCTTCCACAACCAAGCGAGCACGCCAGAACCAGATATTCTCAATCAGATATCGCATAACATCAAGCTCCTCTTCCAGCCTATCTGAGAGCGCCTCTACTGTACCAAGGAGAAATTGCTCATCATCTGTCTCAAAGGTAAACGTAGGATACCCCATCACTCCATATCCGTAATCTCTGCTTGTACCGCAGTTTGGATACAAGCCCTGGTTGGCATTTCGGATGGGTATCTCAGAGATATTGGTATTCACCTCATCTCTGATAAAATGATACATTTCCCAGTCCGAAGGTTGGTCTGGCCATTTGCCCCAAGGGTAGAGCATGATCCACACCCCTGTGTGCATGGTGATGTACAAATCAGCATGAGGCACAACATCATTCATGTATATCGAATTCGCAAGGGTTTCAGATTCGCTAAATGCACTACT
>NZOY01000026.1 GCA_002695445.1 Flavobacteriaceae bacterium
CTTTCTATTTAAGTGACCTCGGCAGGATTCAAACCTGCAACCTCTTGAGCCGTAATCAAGTGCACTATTCAGTTATGCTACGAGGCCTATAATAATAAAATCGATAATTACAGCCCTTTTATGGCTAATATTAGTAATAATTTGCACCACTATTAACACTAAATAGGCTGTTTTCTATGTTTTGACACTTCAAATATACATTTTAAATTATTTGAATATTATGTTCTTTTTAGTATGCTTCGATTTTTTTTTTGTTGTTTTTTTCATCTTCCAAAGTAACAATTCATATCTCTAAATCTAATTATTCTTTTAATTCCTTCCTTTACTAATTTTCAATATTTGGTCTCTATATTAAGGACGTTTAATCCATTCCTTAAAAAATGGTTCATATCGGTTATCAATATTCCAGTAATGAGATTCTGGGTTTTTAAAACTTTTTTTTCTTTGTAATCTAAAACCAGCGAAACTAGAATCTACGCTCTGATTCCAACTAAAAAATTCCTCTTTCATCATCGTAAATAACCTAGGATTTTCAGTTGATATATTTTGAGTTTCACCTGGATCAGTTCTCAAATTGTATAATTCGAATTTATTTAGTCGTTCCCTATACTTAATCAAGAGGACACAGTGTAAATCCAATAGTAATTAATTTAAGTAATTAACTATAGTCATTGTTGGTTAGTTGAGTTGATCTCAATCCAATATCCTTGCGGATCTCTTATCCATATCTGTTTTATTCCATCTTTTCTTTCCTGGATAACCCCTTGCTCTAATTTATAATTAGTATATACAACTTTGTTCTTCTTTAAGTGATCAATAAAATTTTCAAAATCCAATGGACTAAAGGCCATATGAATTTGTTTTGGTGTTTTTTGTATTTCTTCATCTGAGAAAATCAGATGAATTTCTTTACCTTCATAATTAGCAAGCCATCTATGTGTATATTTTGTACCAACTAATGTTGGAATATCTTTAAAGCCAAGAATGTCTCTATAAAAATCTCCAGTAATTTTTAAATTATTTACAGGTAATGCTTGGTGATCAAATTTCATATTACCTTGAGAACGAATTGAAAATATTATTCCGAATACGCAAATAAATATTAAGGTTACTTTTTTCATTCCTAAATTTTTGATTTAGATTAACAATATAACAATTTTAAAAATAGATAATTATTTCTCCTATTTGTAGAAATTAATTTTTTCGTTTTATCATTAAATCGATAAATATAGTTGCATTAATAATCAAATATATAAGGGCAGGTAAAGTTTGAATTAATGTATCATTAATTTTTACTCTGACTCCTACACCTAATAGCATCATAACTGAAAGACCCAGGGATGAAATAATCAGTAGTTTTCTGTAAAATATTCCAATAATACAACCTATTCCACCCAGTAATTGAAAAAACCCTACAATATTTAAAAATTTAGACAAACCATATCGATCAAATTCATTCATAAACACATCACTAAAAAAACAAGCTAATCCAAAAAAAATAAAGGAGACACCAGATGTAATCGATAAACCTAATCTCATTTTTTATTTATATAAGTCCTCTAATATTCTGTTTTTGCAATCTATACACTGCCTTGCAAACGAACTATTATTGTGAATGCTGCTATACCAAATAAAGTCTATTTCTTTGTTACAACTTTTACAAATATTTTTATTGATAGAGTTTAGGTCTTTCATTAAATATAATTAGTGGTGAGAATTGAATAAGTGCAGGGTTAAAAATAACAAATCTAAAAGTTATAAAATAGTTTAAAATATTTTGTAAATATAAAATTCCTTTACCGACAATCTTAGCAAAAAAAATCATTTGATTTGTATTTTTGTATGAAAATGAAAGAAATACTTTTATTTATTTTATTAATTCTTGTTGCGGATTTTGGGTTTGGACAAAATGAAAAAATTAAAGTTTTTCTTAACTGTCNATGCGANGATGACTATTTAAAACAAAATACTCTTTTTTTTGATTATGTTCGTGATATGGACCTTGCNGANATAGAGGTTTTTGTTTTTGAAATTACTAACGCNAGTGGTGGAAGGAATTTTTCATTTAATTTTAAAGGAAAAAATAAATTCAATAAAGAATATGTAATTAGTAAAACAATCCCACAAAATACAAGTTTCAATAAGTCAAGAAAATCNTTGTTGGATACNTATAAGCTTGGAATGGCCTCATTTTTGTCTAATACGGATTATCAAAGTCAAGTAGAAGTTAATTTTAATAATAATTTATTTCCAGAAAATTTAACAAAAGATAAATGGAAAAACTGGGTTTTTGAAGTCTATGGTTCATTTAATTTTGAAAATGAAAAAAGTATAAATGAGGAGGAGTATAATTTTGGATTTGATATTGATCGAGTTACANATAATTGGCGTTTTAGATCTGATTTTGAAATTGACCGCTCAATCANATTTTTTTCTGGAGGAGAACAGAATTANAGTAGTGAAAGAGAAAGCTTTTATTTTTCTGNAAGTTTAGTTAAAAGTATTTCAAATCATTTTTCAACTGGAATTTTTTCATCNTATANACAAGATACATATCGNAATTATAAATCTTCCTACAATATTTCACCAGCCATCGAGTACAATTTTATTCCCTATAATGAAGTCCTNACTCGAGAGGTAACTCTGGCCTATAAATTAGGTTATAATTTATTTCGTTACATTGATGAAACAATNTACGGATTTGAAGATCAGAAAATGTTTAATCATTCATTAACATTAAATTTGAGATTCAGAGAAAAGTGGGGAAGTATATATTCATATTTAGTTGCATCTCAGTTTTTAGATTTACCAGAACAAAATAGACTTACTATAAACAACAATTTAAACATTAGGATAATCAGAGGACTATCAGTAAGAATTTCTGCCTATTTTAGATTTATTAGAGATCAAATTAATTTACCCAAAGGAGAAGCGTCAGTTGAGGATTTATTACTTAGGCAAAGACAAATATCTACTAATTTTCAAAACCGAATTTCAATGGGACTTAGCTATACTTTTGGTTCAATATTTAATAANATTGTNAACCAGCGCTTATAATNAATAGTGTATTTTTNACTCAAAACCATAAAAAATTAAAAACACTNTAGAAATAAATTGAGTAAAAGTAAAAGGAGCTAGCTCCATCAATAGTTCATATTTATTAGATGATTTTCTCTAATAAANTTTGATGCATATAAAAAAATCACGTTTTTTACTAATCTATTTGATCTTTTTGGAAATTTTAAAAGTGAAAAAGAGTGTAGATTTGTAATTGAAAAAGTTTGTGCTTATAAGTTACCGTTATATTTTTATTTGAAATACCTATATTAATTTAAGTTTAATATAAATATGAAGTATTATATTTATNATANNTTACAATTAANTTCAATATGAAAAGAAGTAAAAAAATTATTTCACCATTAGCAAGTTTCAATTATCATTTGGAAAACTACAATGGCTTAATTAAAAGTTTTAGGAAAAATAAAGACATCTCACATATTGGGTCAATATTAAATGATTGTTATACTTCAGAGTTAACTAGTAAAATCTTTGTCGAGGATTATGATGCCCTAGTGCTAACAGATAAGAGTCAAAAGATTGTATGGGTAAATGATGGTTTTAACGACATGACTGGTTACACTAAAAAATTTGCAATTGGTAAAAAACCCTCTTTTCTTCAAGGCGAGAAAACCTCAGAAAAAGTTAAAAAGCAACTCAGAGAAGAGTTGGCTTTTAANCATACTTTTAGTGGATCTATTTTAAATTACAGAAAAAATGGTGAGCTGTATTTATGCAAAATAAATATTTTACCAATATATAATTTAGATGAAAAACTAAAATATTTTATAGCGATTGAAAAAGATGAGACTAAAATGAATCAATCTTTTTAATTTCTTATTCCTCTTAGAATTTAACAGTTATAAATATTTTAAATCAGATATTTAATATTCCGTAAGAATAATAAAATAAATTAAGTGATTATTGAGAATCTCTAGGTTTAATTTAAATATTTACTTTGATAATTATTAGCCTTTTATTTGAAGTGTAAATACTATATTTACGCAAATTTTTTTTTATGTCATTGATAGCGATTGCTGTTGGAGTTTATTTATTGATTAAAGGTGGAGATTGGTTGATGAAAGCTTCAGTTGCACTTTCNCTAAATTTTTCAATACCTAAGATTGTAATAGGAATGACNGTAGTTTCTTTTGCAACCTCAGCACCAGAATTAATTGTTAGTGTAAAATCAGCATTAACTGGCCACCCAGANCTTGCCATAGGTAATGTTGTTGGATCTAATATCGCAAACCTAGGATTGGTATTAGCTTTAACTGTTATTATTTCTCCTATTAATGTTTCAAAAAGTTTTTATAAATCAGACTGGCCGATGATGATATTTTCCTCAATACTTTTTTATTTTTTTATTTCCAAAGATGAAAGANTAGACGAAATTGAGGGTTTNATAATGTTCTNCCTTCTTATATTATTTATTATATATATTATTAAAATTCAAAAAAATACTGAATTAGATGATGAAATTGAAAACGAGGTCTTGCTAACAAATACAAAAATTTTAATTTACCTTTTTNTTGGAGGATTTTCCCTTTGGCTAGGATCTGAATCTTTGATTAAAGGAGCAGTAACACTTGCGAAAAACATGGGTGTTAGTGAGAGAGTAATTAGTGTTTCAATAGTTTCGATTGGAACAAGTATTCCAGAGTTATCTGCCTCAATCATTGCAATTATCAACAGGGAAAAGGCTATATCTCTTGGGAATCTGGTTGGTTCAAATATATTTAATATAATGGCAGTTCTAGGAATTACATCAATGATTCATCCTATTTTAATTGAAGATAAAGGTTTATTAACTAATGATATTTGGTGGATGCTGGGTATAGCAATTTTTACTTTACCTCTTTCATTAATTCCANTTAAGNGAAAAATTAGTAGGGTGGGGGGACTTTTATTAGTTGGNCTATATATTATTTTTNTTTTACCCTTATTTTTTAAATAAAAAAACCCACTTGATTAAGTGGGTTTTTTGTTTTTGGGCTAATTAAACCNTTGCGGATTTAACAGTTTTTATAATTCTACTNGCTATCTTATATGGATCTCCGTTGGATGCAGGTCTTCTGTCCTCTAACCATCCTTTCCAACCATTTNCAACTGTCATTATAGGAATTCTTATTGAAGCNCCTCTATCTGAAACACCATAACTAAATTCAGTAATTGATTGAGTTTCGTGTTCACCAGTCAACCTTTGATCATTATCAGCTCCATAAACAGCAATGTGCTCATCTACTACAGGGCGAAAAGCTTCACATATTTTTTCATATGTATCTTGAGAACCACATGTTCTCAATGTTTCATTTGAAAAATTTGCGTGCATTCCAGAGCCATTCCAATCTGTAGCCCCAAGCGGTTTAGGATGCCAGTTGATTGCTAGCCCATACTTTTCACCCAAACGCTCTAATAAATATCTAGCAACCCACATTTGGTCTCCTGCTTCCTTAGCACCTTTAGAAAAACACTGATATTCCCACTGTCCTGCAGCAACTTCTCCATTTATTCCCTCTACATTAATTCCTGCATCTAAACATTGTTGTAGATGTTCCTCAACTAATTCTCTCCCATAAGCATTCTTTGCTCCTGCAGAACAATAAAATTGTCCTTGGGGAGTCTGATCTCTTGGAAAACCTAAAGGAAGATTAGTTTCCGGATCCCATAAAAAATACTCTTGTTCAAATCCAAACCAGAAGTCATTGTCGTCGTCATCGATTGTTGCTCTTCCATTTGAAACATGTGGTGTCCCATCAGCATTTAAAACCTCCGTCATTACTAAGAAACCGTCTTTGCGGTCAGGATCAGGAAAGATTGCAACTGGTTTTAATAAACAGTCTGAAGAGCTTCCTTCAGCTTGTTGAGTTGAAGAACCATCGAAAGACCATAAGGGACAGTCTTCAAGCTTCCCTCCAAAATCAGATACTATTTTTGTTTTGCCTCGTAAATTGGCGGTAGGCAAATAACCATCCAACCAAATGTACTCCAATTTAGACTTACTCATATAAATTAATTTTTGTTTAAAAAAGTAAAAATAAAATTTCTAACTAATTCAATGCATTTTTAGTTCATCAATTCTAAATCCTACCAAAATTTTTATGATTACCTTAATATTTTGATGGTAAATTTTCATATTTCTAAAATAAATCAGGAGTTCATTAATTTTTTTCATTTTTATTTTTTTGTTTAATAATTTTTTCGTGTATAATAATCCAATTAACGATCAAAAAACCTTAAAATAAACAGGTTAGTTTTAGAATGTTGTTAGTTTATTTTTATAATTATTTAATTAGTTAACTATTAGATAGAATGAATAATATTAAATTTAGGGCATAAAATTTAGGATGAGCGATAAAAGATATCGTTTGAGAGGAGTCTCCTCTCAAAAAGAAGATGTACATAATGCAATTAAAAATATTGATAAAGGACTTTACCCAAAAGCATTTTGTAAAGTTGTACCTGATTACTTGACTGGAAGTAATGATCACTGCGTTGTAATGCATGCTGATGGAGCAGGGACAAAGTCGTCTTTAGCATATGCTTATTGGAAAGAAACGGGAGACCTATCAGTTTGGAGAGGAATTGCTCAAGATGCTTTAATAATGAATATTGATGACTTATTGTGTGTTGGTGTTTCAAGTGATATAATGCTTTCTTCAACTATTGGAAGAAATAAAAATAAAATTCCTGGTTCTGTTCTCTCTGCAATCATTAATGGTACTGAAGATTTAATAAGCGAATTAGCTAAACATGGAATAAATATTTACAGTACAGGAGGTGAAACAGCAGATATTGGAGACTTGGTTAAAACTATTGTCGTTGACTCAACTGTTATTGCAAGAATTAAAAGAAGTAATATTATNAATAATGCTAATATAAGAGCTGGTGATATTATTATTGGACTTTGCTCTTTTGGCCAAACAACTTATGANAANCAATATAATGGAGGAATGGGNAGTAACGGGNTAACCTCNGCAAGACANGANGTNCTNGGAAANTATATTAAAAAAAAATACCCTGAGACTTTTGATCACGATCTTCCAAGTAATCTGGTNTATTCAGGAACAAAAAATCTAACTGATAAGACAAATACTCCATTAGATGTTGGAAAACTTCTTTTGTCTCCAACGAGAACATACGCTCCTGTTATTAAAGCCATTTTTGAATCATTAGACATAAATGATATTCATGGAATGATTCATTGCAGCGGTGGAGCTCAGACTAAGATTTTACATTTTATTGATTCACTTCATGTAATAAAGGATAACCTTTTTAATTGTCCTCCACTATTTGAGTTAATTCAAAATGAATCTGGGACCTCATGGAAAGAGATGTATGAGGTATTTAATATGGGGCACAGGATGGAAATTTATTTAGCTGAGGATAAGGCCCCTGAAGTTATTAAAATTGCTGAAACATTTAATTTAGATGCAAGAATTGTAGGTCGAGTAGAGAAATCTTTAAAAAATAAACTAACTGTTAAATCATCTAAAGGAGTTTTTGAATATTAATTTTATGTAATCGATATTTAAGGTCTTTAGCTTATGAAAAAAATATTTTATCTATTCTTTTTTGTTTCAAGTGTTAGCATTGGTCAAGAAAGTGATGAGCTTCTAAAGGGACTTTTTGATGATGAGCCGATAGTTGAAAAAAGTTTATTACCAGACAAAATGATTTACACTCAATCAGTTTTGTGGGGTAAAAACGGCTTATTTCGAAAAATGGGTATTTCAAAATTATCTATTGACCAAAGAGAGAAAGAACTCAATGTTAGAAATATAATGCTTAAATCTCATCAGGTAATTGGCTACCTTACATTAGCAGGTATGGTTGCCCAAGGTATTATGGGAGGGCGTCTTTATAATGGAGAATCACAATTGTACGATGCACATAAAAAATTGGGAGATATAGTAACAATTTCATATTTTACAGGTGCAGGAATGTCACTTTTTGCTCCGCCACCATTAGTTAGAAAAAAAGTTAAAGGATTTAATTCAATTAAGGCTCATAAATTGTTAGCTTACGTTCATTTTTCAGGAATGATTGCAACAAATGCTTGGTCTAAAAATGATAGTGAATTATTCCCAAATGTTAAAAAAAAAGATTTACATAAATATGCAGCTTATACTACTTTTGCAAGCTATGCTATGGCAGTATTGGTCTTTAAATTTTAATTTATGAGAAAATTATTTTTATTAATATTCTTCTTTTTTCCTCTCTACTTTATGGCTCAGGAGCGTTGGACTTTAGATTCAGAGTCTTCCTTTGTTTCTTATGATGCAAATCACTTTTTACACGCGTGGTCAGGTACAAACAATAAAGTAAAAGGAGTTATTACTGAAAATAAAAATAAATTTCAAAAAATTGCAATTGCTATGTTGGTTCGNGATTTTGATAGTAAAAACAGTAGTAGAGATAATAATGCACTTGAAACTCTTGAAGCATTAAGATTTCCAANAATTGAATTTTTCTCNGATGACATGNATATGATAAATAATAAAATCTTTATTAAAGGTGAGATGAATTTTCATGGNATTAAGNTTCAAAAAGNTATTACTGCAAATACCAATCTTAAAGACAACAAATTAATCCTTTCAGGCAGTTTTNAACTTTTATTGTCTGATTTTAAAATTAATCGACCTTCTTTTATGTTGAAAAAAGTAGATGATTTAATAAACTTNTCATATGAACTTCATTTCGNTAAGCTTTGATGGTAAGTTTTTAAAACTCTAAATTTGTAACAAAGCTTCAATTACTNAGATGATAGAAAAACTCGAGATTATTAAACAAAGNTTTAATGAAGTTTCAGACTTGATTATCCAGCCTGATATTATTTCTGATCAAAAAAAATATATAAAACTTAATAAGGAATATAAAGATCTAAGTCAAATAGTTTCGAAGAGAGAAAAATATCTCAATCTACTATCAAATATTAGTGAAGCTGAGGCTATAATTAAAAATGAAAGTGNCTCTGAAATGATTGAAATGGCAAAAATTCAGCTTGATGAATCTAAAGAAATGCTCTCTCCATTAGAAGATGAAATTAAATTTTTATTGATACCTAAAGATCCTGAAGATACAAAAAACGTTGTTATTGAAGTAAGAGCAGGGACTGGTGGTGATGAGGCCAGTATTTTTGCTGGAGACTTGTACAGAATGTATAGTAAATATTGTCAAGATCAGGGTTGGTCTGTAAGCCTTGTAGATTTAAACGAGGGGACTGCGGGAGGTTTTAAAGAGATTATTTTTGAAGTAACTGGTGAAGAAGTATACGGTACAATGAAATATGAATCTGGTGTTCACCGAGTTCAAAGAGTTCCTCAGACTGAAACCCAAGGAAGAGTTCATACCTCTGCGGCAACTGTTATGGTATTACCAGAAGCAGAGGAATTTGACATTGATATAAATATGAATGATGTTAGGATAGATTATTTTTGTTCATCAGGGCCAGGTGGACAATCAGTTAATACAACTTACTCAGCAGTAAGACTGACCCATGAACCAACAGGTATTGTAGCTCAATGTCAGGATCAAAAGTCACAGCATAAGAATAAGGACAAGGCCCTTAGAGTCCTTAGATCTAGACTCTATGAGTTAGAGTTAAATAAAAAATTAGAACAAGATTCCGTGAAAAGAAACTCATTAGTCTCTTCAGGTGACCGCTCTGCAAAAATCAGAACCTACAATTACCCCCAAGGAAGAGTAACAGACCACCGTATTGGACTTACTTTATATGACCTTCAAAATATAATTAATGGTGATATTCAAAAGTTGATTGATGAAATAAAATTATATCAGAATACACAAAAACTAAAGGAGGCAGGAGAAATAATATGAATACAAAGGTTTTATTTAATCAAATTAAAAAAAAACAATCCTTTTTNTGCGTTGGANTGGACATAAATCAAGACCTTTTTCCAGATAANTTGAGGNATGACCCTAATAAAGTTTTTAATTTTTCTAAATCAATTATTGACTCCACTGCTAGGTTTTGTGTTGCTTATAAAATAAATATTGCATTTTTTGAAGCCTATGGTCTAGAAGGCTGGGATTGCCTTGAAAAAATTACGGATTATTTAAACAATTACTATCCTGAAATCTTTACCATTGCTGACGCTAAGCGTGCTGATATTGGCAATACCTCCAAACGTTACGCTAAAGCATTCTTTGATCATTTAAACTTTAATTCCATTACCGTTGCTCCATACATGGGGGAAGATTCTGTGGAACCATTCCTTANTTACAANGACAGATATACCATTTTATTGGCATTGACTTCAAATAGGGGTGCCGAAGACTTTCAGCTTTTATCCTTGGGAGATAAAAAACTTTATGAATATGTGATAGAAACCTCGCTTACATGGAAAAATTCTAATCAACTTATGTTTGTTGTAGGGGCTACTAGACCTGATGCTNTAATAAAAATTAGAAAACTGATTCCAGAAAACTTTCTTCTNGTTCCTGGAATAGGGGCACAAGGTGGAAATTTAGAGGATGTAGCTAATAATGGATTAAATCATCAATGTGGAATTTTGGTTAATTCCTCTAGAGCAATAATTTATGCCTCGAAGGAGAATAATTACGCAGAAAAAGCAGGATTTGAAGCAAATCAAATTCAACAAAAAATGAAAGACCTTTTATTTAAACATAATATTATATAATGTTAAACCATTGCGTTTATAAGTGCAGAAAAAAAAATGCCTCTTGGATAACTTTTGTTCATGGAGCTGGAGGAAGTAGCGCAATTTGGTTCAAGCAAATTCGATTCTTCTCTAAATATTTTAATTTGCTATTAATTGATCTGAGAGGTCACGGTGATTCTAAAAGTTTAATNAAAAATCCTTTTAAATCTGAATATACTTTTGATTCAATTGCTGAGGATATTTTTGAAGTTTTAGACCATGTTAAAATTTATAGATCTCATTTTGTTGGAATTTCTCTTGGTACAATACTTATTCGTAAGTTGGCTGAAATGGAGCCTAAAAGGATTTCCAAGATGATTATGGGTGGGGCTATATTGGAGTTAAATCTACGTTCAAGACTTCTTATGTATTTTGGTAATGCTACTAAGTCACTATTACCTTACATGTGGCTTTATAGATTTTTTGCTTTTATAATTATGCCCAATAGAAACCATAGAGAGTCAAGAATTCTTTTCATTCGTGAGGCAAAAAAATTATACCAAAAAGAGTTTATTCGTTGGTTTAAATTAACTTCCGAAGTTATACCTCTGCTAAAGATTTTTCGAAAAGAAGCTATTCAAATTCCAACCCTTTATATTATGGGAGAACAAGATTACATGTTTTTACCATCAGTAAGGAAAGTTGTAGAAATTCACCCTGCTTCAAATCTATTAGTAATTGAGGACTGTGGTCACGTGGTAAATGTGGAAAAACCTGATAAATTCAATACTGGGATGCTTGGTTTCCTNAATGAATCAAATTCCTAGGAAAAAATAACTGTTTTGTTACCATAAACCATCACCTTNCTATTTACATGAAGTTTAAGTGCTCGAAGCAGAACAATTCTCTCCAAATCTCTTCCTTTCTCGATAAAGTCNGCTATTGAATTTAAATGCGAAACCCTTGTGATATCTTGTTCAATAATTGGGCCAGCNTCTAACTCCTCTGTTACGTAGTGACTTGTAGCNCCAATTATTTTAACTCCTCTATTATATGCCGAATGATATGGTTTTGCTCCTGGAAAAGCAGGTAAAAAGGAATGATGNATATTAATTATTTTTTGATTATACTCATCAATAAGTTTTGAGGAAATAATTTGCATATATCTTGCTAAAACAATAAAATCAACTTTATATTTTTTTAGTAATTCAAGNTGCATATTTTCAGCATCTGATTTAGTTTCTTTTGAAAATGGGATATAATGAAAAGGAACTTCAAACCGTTTAGCAATTATTTCTAAATCNGGATGATTACTTAAAATAAAGGGGATTTCAGCNGCTAATTCTCCCGACTGTTGTTTTGCTAAAATATCGTAAAGGCAATGATCGTATTTGGATACAAAGACTGCCATCTTTGGTTTATCACTTTTTAAATAAAAATTACAATTTAATGAAAATCGATTCCCAATATTGTCGTTAAAATTTTTCTGGAATTTCGAAAGATTAAATGAGTCATCCAAGAAATCACACTCAATACGCATAAAAAACGCTTCATTTGGTCTGTCTACATACTGATCTATATATGTAATATTTCCCCCTTTCTGATGAATAAAGTTTGTAACGGCAGCAATAATACCCTTTTGATCAGAACAATACATCAAAATCGTTATGCGANTCATAATTAAAATTTTGTCAAAAATACAGAATCAGCNTCGGAGTGCAATATTTTAAGCATTTTAATTAAACGATAAAAAAAAGCCTTCGGAGAACCGAAGGCTAAAATAACTAAGAATATGGTTAATAATTATCCCTCGTTAGTTCTAAAATCAGCATATGCTTCCATGCCGTGTTCTGAGATGTCAAGTCCATTTATTTCTTCTTCTTTATCAACTCTTAATCCAGTTGTAGCTTTAACAATAGTTAAGATTATAAATGAAGTTACTACACAAAATGCACCAACAATGCCAACACCAATTAGTTGCACTAAAAATTGGTCAAATCCTGCTAATTCTCCAAAGATCCCAACAGCAAGAGTACCCCAAATTCCACAAATCAAGTGNACTGCCACAGCCCCAACCGGATCATCCAATTTGAGTTTATCAATTAATGAAATACCTAGTACAACAACTACCCCTGCAATGATGCCAATCAAAATAGCATCTGTTGGGCTCATTTGATCTGCTCCTGCTGTAATTCCAACAAGGCCTCCTAAAACACCATTCATAAACATTGTTAAATCAAAATTTTTGTACAATATATTTGAAAAAAACGCAGCTGATACTCCACCAGCGGCAGCAGCTAAAGAGGTAGTAACAAGAGTTAATGAGGTTAGTGTTGGATCAGCTGATAAAACTGANCCACCATTAAAACCAAACCACCCTAACCAAAGTATAAATACTCCNGCAGAAGCAANAGGTAAGTTATGACCTGGTAAAGCTTTTGAATTTCCGTCACTATCAAACTTACCAATTCGTGCTCCTAAGAGATAAATTGTTATTAAAGCTCCCCATCCACCAACTGAGTGAACTAAAGTAGAACCGGCAAAATCATAAAAACCCCACGCGTCAAGGAATCCAGCCCCCCATTTCCAAGATCCAACAATTGGATATACAAGACCCACATAAAGGATTGAAAAAAGCATAAAACCNCTAAGTTTTATCCGTTCAGCTACGGCACCCGATACTATTGTTGCAGCGGTGGCAGCAAACATTCCTTGGAATAAGAAGTCAGTCCACCAAGTGTAGCCTCCATCTGCGTATCCAAANCCCATTCCCCCTTCAGGNGCTGTTATTCCNAAGCCTGCAAATTTAAATATTCCCATCTCTCCATCTTCAAAACCAGGATACATTAAATTAAAACCTCCTAAACAATAGAGTAAAAGTCCTACTGTAATTACAAAAAAGTTTTTAAATAAGATATTAATTGTATTCTTTTGACGTGTAAGCCCTATCTCTAAAAATGAGAAGCCTAAATGCATAAAAAATACTAGCGCAGTACAGATCATCATCCATACGTTATTTACTGTTAGTATAGTAGTTTCCATATTAAATTATTGTTTAGTTTAATGATTCGTTTCCTTTTTCTCCAGTTCTTATTCTGTAGGCTTCATCAACAGGTAAGATGAATACTTTACCGTCGCCAACTTTATCGGTTGCTGCANTTTCAATAATTGCATTTATAGTTTTTTCAACGAATGAATCTGACACAACTATTGATAAGTATCTTCTTTGGATTTCAGAGGTNCTNTAGGATATNCCNCGATATACNTGGCCTTCTTTTTCGTTACCNACNCCGGTAACATCCCANTAGCTAAAGAANTTNACNTCAACATTGTGAAGNGCTTTTTTTACATCATCAAANTTNGATTTTCTGATGATNGCTTCAATTTTTTTCATNTTATNTGTTTTGTTANTTATTAATTGTTTTGAGAAGTTCTTCCAATCCAT
>NZOY01000027.1 GCA_002695445.1 Flavobacteriaceae bacterium
ATTTATATCATAAGATCCGTATTTATACGAATGACCTAAATCAGGAGATATAGATTCATAGTCAGGCCTCAACATTTTAATAATTTTATAATAAATATACAGATAATGTCTTTAATTACCTATTAAATTGATATCAGTAGATAAATTTAGACAATTAAGTATATTTATTATAAATTATAATGAGTTATTATCAATAAAATTAGGTTTTGTGATATATAATTTTTTGAAAATAAATTTTTTTATCAATTGTTAAAAGCAAGTAATATAATTTCTAAAATTTTAACCTTTCGATAATATAATAAAACATTTTTTTATTTGGCCATTATTATGGTCTAATCTATGTCTTTAATTTTTAATTAAGTATTTCGTACTATTTTTATATCTCATTATCTTTGCAAAAAATTAGTTTTGAAAAATAAAAAAAAAGATCACATTATTTGGGATGAGTCTAAGGAGGAATATATTGCAAAATTAATTCCTTATGCCTCTAGAGTAAGTGGTCCTTTAATTGAAGTTCCTAACGTTGATGCTTTTAAAAAAAAAGGCATAGAAAAGGTTTCGAAACAATTGAATGCAGAACTAGTTGATTTAAAGAAAAAAATTAAAACTTTCGTAAAGGAAGCAAGTAATACCCAAAAAGTTTACTCTGCAAAATTTAAATTTGAGCCAGTAGTTGGAGAGATTTATTTTTTATACCAAGGTAACAAGGGAGACTATTTATCTCTTATACCTCCAGAAAACTGGGCTGAAAAATTTATTGGTGCCTTTAGATTGAGCAGTGAATATAAATGGGAAGAGGTTGATTGGAAAAAATCTACCTAAAATTTTGAGTCCCATATCCCACACCTTTNTCATCAAAAAATAAGCCTACCCCTANAAAGGTAAAATCTCCTANGATATTCTTGTAATGGGGTTTGCTATTTTTCCATCCTNATACCATACAATCTGTTAAAGTTGATTCGTTTCTNGTGTCTCCACAACCATTTACGTTTTCAAAGCTGGGANTTTTAGCTATATTTTCTGCAATTCCTTGGTAATGATTACCTTTTCTCACCCATGGATTAATTCCCTTTTTCTCAGCTCGCTCTGTAGGATTTAACCCCTCATGGTCTATATGGGAATAAAATCCATATTCAACCATATTTTTACTATGATNTTGAGCCAAATCCATTAATGAATCAAGGGGTTTTAAAGCTGAATGACCTGCCAAAATCCTCAATTCATTTGTTTTTTCAAAAATCATTTGTCGCATCAATTCTAGATTCTCTTGTCCAAAGCAACTTTGGATAATTGCAGTTAAAAATAAAATTCCAAATGTTTTTAAATATTTAAATCCTCTCATTTTTTTAAAGTTAAAGATTATCCTTTGGAATCCCTATTTTTGTTTTAATGAAAATTGATGAAACACCTAGACAAAGAAAAATTGCAGCTNTCCTTCAAAGGGAATTATCGTTAATGCTTCAAGAGGATTTAAGGAAAAAAGGANCTAATAATATTGTTATTTCTATTACTAAAGTAAGTGTAACTATAGACCTTTCTTTAGCAAAAATTTACATAAGTATTTTCCCCAAAACAGAAACTGAAAAATANTTNAATAGTATTCAAGAAAACGTTTTTCAAATTAATCATGAAATGTCATCTCGAATGAAAAATCAGCTTCGAAAAATGCCAAAGTTTTCATTTTTTATTGATGATTCTTTGGATTATATTGAGGGAATTGAAAAAGCCATAAGCAAACCTGATAACCCTATTTTAAATTCATCTCTTCTGATAAAAAGACAAAAAAAATAATCGAATGTTTCTNGTTTTTAAAATTGCATGGCGTTATTTTTTTTCAAAAAGTCAACAAACAGTAATCAATAGAATTAATAGTATTGCTCTTTTAGTAATTATTGTAGCAACTGCCTCTTTAATGATTGTACTCAGTGCGTTTTCAGGATTAAAAGAATTTGGACTTTCTTTTTCTAATGCATTTGATCCTGATTACAAAGTCCTTCCACGTAAGGGGAAAGTAATTTTATTAGACAGTCTCTCAATAAAAAAGCTTGAANAAATTTCTTGCATTANTGCATTAGCTCCAGTACTAGAGGAAAAGGTATTTCTTAGTTTTAATGAGAAAAGTCAGGTGGCTTTCCTTAAAGGTATAAATAAACATTACTTATCTGTAATTCCTGCAGATTCACTTGTCGCNATTGGAGAGTGGCTTNTNCCTGAAAGTAACAGCGTAGTTGCCGGTTATGGAATTGGGGCCTCAATGGATTTAGGTGTTTACGATTATAATAATTTTCTCAACATTAGTGTTCCAAAAAAATCAATTAAAGGAAATTTAAACCAAAATCCTTTTTATTCCCAGCAAGCAGTAGTTGTNGGGCTTTACCAAATTAGTCAGGATATCGACAAAAAATATGTTTTTAGCAGCATAAGTTTCGCACGTAAACTTTTTCAGTATCCAAAAGACGCCTACTCTGCAATTGAAATTCAAATAAAACCNAATACTTCACATGATTNTCTGAGTCAAGAGTTGAGAAAANTACTTGGGGAGAACTTTGTATTAAAAGACAGAGTTNCCCAAAATACAGCATTATACAAAATGTTAAAAACAGANAATATAGCTGTATACTTAATTTTTACTTTAGTNCTAATTATTGCAATGTTTAATCTTGTTGGCGCATTGGTCATGATGATTTTAGACAAAAAACCAGACATGAAAATTTTAGAAGCAATGGGGGTAACAACTAATAGTTTAAGGAAGGTTTTTTTTATTTTAGGACTGTTAATTAGTTTAATTGGTGGGGCAATAGGAATTGTTTTTGCCTCTCTTTTAATAGTTATACAGCAAGTTAGACCCTTGCTTTTTGTTCCAGGAACTTCTTTACCCTATCCTGTTAATTGGGAATTTGAAAATTTTATTCTAGTTATTATGACATTGACCATATTAGGAATGATTTCTTCTGGATGGGTAAGTAGAGGTATAAAATCCAATCTATAGCCAAGCTGGTTCAATAAACTCCTCCAAAACTTGGTCAAAAGTATTAAAAACCTCTTGAGAATCGTTGGCTGTGACCATTGCAGTCCTGTAGGGTTTAAAATTTTTAATGCCCTTAAAATAATTTGTATAATGCCTCCTAGTTTCTAAAACCCCCAATACTTCTCCTTTCCAGGCTAGAGACATTTCTAAATGCCTTCTCGCCACTGTAACTCGATCTTTTATTGACGGCTTGTCTAGAACATTTCCTGTTTTAATGTAGTGCTTTACTTGATTGAAAAACCATGGATTACCAATGCTTGCCCTTCCAATCATAGCTCCGTCAAGTCCGTATTTATCTCTTATCTCAACTGCTCTTTTTGGCGAGTCAATGTCTCCGTTTCCAAATACTGGAATATACATTCTCGGGTTATTTTTGACATCAGAAATTGGTTTCCAGTCCGCATCTCCTTTATACATCTGGGCTCTGGTTCTACCATGAATTGAAATCGCTTTTATTCCAACATCTTGTAGCCTCTCAGCAACCTCAACAATCTTAATAGAATCATTATCCCACCCCAAACGGGTTTTTATCGTCAAAGGAAGGCGAGTACGCTTTACCATTTCTTTTGTTAAATTAACCATTAGTGGTATATCGCGTAATATTCCAGCCCCGGCCCCTTTACTTACAACTTTTTTAACTGGACATCCAAAATTAATATCAATAATGTCAGGCATAGATGCTTCGACTATCTCAACAGAGCGAATCATTGAATCCAAGTTCGCTCCAAATATTTGGATTCCAACTGGCCGTTCCTTTTCGTAAATGTCAAGCTTCTGCAGACTCTTAGCGGCATCTCTAATCAATCCTTCGCTAGAGATAAATTCTGTATATACCACATCGGCTCCATTCTCCTTGCACAATGCTCTAAATGGAGGGTCACTTACATCTTCCATGGGAGCCAAAAGCAATGGGAAGTCTCCAACTTCAATATCGCCTATTTTAACCAATTCTTTTTTTACAAAAATAGCAAAACCTAATATTTAATAGGCTACAGCTCCAAACCAAATGTATTTGAAATATTTTTAGAGATTTCGGTATCCCAAATATCAAGAACTTTGCCATCCTTTAAATGATAAACTCTAGGAGGGGAGTCCCCTATTAAATCAAAAAAAGTATTGACATCAATAAATTCATAAGGAAATGATGACTGAGTTATTGATTCAAAGTCTTTGACAGTCGTTGATCCTTCTTTAAAATATAATACATAGAGTTCGGGGAAATTATCTTTTTTTCGCTTTAGCTCTCCTAATTCAATTGCTGACTCTTGACAATGCTCGCAGTCTAGATTAAATACAGCAACTAAATTTTCACCAGAGGAGAGGTCAACTCTTCCTTTAGGCTCAAAACGAGTAAAGCTATCAAAAGGGAATTCAGTTTGATTAGGAATAGGTAGAATGATCCACATGCTTATTATCGTAGCAGCTGAAAAAATGACAGGAATTATTTTTTTCATTTTTTTTATTTCCGCCGTTCTATATACAACAAAAGCTACCCCAAGCATTATTAAGTTTTTGATAATTGATTGTTCTGGCGTCATGGAAATCATTTCCCCAAAACAACCACAATTCTCAGTGTCACCAATAGACCACAAATAAATTAAATGAATAGTAAAGCCCCCCAGAAGTAAAAAAGTAAATTGCATTAATTGCTTTACATAAAAAGGAAGTAGCATAAGTAAACCTAGGGCAAATTCCAAGCCAATGAAAAACCTAGACAAATATCTAGCTATTGACCTTTCAGGAGCTATCCCTTGATCCATTAAAGTAATTTCAAAGAAACCTGGTGCTACTGCTTTGGTGTAAGCTGAAAACAAGAAGGTTATCCCTAATAATAATTGAAGAGTTTTTGAGAGAATTTTCATTTATAATTCTTTTCTTTTTAAAGTTAACTTTTCTATGCTAAACAAAAAAGCAAGCTTTCAAAATAAGTATCTTTGTAAAAGTTGAGGGATGTGTCCGGATGAAACAAATTAGAAATTTTTGCATTATTGCCCATATTGACCATGGAAAAAGCACACTTGCAGACAGGCTTCTTGATCATACAGGAGCTGTGACTCAAAGGGAAAAACAAGATCAATTATTAGATGACATGGACCTTGAAAGAGAGCGAGGTATTACAATTAAATCTCATGCTATCCAGATGGAATATGAACTTGAGGGAAACCAATATGTGTTCAATTTGATTGATACACCAGGACATGTAGATTTTTCTTATGAAGTTTCTCGTTCCATAGCTGCTTGTGAAGGGGCTCTTCTTGTAGTAGACGCTGCACAGAGTATACAAGCGCAAACTATTTCAAATCTTTACTTAGCACTTGAAAATGATTTAGAAATTATTCCTGTTCTAAATAAAGTTGATCTACCCTCAGCAAACCCAGAGGAGGTGACAGATGATATTGTCAACCTTTTGGGGTGTAATTATGATGAGGTGATTCCTGCGTCTGCAAAAACGGGCTTTGGAATTGACAATATTTTATCCGCTATAATTGAGCGTATTCCTTCTCCAAAAGGAGATAAAAATGGCCAATTACAGGCTTTAATATTTGACTCTATTTACAACCCATTCCGTGGAATCGAAACTTTTTTTAGGGTCATAAATGGAGAGATTTCCAAAGGCCAGAAAGTACAGTTTATGGCTACAGGAAAATCCTATTTTGTCGATGAAATTGGAACTCTTAAGCTCGGTCAAGAGCCCAAAGAAATTATTTCTACAGGAGACGTAGGTTATTTAATTACAGGAATCAAAGAGGCAAAAGAGGTTAAAGTAGGTGATACAATCACAGGAGCGGATAGTCCTACTCAAAATGCAATTGCAGGTTTTGAAGAAGTTAAGCCAATGGTTTTTGCTGGAATATATCCTGTTGATACGGAAGATTATGAAGAGCTAAGAGCCAGTATGGAAAAGCTTCAACTAAATGATGCCTCGCTTGTTTTTATGCCAGAAAGTTCTGCGGCTCTAGGTTTTGGTTTTCGTTGCGGATTCCTTGGAATGTTACATTTAGAAATAATTCAAGAAAGGTTAGAGCGTGAATTCAATATGACGGTAATAACAACAGTACCAAACGTTTCCTATCATGCTTTCACAAAGAAAACACCCGATGAAATAGTTTTGGTAAATAATCCAACCGACTTGCCAGACCCTTCAATTTTAGACCGTGTCGAGGAACCATATATTAAGGCATCTGTAATAACGAAATCAGAATTTATTGGGAACGTCATGTCTCTTTGTATCGAAAAAAGGGGTGTAATAACCAATCAAACTTATTTAACTACTGAAAGAGTAGAGCTTAATTTTGATATGCCACTTGCTGAAATTGTATTTGATTTTTATGATCGGTTGAAAACCGTTTCAAAAGGATATGCATCATTTGATTACTCCCCTATCGGTATGCGCTCATCCAAATTGGTTAAGGTTGATATTTTACTTAATTCTGATCCGGTTGATGCTCTTTCTGCACTTATCCATTCTGATAATGCGTATTCAATTGGTAAAAAAATGTGTGAAAAGTTAAGACAGCTTATTCCTAGACAACAATTTGACATCCCAATCCAAGCGGCTATTGGGGCAAAGATTATTTCACGTGAAACGATTAAAGCTCTAAGGAAGGATGTTACTGCTAAATGCTATGGAGGTGATATTACGCGAAAACGAAAACTTTTGGAAAAACAGAAGAAAGGGAAAAAGAAAATGCGTCAAGTAGGAAGTGTAGAGATTCCTCAGCAAGCTTTTATGGCTGTTCTAAAATTAAATGACTAATTTAAAAAATGAATTTCTTTAAAATTANTNNGAGATTNCTTGTGCTTTTGTCANTAATATTTTNTGGTTGTTCCCTTCCCNGTGCTAAAAAATCAAAACCCAACATTGTTTTCCTTCTAGCNGATGATATGGGGTATGGAGACGTAAATTTGATAGGTAATGCCACGGAAACTCCAAATTTAAATCGCTTAGCCACCGAGGGTGTGTTTTTTAATAACTTTTATTCTGCAGCTCCAAATTGCTCCCCCTCTAGGGTGGGACTTCTAACTGGAAAAGCACCCGAAAAAACAGGTATGTATAGCTATAGACCCGCAAACCACCCTATGCACTTGCCGGATGAAGAGTTAACAATTGCAGAGTTACTAAAAACCAAAGGGTATCAGACAGCCCATTTTGGAAAATGGCATNTGGGAGCCTTACCTCATGACCCCNAATTAAATCACCCTCAGCCTGACCAACAAGGATTTGATTATTCTTTTGGAACAGAAATGAATGCTCGTCCCTCCCATCTTAATCCTAACAATTTCGTTCGGAATGGGAAACCTATCGGTATAATAGAGGGTTACTCTTGCCAAATAGTTGCAAGAGAAGGAATAGACTGGCTTAGCCAAAGAAACGAGAATGAGCCTTTCTTTGTATATTTTGCTTTTCATGAGCCTCATTCAGTTGTTGCTTCTCCTAAAGAGCTGGTTGATAAATATCCTGATATGCCAAAAAAGGATGCAGAATATCTTGCAAATATTGACCATCTTGACATGGCCATTGGTAAAATTTTAGACTATTTATCGGTCAACAACCTTATAGAAAATACTATAATAATTTTTAGTTCTGATAATGGATCCTACCGTGTTGCCTCAAATGGAGGGTTAAGGGCAGGAAAAAGTAGCTTATATGAGGGCGGTATACATGTTCCAGGAATTATTAGGTGGTCAGGAGTTACAACTGAAAAAAAAGTAATTGATACCCCTGCAGGGTTTGTAGATATTGTGCCAACTTTTTGCGAAATTTTAGGGATAAATACCCCTAGTGGTCTTGACGGCACAAGTATATTGCCTTTATTGAAAGGGAATAATTTTGAGAGGAAGCGACCTTTATACTGGTTTTTTTATCGAACAGTACCTGAAATTGCTATTAGGGTTGGAGATTATATGGTTTTAGGTTTAGATAACGATACCTTGCCAAGAACTCACTCGTTTGCTAAAGGAGATTTAGAATATATTTCTTCAATGAAGATCAAAGATTATGAACTATACAACGTTAAAAATGACTTTTCACAACAAGAGGATCTATTCAAAAATCACCCTGATAATACTGATTTGAAGCTGTTAATAGATAATAAACTAAATGAGCTTCAGTCTAACCTGTACCCATGGAAAGATTTACCAATGTACCCAGAGAAAAGGCGCCGGCCAAAAAGTAAAATGGCAGCATTTAGTAAAAGGAACGGTGGTTTGTAAGTCTAAAGTGTTCCTCTTTTTAAATTTCTCTTAGGGTCCTTTGCAATTGTTTCATTTTAAAAAATTTGTTTTGAAATTTTTCAATAGTTATATTAACATTGACTAAGTATTTTAAAAGTGATGAAATTTAAAAAAATTCTTGTAGGTTTTGCTTTTTCTCCAAATTTAAAGGCGAATATTTATGAGGGGCTTAGAATGGCATCGTTTTTCAATGGCGAACTCGTTTTTTTTCACGTAGGCGAAAAAACCCCCGAAAAAACCTCTCGATTTATGGACCTTGTAAAATCGAGCCCTACTCAGCCAAAAAAAGTATCTGTTCGATGGGAGACCGGTAATCCAGTATCTGTATTACTTAAGGCTAGTAAAAAAATTGGCGCTGACCTGATTGTCTTAGGTGCATTAAAAAGAGAAAATGTATTGAAATTTTATTTAGGTTCTATAGCAAGAAAAATAACTCGAAAAGCAAGTTGTTCCGTATTATTGTTAATCAATCCCTCAGTTGAAAGACAACCTTGTCAGCACATTGTTGTAAATGGTTTTGATAGCCCTCAAACTAAAAAAACAATTGAGGCATCATTTATGGTTGCAAATGCGCTAGGAGCAAAAAAAATATCACTTGTTGAGGAAATTAGTCAATCAAAAGTCGCGGTAACAGTTGACGATGACAGAAGTTTACGTCGTGCAACACTAAGAAAGGAGAAACTTAGTAGACAGGAGCAAACAAGAGTTAAAGATGTTATAAAAAAACTACCATTAGAAATGACTAATAAAGTTAATTGGACAACCCAGAGCATCTTTGGTAAAAGAGGTTACTCGATTGGACATTACGCGAAAGTGGTTCGAGCTGACCTTCTAGTAATGAATGCAGAGGAAAACCTAGGATTTTTTGATAGACTTTTTCCCCATGATATTGAACATATCCTCGCTGAGCTTCCAACTGACGTATTAATTGTAAATAGTAATAGCCATGAATAAAACCTCTAGTGCAAAGCAATTTGTGGTTGACTTGCCAAAAAATATTTTTTCTGGCTTTGTTGTATCTCTAATTGCACTTCCTNTAGGTCTCGGTCTAGCACTTGCATCTGAAGCGCCTCCTATTGCGGGAATAGTAGCTGCTATTGCTGGTGGAATGGTAGTTTCTGTTTTAGGAGGTTCTCATTTGACAATTACTGGTCCAGGAAATGGTTTAGTGATTGTCATCTTATCGGCTATCATAGGACTTGGTGAGGGAGACTTATACCAAGGCTATCTATTCACTTTAGCGGCAATTATTATTTCCGGTATATTACTTTTTCTTTTTGGACTTTTTAGACTGGGTAGTCTAAGCGANTTTTTTCCCTCCACTGCTCTACAGGGAATGCTTGCAGCAATTGGAATTGGAATTTTAGCAAAACAATTTCACGTTATGTTGGGNTTTACAGGNGTAAAGGGTAACACCATAAAACAACTAGCCCTTATTCCAGACTCTATTAAAAGTGTATTAATGAACCTATCATTTGAGTTTTTGTTAGCAAGTTCGATAGGTCTTCTTAGCCTAANTTTTCTTTTCCTTTATTCTCGAATTAGAAACCCCATATTTCACTTAATTCCTGCTCCGATGTGGGTCGTTATAGCATCTATATCCGTGATTTATTATTTTGATGTTGTGCGAAACAATTCTCAAATCTTGGATCCTGCCTTGATGATTACACTTCCTAAGGACCTGATTGGATCTCTTCCTCGTCCTGATTTTGGTAAGATGCTAACCTCAGAGTTCATTGGCCATACAATGTCAATTACATTAGTGGCTGTGATTGAATCCTTATTAAGTATAAAAGCTGTTGACAAATTAGATCCTTTGAAAAGGCGCTCTAACATTAATAAGGACNTGCGTGCTCTTGGAATTGCGACTGGTGTGAGNGGATTTTTTGGCGGACTAAATGTAGTAACAGTAATTGCAAGAAGTTCAGTAAATGTTAATAATGGAGCAAATAATCGGTCTGCCAATTTTTTTCACGCTGCATTTTTAGTAGTTTTCATTTTGCTATTTGCTGAGCAAATACAAAAAATTCCTTTGCCAGCACTAGCTGCTATTTTGGTTTATACAGGTTATAAATTAGCTGCACCAGAAAATTTATTTAGAATATATAAGGTTGGTAAAGAACAGGCATTTATATTTTTGACAACACTTGTTGCAACGATAATTACAAGTTTAACTACNGGTATAATTCTCGGTATTATTGCAACATTAATTGTACATATTTTCTTAAATAAAAGCAGTTTACTTTTTAGACAAAACTGGCTCAAGCCTAATGTGTTGATGTACCTTGAAGAAGAGTCTGGTAATTACTATGTAAGCGTTAAAAACTTCTGCAGTTTCTTAAATTTCTTTAAGCTAAAAGCAAAGCTCGATGAGATCCCTCCTACTGAACACGCAATTGTCGATTTTTCTTTGTGTGAATTTGTAGATCATACAGTAATGGAGGGTATAAATGATTANAGCCAAGGATTTTCNAGAAATGGAGGGGTTTTTGAAATCATTGGACTAGATGTCCATGAGGCGGGGACAGAACACCCGTTTGCAATTAGAAAAAACTTNCCAGGAAAATCTTTTTTNAACCTTAGTATTTCACTAACAAGACGTCAAAGACTTCTTCAAGAGCTTTCGAATGTTTTAAAATGGAATTACCTTCCTGACCCTGTATCCAATCATGGTGATTTGGAGAAATTTATATACTTTAAAAGAAAATGGATTAATTATAGCTATAATTCTCTTGAGAGCAAGGAGAAGAATTCTTTACTCTTTGATTTATCATATAGCGAGGGAGCTTTTATAGCTAAAGAAGATTTAAAGTCAACGTTTTTGCAAATTAGAGCTCCATATAAAATGCCCGTATTTGTTCTGGATAAAGAGAACTTAATGTCTTCTTTTTATGGTCTTTCAGGGCTCCAAGATATTGATTTTAAAGAGCATCCTGATTTTTCAAAAAGGTTCTTCTTAAGTGGTGAAGATAAAAAAGGTATCCGATCTTTTTTTACTGATGACTTGATTTTCTTTTTTGAAAGCCACCCCCTTTATTACATTGAGTCAAAAGGGGACAGCCTTCTTATTAGGGGTAAGGAAAGGCTTGCCAGTATTCAGGAAATTAAACAGATGTTAGCTTTTGCTGAACAGTTAATTAGGCTGCTTAAGGGTAAAAAAACTTAAAAATTCGGTTTTATTCGAGCCCATAACATAAATTTGTAACACTTCAACTTAAAAATAATGAAAACTACAATATTAAAAATTTTGCTAATCGCTATAATCACAGGTGTTTATGCCCAAGAGAGAAAAACCATTGGGTCAATTGAAAGATTAATGCCGGAAATGAGGGATTTCATTCCTGATGATCGAGAGATTGAGATACTTGCTGAGGGTTTTGGATGGTCAGAGGGCCCAGTATGGGTTGATAACCTCAATGCACTTTTGTTCTCTGATGTGCCAGGGAATAAAGTATATAAATGGAGTGAAGAAGAGGGTTTAAGTGTTTTTCTTAATCCCAGCGGTTATACTGGAATTGCTCCCCGAGAAAAAAAGGGTAGTAAAAATGCAATGAACCGAGATGAGAGTGGTTCGAATGGTTTAGTCCTTGATAAGAGTGGTCAACTCATCATATGTATGCACGGTGATAGAAGAGTTGCGCGGCTTACTCATTGGGGGAAAAATGATTTTACTACAATTGTTGGAAAATATCAGGGAAAATATTTTAATAGCCCCAACGATCTTGTATACGCAAAAAATGGAGATCTATATTTTACTGACCCACCATATGGATTAAAAAAGGGGGATAACGATCCATTAAAAGAATTGGCTTTCAATGGAGTATTTAAATTATCTCCCTCTGGAGATCTTTCCCTTGTTATTAAAGATCTTACTAGACCAAATGGTGTAGCAATCTCAAATGACCAGAAAACTTTATATGTTGCTATTTCCGATCCAAAAAACAGGAGAATTATGGCTTATGACATAACGCCTGAAGGTATTGAAAATGGAAGAGTATTTTTTGATGATAGCAGTCTTGATATAAATGCTCGAGGGAACTTTGATGGTCTTAAAATACATCCTTCAGGAACTATTTTCACAACTGGTCCGG
>NZOY01000028.1 GCA_002695445.1 Flavobacteriaceae bacterium
ACTGTTTACGTTCTTTAGAATATTTCACTGATGCTTCAAATGCACCTTTCGCTAAACCTAGGGATAAAGCAGCTATTGAAATTCTTCCACCATCAAGAATCTTCATAGATTGAATAAACCCATCTCCAATTGCTCCCAAGCGATTGCAGTCAGGAATAATACAATTATCAAAAACTATTTCAGCAGTCTCAGATGCGCGCATTCCCAACTTATTTTCAACTTTTCCATAACTAAAACCTCTAGTTCCCTTTGGAATTACAAAAGTTGTCATACCGTGACTATCTCCCTTCTCACCATCTCTAAAAATTACAACTGCAAGATCGCAAGATTTACCATGTGTAATAAAATTTTTAGTTCCGTTAAGGACCCAATGATCTCCTTCTTTTTTTGCTGTAGCATCCATTCCCTTGGCGTCAGAGCCAGTTCCTGGCTCGGTCAATCCCCATGCCCCTATCCATTCTCCAGAGGCAAGTTTCGGAAGCCACTTAAGCTTCTGTTCTTCATTTCCATAGAGGTGAATGTGTTCAGTTGCTAAAGAATTATGGGCAGCTATTGATAAACCAATGGATGGATCAACTTTAGATATTTCAACAATTATTGAAATATACTCTTCGTATGCCATCCCAGATCCACCATATGCTTCTGGAATTAATACACCCATAAATCCAAGTGAGCCAGCTTTACGAAGGGCCTCTACAGGGAAGTGTTGAGATTCGTCCCATTCCATTAGATAGGGACGGATATATTGCTCTGAAAAATCTTTGGCAGACTCTACTACCATTCTAAGGGTTTCCTTTTGGTCTAACCTTACTGCATTATCAATTTCAATCATAGAATTAGTAAAGAATACAAATATAAACTTATTATGTTTAATTCAATGAGTCATATACTGCTAAATTGAAAAGGATTTTAATAATATATCTATTTTGTTAGATTAAGCCTTTAATGACAGATTTAATAAAATCTTTTAAGAAAATTCAAATTATTCTTTGTTAAAACTCAAACCTTTGATGGCTGAAATGTAGTTAAACAGTTCTTCTTTTACTTTTGGATATAGAAGAAACAAACCAATCATATTCGGAAAAACTAAAGCTAAAATCATAGCATCAGAAAAAGTCCAAACAGCAGACATATCGCCTGCAGCTCCAATCACAATAAAAATTAAAAATAAAATTTTGTAAGAAAGATTAGCTATTTTGCTCTTTCCAAACAAAAACATCCAAGATTGTAATCCATAATATGACCAAGAAATCATTGTTGAAACAGCAAATAGAACTACTGCAATTGTTAAAAATGGGCCAGCAAAAGAGATATATTTTGAAAAAGCTGCAGATGTAATACCAGCACCTTCTACAATTACTCCATTAATTATCACTTTACCTCCGACACCTCCGTATTCAAAGATATTACTGTCACCATTAAATATAATAATCACAAGTGCTGTCATAGTACATATGATAACAGTATCAATAAATGGTTCTAAAAGGGCAACTAATCC
This sequence comes from Flavobacteriaceae bacterium, assembly GCA_002695445.1. GTDB lineage: Bacteria > Bacteroidota > Bacteroidia > Flavobacteriales > Flavobacteriaceae > UBA8316. Next base: position 1,499 of record NZOY01000028.1, read on the forward strand.
CTCAGAAGCAGCATATTTTGTCCTCACTGCAGAGTGAGCAATAGATGCTGATCCTGCTCCAGCTTCATTAGAAAATGCAGCGCGCCTAAAACCTGTAATCAAAACACCTAAAAATCCTCCAAGGCCAGCTTGTGGATTAAAAGCTTGTTTAAAAATCATACCAAAAGCATCGTCTACAAAATTGAAATTTAAAATAATTATGTACAGACAAGCAATTAGATAAGTCAAGGCCATAAAAGGAACTATTTTTTCTGTGACTGAAGCAATTCTCTTAATCCCACCAATTATTATAATTCCTACAAAAATCATAATGACTATACCGATAATCGTTCTTGCACTACCTCCTGTAAGTCCAAAAGAATTGACTAGCTGCATTGCTGCTTGATTGGATTGAGCTGCATTTCCGCCACCAAAAGATGCTCCAATACAAAGAACTGCAAAAATTACCCCTAGAATTTTTCCGAATTTAGAAAAACCCCGTTCCTTAAAACCTTTTGTCAAATAATACATTGGACCACCATAAATGGTTCCGTCTTCTCCTACATCTCTATATTTTACTCCTAATGTGCATTCAACAAATTTGGTTGACATACCTAATAAACCACATAATATCATCCAAAAGGTAGCCCCAGGTCCTCCAACAGCAATTGCTAAGGCGACTCCTGCAATATTTCCATTACCAACAGTGCCAGAAACAGCAGTTGCAAGAGCCTGAAAATGACTAACTTCTCCTTGTTTAATTTCTTTACCCTTCTTTCCTTCGCTGCCTATTGTAATATTCAAATCCTTAACTGTCTGATGGTCTAATTTATCATACTTGCCCCTGACTGTATTTAAAGCTAGCGGAATTCTTCTAATATTTACAAAACTAAAGTAAACTGTAAAAAATAATGCCCCGCCAACTAACAGTAATATAATCGTTGGAATTGAAGTTCCGGGAAAATTATGTAAAACAACTGATCCCCACCAATTGGCTATGGGAGTAAATGCCTCATTTATTTTATCATCCAAACCCATCTCTTTAGCAGAGATAATTTTTGGAACATTGAAAGAAATGAAAAAACAAATTGATTGAAATAGATAACTCTTTTTCTTCATAAACTAATTGGTTGTTTTTGCAATATGGCAAAAAGCATCATAAAATAAAACAAAACCAAATCAAAAGTTGAATTTATTTTTTGGCAGTTTAAATTAAATTAAAGAAATTAAAAAGAAAGTATAAATCACAAATCGAAAACAGAAGTTCTTTTTGTGTATATCATATCTTTTAATTTGAGCCAAAAGGCAAGGGTAAGATATATTATAAAACCTCCTACAAGAGTTGTAAATGATGCATATATAAAAAAAAGGCGGACGCTTTTAACTTTCATACCTAGCGAATCTGCTAACCTTGTACAGACAGTAAATCCATATTTTTCAAAAAAATGTCGAATGAAAATCAATCTATTCATATTACTTATTTTGTATGCTTTAAGTTTTTCATTAAAAAGCTAATTATAATATTAAAGAAATAAGTCATTATCAATAATTTTAATTAAAAATAAAATCAGATATTTTTTTCATTCCAACCTAAAAAGCCACCCAATAGATTTTTAGCACCTCCAATACCATATTGCTCCAAAATTTGACAAGCTCTCTCGCTTCTAACTCCAGAATGACAGTAAACGTAATAATTTTTTGAATTATCTAAAGTTTTGATTTTTTCTATAAAAACNTCAGGTTGATTAATATCTATTAATGTTGCATTTGGAATGTGTCCAGCATCATATTCGCTAGCCGTTCGGACGTCTAATAAAAAGGCATTTTCATCAGAGATTAATTGAGATTCCCATTCATCAAGTGTTAAATCCATTTTTTTAATCAAAAATAGGCCTCTGTGTGTAAAAGAAAAAATATGTAATTGATTTTTTAATTTTTTTATTATATTTGTTTATACAATATTTGTGTATACAATGGAAGGTTCNCTTGAATTAGCTAAAAACACTGTAGTTGGACTGCTGAAAGCTGGCAACAAAGCAGAGGAACATCTTAACTCAACTCTAAAGGTTTTCGAAATATCTCTACAACAGTTCAATGTACTAAGAATTCTTAGAGGGCGCAAGGGAAAAGCTGCAAATTTAAACACAGTTCAAAAAAGGATGATTCATAAAATGAGTAATACAAGTAGATTAATAGATAAGCTCATTGAAAAAAAACTAGTTGAAAGAGATATTTGTGTTGAAAATAGAAGAAAAATTGAGATATTTATTACAAAAAAAGGGTTGCAGTTGCTTGAAGACTTGGACTTTAAAATACAAAAAACCGAAGCTGAAATATTGAGTCCCCTAAANTTTGATGAACAAAAAGCCTTAAGAGCTCTGATAAATAAGATTACACTAAAAAATTAAATTCTATGAAAAAACNTCAAAATAGATTGCTTTACCTATTAGCAGTTTTNTTATCAACAGTAGCTGTAAATGCTCAAAAAAAAATCATTAATCTAGAGATGAGTAATATCAGGTGGTATGGTGAACAAATAACTGGTAAGGAGCACTTTGGTAATTTAAAGTTTTTGGATGGTGAAATTGAATTAAAAAANGATATTGTGGTCTCTGGATTTTTTACGGTTGATATGAATTCATTAACAGTGGAAGATTTATCTGGTACTGGNAAAAAAAGACTTGAAGGTCATTTAAAAGGAGAGAACTGGTTTGGTGTCTCTAGTTTCCCAGAGTCAAAATTAAAAATAACTCAGATTGGTAAAGTTGAGGGAGATGTCCAAAAAATTCAAGCTGATCTATCAATAAAAGGTAATACTAATGGTGTNACCTTTAGCTTTGAAATGGTTTCTGAAAATAATGCGAATTCAAATTTAACATTTAATCGAGCAAAGTATAACGTTACAAACCGATCGGGATCTTTTTTTGATGATTTAGGAGACCGATTAATTCTAGACGATATNAGNTTAGAGGTCGATCTTCATTTTAATTGACATTAGAATTTATTGAATTTGCTGAATAACAATTTTAAATTATATTTGCTATATGGATTTAAAAAATAAAATTATCTGGTGGAACGATTTGATTTAATTCAATTCGTGATATCGCTATTATATATTTAAAGGCTTGTCATCACGACAGGCCTTTTTTAATTAGGGGTCATGGAAAATAAAAAAAAATATAAGCTAAACTCCATTCATAGAAAGATTCTCGCGGACACTCTCACGCCTGTNAGTGTGTATTTAAAAATAAGGGATCAATTTCCTCATAGCCTGCTTTTGGAGAGCAGTGACTATGATGCGTATTCTAATAATTTTTCATATATATGCTGTAACCCNATCGCATCAATTAGCGTNTACAATNATGTTGTAGATTATAACTACCCAGATGGGAAAAAGTATAGTAAAAACATTGATTCAAAAGAAAGTGTTCCAAATTTGGTTCAGTCATTCTGTAACGAATTTGAATCAGAAAAACATGCATTTAAATTTATTAGCAATGGTCTGTTTGGATATATATCTCATGAGGCTGTTGGCTATTTTGATTCGGTTTCCTTAAATAAGAATAAAAAGAATTTCAATATTCCTGAAATTTATTATGCTATTTATCAAAACATAATTGCAATTAGTCTTTTTAATCATGAAGCGCACATTTTTTCAAACAGTCTAAAAAAAGAGGANAACTTAGATCAGCTTGAAAAAATCATTAAAAGAGATCAAATCNCAACCTACCAATTCAAAAGAAAGGGTGTNAAAACCTCAAATATTACTGACGAAGAATTCATAAAACTGGTTGAAAAAGGAAAAAATCACTGCTTTAGAGGTGATGTTTTTCAACTTGTATTATCAAGAAGGTTTTCCCANGCATTTAATGGTGATGAATTTAATGTGTATNGAACTNTAAGGTCNATCAATCCCTCTCCNTACCTTTTTTTCTTCGATTATGGAGATTTTAAGATTTTCGGAAGTTCTCCTGAAGCGCAACTTATAGTAGAGGATGGTAAAGCCGAAATTCATCCAATTGCAGGAACTTTTAAGCGAACTGGAAATGATACTGAGGACCAATTATCAGCTGAAAGATTAGCTTCTGACCCAAAAGAAAATAGTGAACACGTGATGCTNGTTGATTTAGCAAGAAATGACTTAAGCAGAAATGGCAATATCGTNCGTGTTGAAAAGAACAGAGAAATACAGTTTTTCTCTCATGTAATTCATTTGGTCTCAAAAGTAACAGGAAAATTAAAAACAAAAGCACCTACCTATCAAGTGGTTGCAGACACATTCCCAGCAGGGACATTGAGTGGTGCTCCAAAACANAAAGCTCTTCAATTAATTGATAAGTATGAAAATGTCGCACGTAATTTTTATGGGGGAGCTTTAGGCTATATGGATTTTAGTGGCAATTTTAATCATTGTATCATAATTAGGTCTTTTATGAGTAAAAATCAAATGCTACACTATCAAGCAGGAGCTGGAATTGTCTCAAAATCAGTTCCTNAAAATGAATTACAAGAAGTATATAATAAATTGGGTGCTTTAGATAAAGCATTAGACCTTGCAGAAAAACTTTAAAATGAAAAAAATATTTGTAATAGATAATTACGATTCATTTACTTACAATTTAGTGCATTACCTAGAAGAACTTGGAGCCAAAGTTACTGTGAGACGAAATGATCAATTCGAGCTNTCAGAAATAGAAAATTATGAATATTTATTGCTTTCGCCTGGTCCAGGTGTTCCAGATGAAGCTGGTTTGTTAAAAGCATCAATAGAAAGATATTCTGCGACAAAAAAAATATTAGGTGTTTGCCTAGGTCAACAGGCTATAGGTGAAGTTTTTGGTGGAAAGCTTTATAATTTAGATAAGGTTTACCATGGTGTAGCTACCCCAGTAAAAGTTACTGAAAAAGATCTTTTATTTGCGGGTTTACCNGATACCTTTGAAGTAGGACGTTATCATTCCTGGGTTGTTAAAACTCCCTTNCCAAAAGATTTAGTCGCTACATCTTTTGATAACAATGGACAATTAATGTCTTTAAGACATAAAAATTTCGCTGTTCGAGCCGTTCAGTTTCATCCTGAATCAATTTTGACAACACATGGAAAAAAAATATTGAAAAATTGGATAAANAGTTGAATCATGAAANCGATTCTAAATAGACTNANANATCANGAAACTCTGGAGAGTTCAGAGGCTGAAAAAATATTAATCGGTATTGCAGAGGGTCAATACAACAATAGTCAAATTTCAGCTTTTTTAACAGTTTTTATGATGCGGACTATTACACTAAATGAATTAGAGGGATTTAGAAAAGCCTTAGAAAAACTCTGTCTATCAATTGATTTGAATGAGTTTTCTCCAATTGATTTGTGCGGAACGGGTGGTGATGGTAAAGATACTTTTAATATTTCAACACTTGCTTCTTTTGTAACTGCAGGCTCAGGAATCANTGTAGCTAAACACGGAAATTATGGNGTNTCCTCAGGATGTGGTTCNAGTAATGTTTTAGANTACTTGGGTATAAAATTTTCAAATGATACTGATTTTTTAAAGCGCTGTATAGACCAAACGGGAATATGCAATCTTCACGCTCCTCTTTTTCATCCTGCTATGAAAAATATTGCACCAATTAGAAAAGAACTTGGTGTAAAAACATTTTTTAATATGTTGGGACCCCTAGTAAATCCTGCCTCCCCAAAATATCAACTAACTGGTGTTTTTAACCTAGAACTAGCGAGACTTTACGGTTATCTTTTTCAAAATTCAAAAAAGCAGTTCACTATACTTTATGCCTTGGATGGGTATGATGAAATCTCCCTCACAGGTAATGCTAAAGCAATTAGAAACAAAGGTGAGTTTATTATAAATGCGTCAGATTTTGGAATTCATTACCTAAAAGCTGAAGAAATTACTGGTGGCGGGAATATTCCTTCATCAGCAAAAATATTCACTAAGATCTTAGATGGAAAAGGAAGTGAAGCTCAAAACAATGTCGTGTGTGCCAATGCTGCAATGGCAATTGCTACTGTTACTGATTGCAGTCCAAAAAAAGGGTTTGAAAAAGCAATNGAGTCATTAATGTCAGGNAAAGCAAATGAAGTATTTAAGAGATTACAAAGGTTAAGTTCAAAATGAGTATTTTAAATAAAATAATTGCCAATAAAAAAAAAGAGGTGGAGCTAAAGAAGAAACTCTTTCCAACTAATTATTTGGAAAAATCTCCACTNTTTGACCGAAAAACTTTTTCACTTACAAAAAAACTNAAGAGTAGCGAGTCTGGCATTATAGCTGAACATAAACGCCGATCTCCCTCAAAATCTNTTATTAATAATTCCTCAACAGTTACTGAAGTNGTCAAAGGATACCAGGCTGCCGGGGTTTGTGGCATATCTGTNCTGACTGATCTTAAATNTTTTGGGGGAAGTATTGAGGATCTAAATGCNGCAAGGGCGGAAAGTGAATTACCATTATTGAGAAAAGAATTTTTCATTGATACTTATCAATTAATTGAAGCCAAGGCACATGGAGCAGACGTCATTCTTTTGATTGCTGCCATTTTAAATCGAAATGAAATCAAATTACTTTCCGAAACAGCTAAGGACTTAAACTTGGAGGTGCTTATTGAAGTTCACAATGATAAAGAACTAAAAAAATCAATTATGCCAAGTTTAGACATGATCGGTGTTAACAATCGCAACTTAAAAACATTCGAAGTAGATCTGGAAACCAGTAAGGGTTTAGCAGCTAAAATTCCAGATAATTTTGTCAAGGTATCTGAGAGTGGCATAAGTAATGTAGATTTAATTAAGGACTTAAAANCTTTTGGTTTTCAAGGGTTTTTAATTGGTGAGAACTTTATGAGGTCNACTGATCCNGGAGATTCTGCTCTAAATTTTATAAAAAAACTAAGCTTATGAAACTTAAAGTTTGTGGAATGCGTTCANCTGAAAACATCCTTAATNTNGCTAAAATAATGCCAGATTATATGGGCTTTATTTTTTGGGAACATTCAACGCGCTTTGTGAGTAATCCAACACCTGAATTAGGTAAGGAAATAAAAAAAGTTGGGGTNTTTGTAAATGCAAGCTTGAATTATATTAAAGANTGTGTTGAAGNTCATAAACTAAAAGCANTTCAGCTTCACGGAGACGAAAGCCCAGAAGAATGTTCGAAGCTTAAAGAAATTGAAGTTGAGGTTATCAAATCTTTTGCTATGNTAAATGAGTTTGACTTCAATGANCTATCATTTTATGAATCAGNATGTGATTATTTCCTTTTTGATACCAAAGGNTTTTTACCGGGTGGAAATGGACAACACTTTGACTGGACNTTACTAAAGAATTACCGGTTAAAAAAACCATTTTTCTTAAGTGGGGGAATTGGGCCAGATGATAGTGTTGCAATTGCTTTAATAAATAAATTAAATTTGCCTGTTTATGCAGTTGATGTAAATAGTAAATTTGAAATTGAACCGGGATATAAAAATATCCAAAGCATAAAAGAGTTTAAATCAAAATTATACAATGAGATATCAGGTTGATAAAAAAGGNTTTTACGGAGATTTTGGTGGTGCATATATCCCAGAAATGCTTTATCCNAATATTGAGGAATTAAGAAAATGCTATATTGAAATTAGTGAGGGNAAAGAATTCCAAAAAGAGTTTAAATCTTTACTGAAGGAATATGTTGGAAGACCAACCCCATTATATTTTGCTGAACGACTATCAGAAAAATACAATACCAAAATCTACTTAAAAAGAGAGGACCTTTGTCATACTGGTGCTCACAAGGTAAATAATACAATTGGACAGATTCTATTGGCAAAGCGTTTGGGTAAAAACCGAATAATTGCCGAAACAGGNGCTGGACAGCATGGAGTTGCAACAGCAACTGTATGTGCTTTGATGGGGATTCAGTGTATTGTTTATATGGGNGAGTTGGACATAAAACGTCAAGCTCCAAATGTGGCAAGAATGAAAATGCTTGGAGCCGAAGTTCGACCTGCGCAATCAGGAAGTAAAACATTGAAGGATGCCACAAANGAAGCGATAAGGGACTGGATCAATAATCCTGTTGACACTCACTATATTATTGGGTCTGTAGTTGGGCCTCATCCATATCCTGATATGGTCGCGCGTTTTCAATCTGTAATTAGCGCAGAAACAAAAAAGCAATTAATGGAAAAAGAAGGTCGCGATTACCCTGATTATGTTATTGCTTGTGTGGGGGGAGGAAGCAACGCTGCTGGATTGTATTATCATTTCCTAGACGATTTAAGGGTAAATATTATTGCGGTAGAAGCTGCTGGAAAAGGAATTGAATCTGGCAAAAGTGCAGCAACTTCGGTTTTAGGGAAAGAGGGTATTATTCATGGAAGTAAGACCTTATTGATGCAAACATCAGATGGTCAAATTACAGAACCTTATTCAATCTCCGCAGGTTTGGATTATCCAGGGGTAGGACCTATGCACGCTCATTTATATAGAACACAACGTGCACAATTTATTTCCATCCCAGATCAAGAAGCAATGGATTGGGGGCTAACCCTTTCACAGATGGAAGGTATAATTCCTGCTATTGAAACTGCTCATGCATTTGCAGCACTAGATATGAAGAAATTCAAAAAAAATGAAATCATTGTTTTTAATTGCTCAGGTCGAGGAGATAAAGATCTAGATACCTATATTGACTATTTCAAACTCTAATGAATAGAATCGATTTAGCATTTCAAGGAAGCCAAAAAATATTGTCTATTTATTTTTCTGCTGGGTATCCTAATCCTGACGATACAATTACTATAATCAAGGCCTTACAATCTAGTGGGGTTGATATGATTGAGATTGGTTTACCCTTTAGCGATCCACTTGCTGATGGTCCGACTATTCAAGAAAGCTCTACCAAAGCTCTTAGAAATGGCATGAGTACTGAAAAACTATTCGAGCAATTGAAAAATATCAGAAATGAAGTTGATATTCCTTTGGTTTTGATGGGGTATTTTAACCCCATGATCCAATATGGTATTGAAAGTTTTTGTCAAAAATGCGAATCAGTTGGAATTGATGGATTGATTATACCGGATCTTCCAGTTGAAATCTATGATGAAAAATATAAAAGTTTATTCGATCACCACGGTTTGTACAACATGTTTTTAATCACACCTCAAACCTCTGATGACAGGATTCGATATATAGATAATATATCAAATGGATTCATCTACTTGGTAAGTAGTGCAAGTGTAACAGGCGCAAAAAGTTCATTTGGAGAAATCCAAACCAAATATTTTAATCGAATTGCTAACATGAACTTAAAAACACCTCAATTAGTAGGTTTTGGAATAAGTAATTCATCAACCTTTGAGGCCGCCACAAAATTTAGTAAAGGAGCAATAATTGGTTCAGCTTTCATAAAGTTCCTAGAAAAAGAAGGTGTTANGAAAATAGAAAAATTTGTAAAGAGTATTCGTTAGTTTGTGATTTATTATTCTTTTAAAAAACCAAGTTTTTACAATTGAAAAATTTACTTTGGAATTATATGNAAAAACCNAATCTCTTTTTCTANAAGTTTCCTCCATTGTCCTCTAGGAAGGTTTTTTTTAGTTAACCCCGCATACACAACACGATCCAATTTTAANACTTTATGGTTGATTTTTTTAAACATTCTAAAAAGNATTGCAGGGGAAATAAATCCAACCTCAACACCAATCTGTCTTTTTGTCCCCCCAATTACATAGTTTATTTTTTTAATTTTATATTCCGTATTTTGAATGTTTAGCCCCTTTGTTAACTTATTAAAATCGGAACCTGAAATATTCCTCTCGAGAACAATTTCGTAGATCATTTTTAATCTATTTTTAGATTCAAACAGTTTTTTTCTTANATTATAATCATTGGTCAAAAATAATAAGCCCGAAACNGTTCTACCCATATCTCCAACAGGAATTAAATCTTCCGTTTTAGCATTGCGAACCAGTTCCTGAACTGATTTTTTTATATTTCCTCCTTGTTTGGTAGATACAAAACCCCTTGGCTTATTTAGTAAAATGTACTCATTAGGNGTGGANCTTACTTTTTGTCCATCATAGCAAACTTCATCATCTTTTTGAACGTAAAAGCCCATTTCAGTTATTGAAATCCCATTTACAGTGACCAATCCCATTGAGATTAATTCATCTGCNTCTCTCCTAGNNGAAATTCCNGCNTTTGAGAGAAATTTATTTAATCTAGTACCTTTTTCTTTTGATAAAGGGCNTTTTTTTAAATTATTTTTTTTTGAGTTTTGAAGCACTTTGGAGTTTTATTTAGAAACAAAATTAACCTTACAACTCAAAAGTTGATTTTTAATTGTTTTGTAATCAAAGTTAGTGCTTTTGAGTAAAACACAATTTACTAAAATCAGTTGGTTTATTATTGGAATGCATAAAAGAAGAGCTCATCATGAAAAATAATTAACTTATCTAATAACTAATTAATCGGAGATGAAATCAAATCTGATGGGTAATTATTTCTCCTTTTACTAAAAATGATAAACTACTTTTAAGCTATGCCCAACTAGGGTTTTTTTAGTTGCTTTTAAATCCTNAGTGAAACCCAATATAAANCCTCCACCACCTGAACCACAAAGNTTTAAATAATATCCGTTAGTTTCAATTCCCTTACTCCATATGTTATGAAACTCAGATGGAATCATAGGACTGAAATGTTTAAGAAGTATTAAAGACAAACGCTTAACATTTTGAAACAGAGACTTAACATTTCCAGNAATAAAGTCATCAATACAGGAAGCAGTTAAGGTTTTAAATTCATTTTGCATCATATTACTAAAAGATTCCTTTTTCATGTTTTCAAAAAATAAGGAAACCATAGGTTCTGTTTCCCCAGATTCACCTGTATCTAAAAGAAAAACNGCTCCATGACCAATAATTTTTTCAGCTGGTANAGNAGTAGATACTATTTGATCTTTTGAGTGAATTAGTATTGGTACACNTAAATAACTATTAAGCGGGTCAAGACCAGAAGATGTTCCATGGAAAAAAGATTCCATTTTAGCAAAAATATTTTTAAGTAATGCAATCTTATCAGAAGATAAATTTTCCTGTGGATTAATTTTATTCAAAGCATATCGATCATAAAATGCAGCAACTAGTGCACCACTACTTCCCAAACCATATCCTTGAGGTATGTTACTATCAAAGTAAAGGTTATTGCTAAAATCCTCATTTATTTTCCTCCAGTCAAAACCAACCAATGTTTTGGGTATTTTTTTAAGAGATTGCCGAAATTCCCTTAATTTCAAATGAGAACTAGAAATAATATCATTATTAGTTTTGGTAATTTTTAGTACTCCTTTAAAAAAATAACAAGGAATAGATAAACCCCTTGAATCCAATATTATGCCGTACTCTCCAAAAAGCAATATTTTGGCAAAAAAAGGAAGACTTTTCATTTTAAAAATATAGGTTGAAATATAAAGATGTTTTTTTGGAATTTTAGTGTCACCAAAATTAGATTTTTTTTGCCCCTTGCCCAACCTGATCTTCTATAAATTGTCCTGACTGACAGAAATCTAATAAATCAGATTTAATAAATGAAATAACCTTGCCCCTTTCGCTTTGAGGATATAGTAGGTGTACATTAGCNCCNGCATCTAGAGTAAAACTTATTGGTATCTTTGTTTGAGCTCTGTATTCTCTTATATTATTTATNATATTTAAAGTTTGTGGCTGCATCAAAATATAACTAGGGTTAGAAGTCATCATCATTGCATGTAAGGTCAATGCCTCAGATTCGGTAATTTCAAAAAACTTTTCAATATCTCCATTTTTAAGAACNGATTTTAACAACTTACAATTATGGTGTGCTTGATCAAATCTCTTTTCTGCAAATGGGTGCCTATTCATAAGTNTATGTCCAATTGAACTACTAACTTTTTTTTTACTTCTATCAACAATCAAAACAGTATCNCAGTATTTTTTAAAAACTGGGTGAAGACTAGACTCAAAAGAAATAGCATATAGATCTGAGCTATCATGAAAAGCGGGACTTTTCCCCCATATTGATAATGGCCCTTTAATACTCCTTGCTGCACTTCCAGAACCCATTCGGGCTAAGAAAGAGGCCTTTTTAAAAAAATCTTTTTCAGTTAACTCTTCGTGAAACTGCTTTTCAAAATCTACTACACAAAGTGCTAAAGCAGCCATAGCTGAAGCAGAAGATGCAATGCCACTACTGTGTGGAAAAGAATTAGAACTCGAAATCTTAAGGTGATAGTTTTTAAGACCAGGTAAATAAGGTAAAATATGCTCAAAGAATTGATTGATTTTGGCGTGAAAATCTGGTCTTTCTTTTTTATTGAAATAGAATTCGAAAGTCGGATCAACTTTATTGTCACTTGGAGAAAAGATTACCTCTGTGGTGGTTTTACAATAAGATAATGTAAAGCTAATTGATGGATTTTTCGGGAGTTGAGCTCCGTATTTACCCCAGTATTTGACTAAGGCGATGTTACTTGGAGCCTCCCATTTGGTATGAAAGCTTTGTATTGGTTGTTTTAAAAAAACAAATGAGTCTGTTTTCATTTTGAACAAAGATACACTTTATGCAATTGGCTAAAAAAACTCGGAATAATTAAAATAGCTTAGATTTGACTATGAAACAAAAGTTGTGGGTTAATATTTTTTTTGGAATCACTCTTTGTTTTGGTGTGGGATATATAGCAAGTATGGCTACCCAAATATCTGTAAGTACTTGGTATAAAGCATTAGAAAAACCTTTTTTTACCCCACCAAGTTGGATATTTGCTCCCGTTTGGAGCTTACTTTATTTTTTAATGGGGATTGCACTAGGAAGAGCTATTTTCGTTATAAATCGAGATAAATTGGATAAGAATGGACTTTATTATTTTGTAGGTCAATTACTTTTCAATGGACTATGGTCTGTGTTTTTTTTTGGATTAAAAAATCCCCCTTTAGGACTTTTAACAATTATTTTTCTTCTGTTTCTAATTAAGCAAACCATAAAATATTTAAAAGCAATTGACAAATTATCAGCACAAATTTTATACCCATATTTCTTTTGGGTAATTTTTGCCGCANTATTGAACTTCAGTATAGTATATTTAAATTATAAGTAAAAAGAAAGAATATATTAAGCATCCCTATCCTAAATGCTAAATTAATCTGGTGCCAGTTCAATTTTTAATCCTTGTAGTTGTTCTTCAATTTTGATTTGACAGCTTAATCTGCTATTTGACTTAACATTTAAAGCTTCAGAAAGCATTGCCTCCTCGTCNGGAGTTTTTTTTGGTAATTCATGGTNGCTTACTATATAGCACTGACACGATGCGCACAGTGCTATTCCACCACACATCCCTTCAACAGAAAGTTCATTAGCTTTACAAACTTCCATAAGATTCATTGACATGTCAGTAGGNGCATAAATTTCATGGTCATTTCCCTGTCTATCTGTAATGGTTATTTTAATATCNTTATCCATCTATTTAATGACTTGAATAGTTGATTTTTTTGCTTCTTTTCTAGTCCCATCAAATCCAGTTATTCCACTTACAGTCGTATATTTCAAAATATTTTTCTTTTCAGGGTGAATTCTACTGTAAGCGCTCTGGCACATAATTGTTGCTTCATGAAAACCACACAGAATTAATTTAAGTTTTCCGGGATAGGTATTCACATCACCAATAGCATAGATTCCAGGAATGTTTGTTTGATAATCAAGACTATTATTAACTTTAATTGCGTTTTTTTCAATTTCTAAACCCCAATCTGCAATAGGTCCCAATTTTGGAGTTAAACCAAAAAGCGGTATGAAATAATCTACCTTAATTATTTTTTCTTGTTGCCCNTGTAATATGGAAACAGCCTCTAGAAAATTTTTTCCTTCCAGATTAATAACTTCTGCAGGAGTAAATAACTTTATCTTATTATTATTCTTTAACGATTGTATTTTTTCAACGGAGTCAAGAGCACCCCTAAATTCATTCCTGCGGTGAATAAGTATAACTTCTGCAGCAACATTTGATAAAAAAATAGTCCAATCAAGTGCAGAGTCTCCCCCTCCAGCAATTAATACTCTTTTGTTTCGGTACTTCTCTGGTTCACGAATAATATAATCAATACCATTATCTTCATATTTTTTTAACCTATCTAACTGAGGTTTTCGAGGAACAAAAGTTCCTAGTCCTCCAGCAATNGCAATAATCGGAGCCTTATGTTGCGTTCCTTTATCAGTCGTAACTATGAAATCACCTTCAGAGTTTTTATCTATTGTACTAGCCATTTCACCAAGAGTAAAACCTGGACTGAAGGGTTTTATTTGCTCCATCAATTTTTGAACTAAATCTCCTGCCAAAATTTCAGGCTGAGATGGAATATCATAGATAGGCTTTTTAGGATATATTTCNGCACACTGGCCNCCAGGGATAGGAAGTGAGTCTATTAAATGNCATTTTANTTTTAAAAGTCCTGCCTCAAAAACAGCAAAAAGTCCNGTTGGTCCCGCTCCAATNATAATAATATCTGCTTTAATCATTAGATATTAGGGCTCGATACTGATGACCTCTTCAATTTGAGGAGCGTGTTTTTTGATAGTCATTTCAACTCCAGACTTTAAAGTCATCTGGTTCACAGTGCAAGTAACGCATGCACCATGAAGCTGGACTTTAACTAATTTGTCATCCTCGATACCGACTAACGAAATATCCCCTCCATCTGATGCGAGAAACGGTCTTATTTCATCTAAAGCAATTAATACTTTTTNTTCAATTTTTTTTGTTTCCATATTTACTATTTNATTGCAGAACAACCGACCATATTGGTAATTTCTACTGCCTTTGTAGGNGGTAGGTTGCTATTTCTTTTTAAAAGTTGATTTACCATATTTTGTGTTACCTCAACTAATGATTTTTGAATTGGAGTCCCTACTTGAAGNGCAGCTGGACGACCAACATCTGATGCCTCTCGAACACTNTGGACTAGTGGTAACGANCCCAAAAAAGGTACTTTTTTATCAGAAGCCAAATTCTCAGCACCATGTTTCCCAAATATGTAATATTTATTTTTTGGTAATTCNTTAGGGGTAAAGTAAGCCATGTTTTCAATTATTCCTAANACAGGTATTTTAATNTTTTCTTGACTAAACATAGCTATTCCCTTNCGAGCATCAGCTAGAGCAATTTTTTGAGGAGTACTTACAACTACTGCTCCATTCAAGGGTATTGACTGAACAATACTTAGATGGATATCTCCAGTGCCAGGAGGGAGGTCAATTATAAGGAAATCAAGTTCACCCCAGTCTGCATCAAAAATTAGCTGATTAAGTGCTTTTGAGGCCATTGGACCACGCCATATTACTGCCTGATCTACNTTAGTAAAAAAACCAATGGATAAGATTTTAACTCCATAGTTTTCAATTGGAGCCATTTTAGATTTACCATTTTTATTGACAGATAGTGGTCTTTCTCCCTCTAGGTCAAACATTGATGGTATTGATGGACCATAGATATCGGCATCTAATACACCAACCTTACATCCCATTTCAGCTAGGGTGACAGCAATATTAGCTGTTACAGTAGATTTCCCAACACCTCCTTTTCCCGATGAAATCGCAATTATTGAATCAACTCCAGGTATAGNTTTACCCTTCNANATTGTTTGATGATTTTGAGGTAAGTCTACTTTAGTTTTAANTTTAATTTTTGCCTTAGAATAAACCTTTTCATGAATNGCCTTANTTATTTCTNGTTCTAGTTTTTTTCNGGCTTGTAAGCTNGGATTCTGAATTCGAATATCTATGTCAACCTCATCTCCGAAAATCATTAAATTTTTAACCGCACCACTGTCAATTAGGTTTTCAGATTTTCCAGGCAAAGTAATAGTTTTTATTGCTTCTTCAACCTTTTTTTTATTAAAATTGATTAATTTTCGCATTGACATAATTTCACTGCAAATATAATTTAATCTGATTGTAAATAAAAGTTTACAAATCGATTTCAAAGGGGGGAAGTTCGACAACAGGATCCCAAAAATGATCATCAAAAAATAGGATTTGATCTTTCTCTACAATTATCCCTTCGTTTTCAAGTAATTGCTGCATCAAACTTTTACCAGGGAAATGATGTTTTCCAGTAAGTAAGCCAACCCTATTAACGACTCGATGAGCAGGTATATCTGAACTAGTGTGAGCTGCATTCATAGCCCAACCTACCATCCGCGAACTTTTTGGACTTCCCAAATACCTAGCTATCGCACCATAAGAGGTAACTTTACCTTCAGGTATTCTTTTAACAACATTGTAAACATTAGTGAAAAAATTAGACATCAAGTGAATTTAAATTTAATATAGGTAATNGGTTTTTTTTGATCTAAATAAATTTTTTCATAGAAAGTCTGGATTGTGATTGCCTCCTCAGGAGCATTTGAATTTTTATATATATCGTGATGAGCATAACACACTTTGCAACTTTTATTATTTAAAACTCCCAATGTATAACCGTGAAGAAATTCACTATCAGTTTTTAGGTGAATTATCCCATTAGGAAATAATACCTTGCGATAGAGTTCTAAAAAAACAGGATTAGTTAAACGATGTTTTGTTCTTTTAAACTTTATTTGAGGGTCAGGAAATGTAATCCAAATTTCCTTTACTTCTTGAGCAGCAAAAAGCCTATCAATTAACTCAATGTGAGCTCTAATAAAAGCAACATTCTTCATTTCATCTTTCAAAGCATTCTTTGCTCCCCTCCATAACCTAGCACCTTTGATGTCAATTCCTATAAAATTTTTTTTAGGGTTTAGTTTTGCTAGGTGAATGGTATATTCTCCCTTTCCACAACCTAGTTCTAAAACGATTGACTTGTTATTTTTAAAATAAAATTTATTCCAATTCCCCTTCAAATGAAATAAATCTTTTTCAAGTTCAACTCTGTCAGGCTGAATAACATTCTTAAAAGTTTCATTTTCCCTGAAACGTTTTAATTTATTTTTACTTCCCATTGGAGAATGATTGAATAGTTAAAAATTTAGGTTTTTAAAAATTTTAAAATATATTGATATTAGATTTTTTGTGCTGCTCTCTGTAATGTAAATGAAAAATCTGAACCTACACCTGGGGTACTTTCAACCATAAGTTTTTCCTGGTGAGCCTCAATAATATGTTTCACAATGGCAAGTCCTAATCCAGATCCTCCTTGTTTTCGGTTTCCGGTTTTATCAACCCTGTAAAAACGCTCAAAAAGTCTTGGAATATGCTCTTCTGCAATACCCTCTCCATTGTCGTTTACAAGAATTACAATTTTTTCCATATTTAACTCTTGAATAGCTACCTTAGTCTTTCCATTTTCAACTCCATATTTTAAAGAATTTATAATCAAGTTTGTAAGAACCTGCTGAATCCTCTCCTCATCTGCATACACAAATATCGGTTCTAGATATTCCTTATCGAAAGAAAGGGATATTTGATTTTTAGCAGCTCGCATTTCAAGGAGATCAAAAACATTTTCAATTAATTTTACAATATCAAACTTGGTCCTGTCAATTGATTTTATACCTGATTCAAATTGAGTAATCAGGTCTAAATCTTTAACAACATAAATTAATCTCTCAACCCCTTTTGCTGTTCGCTTCAAATATTTATCCCTTACCTCTTTATCCTTAACAGCTCCTTGAAGTAAGGTTAAAACATACCCCTGTATTGTAAATAAAGGTGTTTTTAATTCATGAGATATATTACCAATAAATTCTTTGCGATAATTTTCTTTATCCTTTAACAATTCAATTTCAAGCTTTTTGTCATCAGCAAATTTTCGTAAACCTTTTTTTAAAACCTCCATATCTGATTGAATAGTCATTTTATTTTGTGATGCACCAGATGGCATNAGGTCACTATAGATTCCCTTAACTTTCTTTAATATGAATCTTTCAATTCTAAAATGTATCAATAGGACAGAAAAAATGAAAAAAAGTAGCGCAATTAATATAAAATATGAGAATTCTTTATACCCGAAGTCCATTCCTAAAAAATAAAAAAATAAAACAGTTAAGAACAATAAAATAATTGTCAGCGAAGCCGACAAAGTAATAGCTATTTTATAATTCTTAAACTTTGACACCTATTTTGATGGATTGATAAATTTATATCCCACTCCCTTTACAGTTTTGAAGTATTTATCCCCAACTTTTTCTCGAAGCTTTCTTATGTGAACATCAATTGTTCTGTCACCAACTACGACTTCACTTCCCCAAACAATTTCCATAATTTTTTCTCTTTTAACAACCTTGTCTGACTTTGAAGCAAGTAAATGAAGTAATTCAAACTCCTTTCTAGGTAATGAAAATGATTTTCCCTTGTATGAAACTTCATATTGCTCTTTGTCAATGATTAACTTACCAATTTTAATTTTTTCTTGATTTAGTTCTTCTTTTTTTAGTCTTCGAAGCAATGCTTTTACCTTAGAGACAATTACTTTAGGTTTTATGGGTTTGGTCACATAATCATCTGCTCCTGCTTCAAAGGCAGCTATATGGGAGTAATCTTCGCCTCGTGCAGTTAGAAACATGATTACGGTTTCATTAAANCGCGTATCATTTCTCAATTGTTCACAAGCTTCAATACCATCCATTTTTGGCATCATTACGTCCATAATTATTAAATGTGGAATGTTTTTTTTTGCCTTATCTAAAGCTTCCTTTCCATTAGAAGCAGTAATTAATTTGTAACCTTCTTTGTCTAGGTTATATCGAATTATTTCAACAACATCTGGTTCATCATCTACCAATAAAATTTTGATGTGCTTTTTTTTCATTTTTAATATAAAATTTTTTAAATATAGAAATTATCCCCTCGAATACGTTAACAGACAATTATATAATTTTTATTAAGTTAAACACAAAACTTAATTTTATTAAATTTGATTTTGATTGAGTTTTAATTTATGTACCAAAATATTTTTATTTTTTTTATGTTTATAGTCGGCGCGATTTGTCATGCTCAACAGTCCGAATCTCAATCTATTCAGAATAATGATAATCATTTTGAATTAAATGCACAAGATACACTTCAGAGACTCCAATTTGAACTTTATCCTAATCCGCTTGTTGGAGATTTATTAAGTTTTATTTCACCAAGATCTGAAATAAAAGAAATAGCTATTTTAAATATTTTAGGAGAAGAGATTTATAAAATATCTACTTTTAATAATCAAATTCAACTCCCCAATCTTACTCGTGGTATATATATTGTTAAATTAAAACAAGCTAATGAAATTGGGTTAAGGCGTTTGGTGATTCCCTAAACTCTATTATGACTATCAAATCTTCTTGTGATAATTTTTGGGAAATTAAATCCAAATCAGATTTTGAAAAGTATGCATTAGCTACCTTTAACTTTCAATATAAAAATAATCCAGTCTATCGTTCTTTTTGTGATTTAATAAACAAAAATCTATGTGAAATAAAAACTATTGAAGAGATTCCACATTTACCAATTTCATTATTTAAATCGAGGAAAGTTGTTTCTTTTCAAGAAGAACCCTCAGGTTACTTTGTTTCGAGTTCAACTTCAGGGCTTCTTCCATCAAAACATTTCTATCGTAATTTTGATGATTACTCCAAAAGCTTCGCTAAAAATTTTGAAAACATGTATGGCAAATTTTCAGATTATGTCATTTTAGCCTTACTCCCATCATACATTGATAGAAAAGGTTCCTCTCTAATTTTTATGGTCAATGAATTGATTAAAAAAAGTAACAATGCAAATAGTGGTTTTTATCTCAATAACTTTAAAGATTTAGTTAAAAAAATTGAACTATTAGAGGCAAATAATCAAAAGACTATTCTTCTTGGAGTTTCCTTTGCCCTTTTAGATTTATTAGAAAGCCACAATTTTCTACTTGAAAACACCATTGTAATGGAAACTGGGGGAATGAAGGGAAGAAGAAAGGAGATGACGAGAAAAGAGCTTCATCATANATTAAGTCAAGGATTTGGTTGTGAAAAAATTCACTCCGAGTATGGTATGACAGAGCTTTTTTCTCAAGCTTACTCAAAAGGAGATGGTCTCTTTAAATGTCCTCCCTGGATGAGGGTTTCGATTCGAGAAAGCCAAGATCCGTTTCAAGAGTTACCACATGGACAAGCAGGCGGGATAAACATTATTGATCTTGCTAATAGGGACTCATGTGCATTTATAGCTACTGAGGATATAGGTAAAGTAAACTCAGCTCAAGAATTTGAGGTCTTGGGGCGATTAGACAATTCAGATATAAAAGGTTGTAACTTGATGGTAACTTAATTTATAATTTTAATTATAAAGTAGTTTTTCTTACCTCTTTGAAGTAATATATATTGATTGTCTATTAGGTCTTTTTTACTAACTATATATTGATCATTGACTTTTATCTTGTTTATGGAAATAGAATTCTCACGTAAAGCTCTTATTGACTCACCGTTCGATTTAATAAAGTTAGTTTTTCCAGCCAGAAGATTAACCATGTCTATTCCATTTTCAAAATCAACATTAGAAATCTCAGTTTTAGGTACTCCTTCAAAAACCTCCAAGAATGACTCCTCATCAAGTTTTTTTAAATCCTCTGCTGTAGATTTTCCAAAAAGAATATTAGAAGCTTTTTGAGCTTTTTCAAGGTCCTCATAAGAGTGAACCATTTGGGTAACTTCCTTAGCAAGAGTTTTTTGTAATAATCTCTCGTGGGGTTGAAGATTATGTTTTTCAATGAGTGTTGAAATCCTTACCTGATCTAAAAGTGTAAAAATCTTTATATAACGCTCTGCATCTCTATCAGAGGAATTTAACCAATATTGATAAAACTTATAAGGAGATGTTTTTGATTTATCTAACCACACATTTCCCTCTTCTGTTTTACCAAATTTTGTTCCATCTGCCTTAGTAATAAGCGGGCATGTAATCGCATAGGCTTTCCCTCCAAGTTTTCTTCGAATTAACTCTGCACCTGTTGTAATATTTCCCCATTGATCGCTACCTCCCATCTGAATTTTACAATTCATATTTCTATAAAGATGAAGAAAGTCGAAACCCTGAAGCAATTGATAAGTGAATTCGGTAAAAGACATTCCTATTTTAGCATCACTTCCTAAACGTTTTTTTACCGAATCCTTAGACATCATATAATTAACAGTCAGGTGTTTTCCAATCTCCCTAGAAAAATCAATCATAGAGTATTCTTTAATCCAATCAAGGTTGTTTAAAAGTTTTACTCCATTACTTTTTTTATTAGTACTAAAATCAAGAAGCTTATTCAACTGAATTTTTATGCCTTTAATATTTTTTTTAAGTGTATCCTCATCAACCAAGCTCCTTTCATCAGATTTTCCAGAGGGGTCTCCAATCATTCCTGTTGCTCCACCAATTAATGCAATTGGCTGATGACCTGCATTTCGAAAATGAATCAATATCATAATCTGTACTAAGTTTCCAATATGAAGCGAATCAGCAGTAGGATCAAAACCAATATATCCAGTNGAAGGATTTTTAATTAAATACTCCTCAGTATCTGGCACAATGTCTTGTAACATTCCACGCCATCTAAGTTCTTTTACAAAATTATTTTGCATTTTTTTGCTTTGCNTTGCAAAGATATATTTATGAAGTAAAACAAAAAATTATTCTTTAAAAAGCATTAGTTTTAGTAAATGATACTTGTGATTGGAGCTACGGGATTTATAGGTTCTAATTTGTTACTTAAATTAGCCAAAGATGGTATATATCCTATTGCAACGTATCGAAAAAATTCAAATAAAGATAAAATTGCTTCTTTATTTATTAATAAATTTCCTGACGGTAATAAAAGATTTAAAAGAATCATTTGGCGAAGAGCTGAATTAAGGGATTTTCAAAGCCTGATCGAAGCTTTTGAGGGTGTAAGTAAAGTATATCATTGCGCAGGTTTTGTTTCAATGGCTTTCAGAGATCGAAATAAACTTCTTGAAATTAATCAAAAAGGAACATCTTATGTAGTGGATCTATGTTTGAAAAATAATATCGAAAAACTAGTATATGTAAGCTCTATAGCCAGTCTTGGGTCCTCAGAAAATGAAATTATAATTGACGAAAATAGTAGCTGGAACAATAGCATTGACAAAACTCCTTATGCTTATTCAAAATATGGAGCTGAAATGGAAGTGTGGAGAGCAAGTCAAGAAGGCCTTAATGTAGTAATAGTGAACCCTGGTATTGTTTTAGGAGCAGAAAGTCCAATGGAAAAAATTTTTAAGCGCACAAATCATTGGCTCAGTTTTTACACAACTGGTACAAGTGGATATGTTTGGATAGAGGATGTAACTTTTGTTATGATCAGATTAATGAATTCTAAAATTAAGTCAGAGCGATTTGTTCTTGTAGCTGAAAACTGGTCAGGAAAATCAA
Organism: Flavobacteriaceae bacterium; assembly: GCA_002695445.1. GTDB lineage: Bacteria > Bacteroidota > Bacteroidia > Flavobacteriales > Flavobacteriaceae > UBA8316. The sequence continues at coordinate 23,886 of NZOY01000028.1, forward strand.
TGGTTCAAGCTTACTTAAAAGTACACAAAATAGATAATAAGATTATTAAAATCTCTAAAGTAACTCTTTACTTTTTTTGGTTAATTGAACATTTCCTAGAAATAATTTGTTTAAGAAAGAGGTTTTTTACTAAAGCACTTATTGCTGTTCTATTTGATAGGAAAAAAATAAATGGTGAAAAAATTAAATCCTTTATTGATTTCGAATATTCACCAATAAGCCTTTCATTAAAAAAACTTTAACTTACTAATCAATACCATATTCACTCTCATTTTTTTGGATACTATCTCTCAACCGACTCAAATTAGTTTGAATTACCTCAAAGATATAGGCATATTCTTTGGGGTTTTTTGAGTAGTAATCAATACTAGTAGCAAATTGAAGACTATCAATCCCATATTTATTCAGTATATATTGATCAACCAAAAAATTTCTTTTTTCCTCTATTGCATATCCATTTCTTTTTATATTCTTTATCAAAATAACATCCAACATTATTTCACTCATTAATTCATGTCCAATTAAATTCTTGGAAGTACTAGCGTTATTTAAATCTTGACAAGAAAAAAAAATAAATCCCGATAAAATAATAATCAATATTCTCATTTCTCAAATCATATTTCTTTCAAATGTTAATTTTTTTCCTAAGCCAGACTCGATAATTTCTCCTTCATTATAAACTAAATTGCCGTTCACAAAAGTTTTTTTAATAGAAGCATCAAAGGTCATTCCCTCGAATGGTGACCAAGCACATTTGTATAGTATGTTTTCCTTTTTAACTGTTGTTTTTTTATTTAAATCGACCAATACCAAGTCAGCAAAATAACCCTCTCTCAGGTATCCACGATTTTGGATCTTAAAAAGAATAGCTGGATTGTGACAAGCTTTTTCAACAAGTTTTTCAAGAGTAATTTTACCTTTTTTGGCCTCAGTTAACAATGCAATCAATGCATGCTGTACTAATGGTCCTCCAGAGGGAGCTGAAGTATATGGATTTTGTTTTTCTTCTAAAGTATGAGGAGCATGGTCAGTAGCAAGGATATCGATTCTATTATCTGTCAGTGCTTTCCAAAGTTCCTCTCTATCAGACGCTTTTTTTATTGATGGATTCCATTTAATATAAGCTCCCTTTTCTTGATAATCCTCCTCTGAAAACAATAAATGGTGAACACAAACTTCGGATGTTATTTTTTTAGAGGTCAAAGGCTGATCATTTTTAAATAAGAATGTTTCTTTAGCTGTTGACAAATGAAAAACATGTAATCTTGCTCCTGTTTCTTTCGCCAGTTTTATGGCTTTAGAGGAAGAAAGGTAACAAGCCTCTTCACTTCTAATTTCAGAATGTTTTTCTATAGGTATATCATCCCCAAAAGTGTTTATGCATTCTAACAAATTTTTTTTTATAATTGACTCATCCTCACAGTGAACTGCAATGGGAAGAGATGTGTTTGAAAAAATCTTCTTGAGAACTATTTCATTATCCACTAACATGTTTCCAGTGGAAGAACCTAAAAATAATTTTATACCAGCAGCTTTTGTTTCATCAAGTTTAATAATTTCATTTAAATTGTCATTTGTTCCTCCAAAGAGAAAACCAAAATTTGCCATTGAGGTTTTAGTGGCAATCGCATGCTTATTTAACAAGGCATCCATATTAGTAGTTTGTGGATTGGTGTTAGGCATTTCTATATAAGATGTTATTCCTCCTGCAACAGCAGCTCTTGATTCACTTGCGATAGTAGCCTTGTGAGTTAACCCTGGCTCTCGAAAATGAACTTGATCATCAATCCAACCAGGAAGTAAATGTAATCCCTTTGCATCTATAACCTGCATTGAAGCTGACGATGTGATTGAATTTCGGATAGCTGCTATAAGTTCCCCTCTTATTAATAAATCTCTCTTAATAACTTCTCCCTCGTTTACCAGATTAGCCCCTTTAATTAAAATTTCTCTCATTTATTTAATCCAAAAATATCATTAATTCTCAAAATCAATACACCCAATAAACCTTCCCAAATTATTCCACCATCCATTTTAGAAAGCCCAAGAATACGATTTTTAAATATTATTGGATGTTCGACATAACTGAATTTTTTACGCCAGGTTTTGTATTTCATTTCAACCTGAAAAGCATAACCAACAAATTTAATTTTATCAAGTGCTATTGACTCAAGTACTTCCCTTTTATATCCCACGAAACCTGCTGTAGGATCTTTTATTGGCATTGATGTGATAACCCTTACATATACAGAGGCAAAGTAAGACAATAAAATTCGACCCAAAGGCCAGTTGACAACATTGATTCCCTTTACATATCGAGAACCCACAACCATATCCTCTCCTTTTTTTAAATAACCCAACATTTTCGAGAGTTCGATGGGGTTGTGGGAAAAATCTGCATCCATTTCAAAAATATAATCATATTTTTTCTTAATAGCCCATTTAAAGCCATGAACATATGCTCTACCCAGACCATCTTTGGTTTCTCTGATTTCCAAAAAAATCTTCTGAGGATATAATTTGATCATTTCTTCTACTATAGTTGCTGTTCCATCAGGAGAGGAATCATCAACTACCAAAATATCAAAAGAATTTTCTTTAATTGAGGCTTCAATGACTTTTTGTATGTTTTCAGCCTCATTGAAAGTTGGAATAATAACCAATGCTTTTTCCATAAGTAGACTATAAATTTACTAAATCAATGGAAATATAACTTTTTTAGGAATTCTTCCTTATTTTTAAATGTATGTTTAGATGGATATATAGATCAAGACCAAATGATGATTGGGTTACACTAATATTAATATTTGTTTTTTTTCTTCTTGTTTTCCTTTACAAAAAAAATTCAAAAAAACTAGTCAATTTTTTTAAATTTTGGAATATCAACAATTATAAATTGACCCTTGAAATAGAGAAATATCACAACCCATTTGTCTTATTTAATTTTATTTTACTTATTGTTATTTCAACATCATATTCATTATTAAGTTATTTTTTTTACGAAAGTACAATCTCGAGTTCAATAGAAAATATTCCATTTTTATACTTTCCTATTTCAATTTTATTTGTTGTTAGTATTAGATTTCTATTGATGAAACTAATTTTTTCATTTTCTGGAGCAAAAGATATATTTAGGCAAGCTATATATCAAAGTTTTTGCTTTCATGGGTCGATTTGCATATTTGTATTATTAAATTTTATTATTTTTTACTATAGGTTAAATAAAGCCCCGGAATTAATTTTATTTACAACAATCATAGCAGCTATATTAATGATACTTTCACATGCATTTATATATCTGAAAATAGGATTGAAAAACCCTGAATATTCTTTTTATATATTTTTATATATTTGTGGTCTCAAAATAGCGCCTTGGCTTTGGCTCTATGAATTATTTTATTAGTCTCATAGTAAATTAAAATAAAGTATGAAAGTGAAGACTATTTTGGTGTCACAACCTGAGCCTGCGAGTGATAAATCTCCCTACACAAGGCTAAGAGAAAAACACAAGTTAAAAATAGATTTTAGACCCTTTATACATGTCGAGGGTTTATCTGCCAAAGAGGTTCGATTACAGAAAATAAATTTTTCAGATTACAACAATATAGTTCTGACAAGNAGAAATGCTGTTGATCACTTCTTTAGAGTTACTGAAGAAATGCGTTACAAAGTTCCTGATTCAACAAAATACTTTTGTCAATCTGAGGCAGTNGCATACTACCTTCAAAAATACGTTGTATACCGAAAGAGAAAAATTTACGTAGGTGACAAAAGCATTAATGATTTAGAAGCGATTTTCAAAAAATTTGAAAACGAAAGTTTTTTACTCCCTTCATCTGACGTTCTTAAGCCAAGTATCCCCGATTGTTTGGATAAGATGGGAGTTAATTGGACAAGAGCCCAATTATATAGAACAGTTGTCAGTGACCTTTCAGATTTAAGAGACGTCTACTATGACGTCCTAGTTTTTTTTAGTCCATCTGGAATTGAATCACTTTTTAAGAACTTTCCCGATTTCGAGCAAAAAAANACTAGAATCGCTGCTTTTGGAAATGCAACAAAAAAAGCTGCAGATGAGGCAAAACTTAGAATTGATATTAAAGCTCCTACCCCAGAAACGCCCTCAATGAGCATGGCCATTGAAAAGTATATCAATACTCTTGGTAAGTAGTATTCAAATTNCTCNTTATTTTTTGAGTATTCTGTAAATTATTATTGTCCAGCCTAAAATTAGTAATGCTCCTCCCACTGGAGTAATTGGACCCAAAAAAGATAGATTTATTGAAAAAATTTTTTGAAGGGAAAGCAGGAAAATACTAAAGCTGAAAAGAATAGTTCCCCATAAAAATAGTCTAAAAATCCAAAAGTTTTTTGAAATTTCTAATCTTGAAATTATNAGCATACTTAATCCATTATACATCATATACCTGATTCCTGTTTCAAAAGAGTTTAGTTCACTGCCATCAAGATAATCTTTAAGAAAATGAGTGGTAAAAGCTCCTAAAATAATTGATAAAAGTGCAAAACATGCACCTAAGAATTCAAGTTTTCTCATATTTCTAATTTAAAGAAAAAATTACTTAATGTTATGAAAAAAATTAAACTATAAAGTAAATTCCTATTTTAGTTTAAATATTTTAATTAGGGCATTGAAAAGGAACAACGAAAAGATTTTAATTGACGGATTAGATAAAATTATTCTTAGAGCACTTATGATTGATTCTAGGAAATCAATAAATGAAATTGCTAAATCTGCTGGGATATCTGGAGCAGCCGTTCATCAAAGATTAAAAAAGCTTGAGAAAGCAAATATAACTGCTGGATCTCATCTTGTTATTAACCACAAAACATTAGGGTACAAAACAATAGCTTTTATTGGTATTTATCTTGATAAAGCAAATAAAAATCCTGAGGCCGTCAAACAACTTGAGAAAATCCCGGAAGTCATCGAATGTCACTATACAACTGGAAACTGGAGTATACTTATCAAAATTATTTGTGANGATAACGANCATTTAATGAATTTATTAAATCACAAAATTCAATCTATCAGGGGTGTATCCCGAACTGAGACATTTATTTCTCTAGATCAGCAAATCAAAAGGCAAATTCAGATCTAAGGCTATAAGAGANGCTATTTATTCTTGCGATTGACTAATGCGAAAGTAATTATAAATAACTGCAAAAGACCAGAAACTAAGTTGGCAATAATTACAGCAAGGCTTTTAATCAAAAAACCATAATAAAGCCAAATACATATACCTATTAGCATAATTACGTACATTGAGATGGAGACCCCACTAGCATTACTATTCTTCCATATCTTAAACACCTGAGGNACGAAAGCGAAAGTTGTAAAACTAGCAGCAATAAGTCCTATTATCTCAACCTGTAAACTATTCATCAAATTACAATATTGATTATTTTACCTGGAACAACAATAATCTTTTTTGGTGAATTACCCGCTAGTTGAGAAAGTGTTTTTTTGTCGCTCATCACTTCCTCCTTAATTTGTTCAACATTTAATTCTAGNGGGAGGATAATTGTAAATCGCTTTTTCCCATTAAAGGAAATGGGGTATTCCTTNACTTTTTCCTCTAAATAACTGGGATCGAATTTAGGGAAAGGCTCAAAGGCAATACTTTTAGAATGACCTAATCTCATCCATAATTCTTCAGCAATATGAGGCGCAAAAGGAGAAAGCAACACCAAAAGTGGCTCTANTATCGTATTACTNGAACATTTTAAATTATTTAATTGGTTAACACAAATCATAAAGCTGCTAACACAAGTGTTAAAAGAAAGCCNTTCAATGTCTTGAGTAACTTTTTTTATAGTTTGATGTAACACCTTTAAACTTTCAATACTAGCAGCTTGATCTTTGACTTGAAATCTTCCATTTTTATAAAACAATTTCCAAAACTTTTTAAGAAAATTATGTACTCCAGTAATTCCAGCTGTATTCCAAGGCTTGTCTTGTTCTATTGGACCTAAAAACATCTCATACATTCGCAATGTATCACCTCCATATGTATCACAAATATCATCTGGGTTAATAACATTGTGTTTTGACTTTGACATTTTTTCTATCTCTCTTCCAACAATATATTTTCCATCCTCGAGAATAAATTTAGCTTTTTCAAAGTCTTTTTGCCAAAACCTGACTTTGTTTATATCCAATTCATTATTTGAATTTACTAGGTTTACATCTACATGAATAGGGTCTACCTGATGGTCTTTAATAAATCCTTTTGATAGAAATTCATTTGTTCCTTTTTTTCGATAAACGAATGCGGAGTTACCAAGTATCATCCCTTGATTTACCAATTTCTTTGCGTACTCATCGGAGCTCAAGTACCCCAAATCAAATAATGCCTTTTGCCAAAAGCGAGAGTATAAAAGATGGCCAGTGGCATGCTCACTTCCACCCATGTAAAAATCAACTTCTTTCCAATAATCAATTGCCTCTTTACTAGCAAAATTTTCTTTATTATTTGAATCCATATAGCGATTAAAATACCAGGAACTTCCAGCCCAACCTGGCATAGTATTTAATTCTATTGGAAAAATAGTTTTGTTATTAATTTTTTGAACATCAACTACTCTCTCATTCACTTCATCCCACGCCCAGCAAATGGCATTACCTAATGGAGGTTTTCCGTCAGATGTGGGAAGGTAATTCTCCACTTCAGGTAAAATAAGTGGAAGATTTTTTTCATTTAAGGGAAAAGCAACCCCTGACTTGTAGTAAATGGGGATTGGCTCACCCCAATAACGCTGGCGACTAAATATGGCGTCTCTTAATCTGAAATTAACAGCTCCCCTCCCATAATTATTCTTTTCTAACTCTGAAATAATTTGTTGTATCGCCTCAGAATATTCCATACCGTTCAAAAAACTTGAATTCTTAAGTTTAATACTCTCCTTGCCTTCAAATGGTCCTCTACTGATATCAATACCATCAAAAATATTAATGATTTGAATGTTAAAATATCTTGCAAAATCAAAATCTCTTTGGTCTCCACTTGGAACTGCCATAATAGCACCACTGCCATAATCGGCTAAAACATATTCCCCAATCCAGATTGGAATTTCAGCTTTAGTGAATGGGTGGATAGCGTATGCTCCAGTGAAAACACCACTAATATTTTTTAAATCAGTCTGTCTTTCCCTTTCAGATTTGCTCGAAACAGAATTAATATAGTCCTCTACTATTATTGATTGTTCGGAAGTAGTTATAATTTTGACTAACTCGTGCTCAGGGGCCAAGGTCATATAAGTTACACCAAAAATAGTATCTGGTCTTGTTGTAAAAACTTCTAATTTATTTGAGTGCCCCTTAATCTGAAAAAAAATACTAGCTCCAATCGATTTCCCAATCCAGTTTCTTTGCATCTCTTTAAGCGAATCTGGCCAATCAAGTTTATCCAAACCATCTATTAATCGATTAGCATAAGCAGTAATTCTCATACTCCACTGTTTCATCCTCTTTTTGGTTACCATATGGCTTCCTCTTTCAGAAACACCATTAACGATCTCGTCATTGGCTAAAACAGTTCCTAAAGCAGGACACCAATTGACTTGAGTTTCAGACAAATAAGTCAAACGATATTTCATCAATATATTTTGTTTTTCTGAATCAGAAAAGGCATTCCATTGATTTGAGTCAAACCTTGGAGTATCAGGTTCACAGTATGCATAGGTATTATGATTTCCCTTTCTTTCAAAATCCTGAATCAACTCTGAAATTGGACATGCCTTTTCTTTACGATGGTTATAATAAGCATTGAAAAGTTTAAGGAAAATCCATTGGGTCCAACGATAATATGAAGGATTAGAAGTACTAACCTCTCTACTCCAGTCAAAAGAAAATCCCATTCTATTTAACTGTTTACGATATCTCTTAATATTATCCTGTGTTGTCTTAGCAGGGTGTTGACCAGTCTGGATTGCATATTGTTCAGCAGGTAATCCAAATGAGTCGTAACCCTGAGGGTGCAAAACATTAAATCCCTGGTGTCTTTTAAATCGAGCAATAATATCACTTGCTATGTAGCCTAAAGGATGACCCACATGAAGACCTGCTCCAGAGGGATATGGAAACATGTCTAAAACATAAAACTTAGTCTTTTCACTATGATTTTCCGCCTTAAATACATTTTTTTTCTCCCAAAGGGTTTGCCATTTTTTTTCAATTTTTTGAAAATCATATTCCATTTTAGGGCTTTTTCTGCAATTGTAAAAATAAGCTTATTGAATGAAAGGAAAAAGTTTCTAATACTCAAGGTGGTTTTTATAGATGGTTTTTTAATTTTACATAAACTATAAAAAAGTTGCAACAGTTAGCTGAGGAAAAATTTAATAAACGAAGGCTAATATCTACCTATTTATCTTTGGTGGTTAGTATTTCATTGGTTCTTTTCTTGACTGGTTTATTAGGTATATTACTCTTGAATTCAAAGAAAGTAGCTGACCACTTTAAAGAGCAGATTGCTATGACTATTTATACTAAAGATAATGCTAAAGAAATTGAATTAAAACAATTGCAAAAAACCTTAAATCTAAATTTAGCTACAAAAAAAGTAACTTTTGTTTCTAAAGAAGAAGCCTCCATGCGACATTCAAATGAGATTGGTGAGGATTTTATTGAGTTTTTAGGGTACAATCCACTTATGAATTCATTTGATGTTTATTTTAAAGCGTCTTACCTAAGTCCGGCAATGGTTTCAAAAATGAGTAAAGATATACAACTTTACAGTTATGTTAGTGAGGTAATTTATGACCAACCTCTTTTAGATTTATTAGATGAAAATATTAAAAAAATAAAATTTGGAATGATTATCACCTTTTGTCTTTTTATTCTGGTAGCAGTTTTATTGATTAATAGTTCGATTCGTCTGTCAATATATTCTAAACGATTGGTTATTAAAACTATGCAACTAGTAGGAGCAACCAAAAGTTTTATTAGAATACCATTCATTAAAACCCACTTATTTATGGGTCTTACGGGTGCCTTTATTGCTATATTTGGTTTGGCAACTGTGTTTTATGAAATGGATAGGTACTTTCCTGAATTAAAAATTTTTGAAAATCCAATTGAACCAACTTTGATTTTTGTTGCTGTTCTTACGATGGGCCTTGGAATAACCTTCATAAGTACTTTCTTTGCAACGCAGCGTTATTTAAATCTAAAATCAGATTCCGTTTATTAATTAGCTTTAATTTAAGATAAGTGAAAAAAGAATTATTATTTGGAAAAAGAAACTATCGATTTCTATTAATCGCATTATCATTAATAATATTAGGTTTCATTTTAATGTCTGGAGGTGGAAGCGATGATNCCAATGTTTTCAATCCAGAAATTTTCAGTTTTCGAAGAATTCGCCTTGCACCTACATTTGTGTTGCTTGGATTTGTAATTGGTATTTATAGTATTTTAACTAAGTCAAAAAAAGGTAAATGAGCGCACTAGAGTCGCTTATTTTAGGAATTTTTCAGGGTCTGACTGAATTTCTACCCGTTTCTTCAAGTGGACATTTGGAGCTATTGAAAGCCATATTTGGAAACGACTATAGCGGAGAACAAAGTTTACTTATTACAGTTACTCTCCACTCAGCAACTGCCTTGAGTACTATTTTTGTTTTCAGAAAAGACATCCAATTGATCCTGTCTGATTTGTTTTGTTTTAAAACTGGTGAAAGCTTAGACTTTACATTAAAAGTACTAATTTCAATGGTACCAGCAGTTTTAGCTGGTTTTTTTTTAGAGGACTTAATTTCGTCATTATTTGATGGAAAAATATTATTAGTTGGAGTTATGCTTATAATTACAGCTTTTTTATTGTACATGGCTGATCAAATAAATGAAAATAATATTTCACTAAATTTTAAAAATGCATTTATAATAGGTTTAATACAGGCAGTAGCCATTATGCCTGGTATTTCAAGAAGTGGGTCAACTATTGCAATTGCACTACTTCTAAAGATTGATAAAGATAAAGCTGCCCGTTTTTCCTTCATTATGGTTATTCCATTAATTCTTGGTAGTATGGCAAAAAGCGTTATTGAAGGAGATGTATTTTTTGAATCTGAAAGTTTTATTCCTCTATTATTTGGTTTTTTTAGTGCTTTTATTACAGGAATATTTGCCTGTAAATGGATGATTAAATTGGTTAAAAAAAGTCAATTAAAGTATTTCAGTTTCTATTGTGTAATTCTTGGTCTGGTTACTATTCTATATTCCATTTAAGATGAAATTTACACCGCAATCGATAACTGAAGGGGAATTATTATTAATTGATAAACCATTAGAATGGACTTCATTCCAGGTAGTAAATAAAATTCGTTGGGCCTTAAAAAGAAAGTTTAATATTAAGAAATTAAAAGTTGGGCATGCAGGGACACTTGACCCTCTTGCTACAGGACTTTTGATTATCTGTACAGGTAAAATGACAAAAAAAATAAGTGAATTTCAGGATTTAGATAAAACCTACATAGGCACAATAACACTTGGAGCAACAACACCCTCGTTCGATTTGGAGACTCCAATTAATAAAAGATTTCCCTTAAAACATTTAAATAAAGAAAAAATAATCGAGGCTAAAAAAAATTTTATCGGCACAATTAATCAATATCCACCTATTTTTTCTGCAATCAAAAAAAAAGGAAAAAGACTTTATGAATTCGCTAGAATTGGGAAGAAAATTGATATTCAGTCTAGAAAAGTTGTTATATATAATCTTGAATTTAGCAAGATTAATCTCCCAGATTTAAATTTTAAATTGAAATGTTCAAAAGGGACCTACATTCGTTCTTTGGCTAACGATTTCGGAAAATCAATTGACTCAGGCGGTTATCTGAGCTCCTTAAGAAGGACTGCTATAGGATCCTTTAAAATTAAAAATTCAATTCAACTGCAGGAATTCATTGAGAAGCTAAAGTTATAATAGCCTTCATGAACTTAGAGTCCTAGTTTTTTAATAATTTTACTTAAAGTTTTAGCAAAATGCAACTGACACCCGAACAAGTAAAAGAAAGATTAGATAAAAGAGGTTTTCTTGCCTTAGAAATCCCTGAAAATTTGGATCTGTCAACTGAAATAAAACGTCTAAAAAAGAAAAAAAATGCAGTATTATTGGCACACTACTATCAAGACGGGGTTATTCAGGAATTAGCAGATTATTTGGGCGACAGCCTTTATCTTGCTCAAGTTGCAGAAAAAGTATCCAATGAAACGATTATTTTTGCTGGGGTTCACTTTATGGCTGAGACTGCTAAAATCATTAACCCCAACAAAAAGGTTTTATTACCAGATTTAAAAGCAGGATGTTCATTAGCTGATTCATGCCCACCTATTGATTTTAAAAAATTCATTGATCAATATCCTGGAGCCCATGTTGTAACCTACATTAATTGTTCAGCAGAGATAAAAGCTTTGAGTACTATCGTCTGTACATCAAGTAATGCGAGGCGGGTAATTGAATCAATTCCAGAGGAAGAAACGATAATTTTTGCCCCCGATAAAAATCTAGGAAACTATTTGATTAAGGAAACAGGTAGGGATATGATTTTATGGGACGGATCTTGTATTGTACATGAGGCTTTTTCTTTTGAGCGTATTGTTACCCTCTCTAAATCATACCCAAATGCAAAGTTTATAGCTCACCCAGAAAGTGAGTCTCAAGTACTTGAAATTGCTGATTATATTGGTAGTACATCTGGTTTGTTAAATTATGTACAAGAAAGTTCTGCTACTGAGTTTATTGTAGCTACTGAAGCAGGAATACTTTATGAAATGGAAAAACGTTGTCCAAAAAAAATGTTTATTCCAGCTCCTATTCAGGACGAAACATGCGCCTGTAGTGAGTGTGCTTTCATGAAGCTAAATACATTGGAAAAATTATACTTGTGTCTTGAGCATGAGAAACCTGAAATCAAACTTTCTAATAAACTAATTGAAAAAGCAAGACTCCCTATTATTAAAATGCTTGAGCTAGGATAATTATGATTACTGACATTCTCGTTATTGGAAGTGGCATTTCAGGCCTCTGCTATGCTATCAAAATAGGAGAGCAAAAACCTAATTTGAAACTTAACATCATTTCCAAGAACAATCTTTTGGAGAGCAACACCCGATATGCACAAGGTGGAATTGCCGTTGTATCAAATTTCCAAAAAGACTCATTCAATAAGCACATTGAGGACACTATGATTGCTGGCGCAGGAAAATGTGATAGAGAAGTTGTAAAGTTTGTAGTGGAGGAAGGTAACATTAGACTCAGAGAATTGATTGATTGGGGAATAAACTTTGATAAAAATGAGGAGGAATTTCACCTTACCAAAGAAGGGGGACACTCTGAGAAAAGAATTGTTCACAACAAAGATAGAACCGGGCTAGAAATTCAAGAATCTCTTATTCGCAAAATAAAAACATTTCCTAATATCAAGCTTTTAGAAAATCATACTCTAGTTGATTTAATAACTGATCACCATACAAAGAGTAAAAATAACCGATGTTATGGTGCATATGTTATCTCAAACTCAAAACAAGAAATAATAAGAATTTCATCAAAAATAACAGTTTTAAGTACTGGTGGAACTGGACAGCTTTTTTCTCATACCACCAACTCTGAAAATTCTACTGGAGATGGGCTTGGGGCTGCATACCGTGCTAAAGTCTTTATGAAGGGACTTCCATTTGTTCAATTTCATCCAACAGCATTATATGAAAAAATTGAAGGTAATACCTTCCTGATATCAGAGGCGGTAAGAGGAGAAGGTGGTATTTTAAAGAACGCTCATGGAGAACGTTTTATGCCAAAGTATCATCCTCAAGCTGAGTTAGCGCCAAGAGATATTGTAGCCCGTTCTATAGCTAATGAAATTCGAAAGTCGGGTAAACCTTATGTTTATTTAGACTTTAAACCTATCGATAAAAAAATCTTAATAAATCAATTCCCAACTATTTTAGAAAACTGTAAAAAAATAGATTTAAACCCTATGGTTGATTTAATTCCTGTCATTCCAGCTGCACATTATTTATGTGGAGGTATTCAAGTTAATCAATTTGGTGAGACAGGATTGAAAGGCCTATATGCTGTGGGAGAGTGCAGTTATACTGGCTTACACGGAGCAAATCGATTAGCATCAAACTCCTTACTTGAATCATTGGTTTTTTCTCATCGCTCTGCCATTGATTCTCTAAAAAAAATCAATGAAAAATTACCATCAGAAAGTTTTTATAAAAACATACCTGAATGGAAAGAATCTCAATATATTTCAAATGAAAAAATTGCTGCCATTGGAAGATTAAAAAAGCGACTACAAAAAATCATGACAACCAAAGTAGGTATTTTTAAAAATACTCGAGGACTCTTAGAAGCGGAAATTGAGCTTAAGGAAATATTTTTAAATACAAGAAATATTTACAATAAAAATAAGCTAACGCTCGGAGTTTGCGAATTAAGAAATATGGTAAGTGTAGCTTACTTAATGATTAAGCAGTCACAAGATTTAAAGGAAAATGTTGGTGTATTTTATAACCATGATAATGTCGCATAACTTTTATAAAAAGTACAAAAAAGAAATTGATAGATTTATTGATCAAGCTTTAATCGAAGATATTGAAAATTTAGATCATACAAGTAAAGCCTGTTTGGATGATGATTTAATATCTAGTGCTAAACTAGATGTTAAAGAGGACTGCATAATTGCAGGAATTGATTTAGCTGAAAAAATATATTGTAAAATTGATTCTTCAATTAAAGTAACCCCATTTTCTCGTGATGGCAATAAATTAACAAAAGGCTCGATAGCATTCACTGTAAAAGGGCCTGCTAAGTCTTTGTTGGCATCAGAGAGATTAGTTTTAAATTGTATGCAAAAAATGAGTGGTATTGCGTCCCTGGCAAATCACTTTAATAAAAAAATAAATCACACTAATTGTAAAATCTTAGATACTCGAAAAACTACCCCTGGATTTAGATATCCTGAAAAATGGGCAGTTTCAATAGGAGGAGGATATAATCACAGAATGGGTTTGTTTGATGCTATCATGGTTAAGGACAATCACGTAGATTTTTGTGGAGGTATGGAAAAAGCCTTAATTAAAATTAAATGTTATTTAGATAAAAGTAAATTTAAAATACCCGTTATAGTAGAAGTAAGAAATGAAGATGAAATTGAAATAGTTATGGGTTTTCCCTGGGTCAAAAGAATACTTTTGGACAACATGACACCTTCAAAATTAAGTGAAAAATTGTCTTATATAAATAATGCTTTTGAAACTGAGGCATCTGGAAATATAAATTCTGATAACCTAATTCAGTTTGCAGAAACAGGGGTTAATTTTATATCCATGGGAGTATTAACTCACTCTGCAAAGAATATAGATATGAGTTTAAAGGCCCTATAACTTTGACCCCTATATTTGCTATATTTGTTTAATAATATTATGAAATACAAAAGGGTTTTATTGAAATTAAGCGGAGAAGCTTTAATTGGAGACAAAAATTACGGAATTGATCCAACTATATTAAATGATTACGCTAAAGAAATCAAAGAAATTTACGATATAAAAACAGAGATTGCTATTGTTATTGGAGGTGGTAATATATTCCGTGGTGTTTCAGGTGCAAGTAAGGGAATGGATAGAGTTCAAGCAGATTATATGGGAATGCTGGCTACTTTGATTAATGGATTGGCTTTACAAAGTGCACTGGAGAACAATGAAGTCCCAACTAGATTACAATCTGCTATAAATGTGGAAGCAATTGCAGAACCATTTATTAAGAGAAGGGCTACTCGCCACCTCGAAAAAGGTAGGGTAGTGATTTTTGGTTCTGGTACAGGCAACCCCTTTTTCACAACTGACTCAGCTGCA
>NZOY01000029.1 GCA_002695445.1 Flavobacteriaceae bacterium
CATCAAAGGCCCATAACTCCAAAGTACACCTGATTTCATCTTTGTACGCCAAGCGTATTCACCAGTAAGAATACTATAACGAGTCGGTGTACACACTGAAGATGTCGAGTGCATGTCCGTAAATATCATTCCCTCTGATGCAAGTATATCAATATTGGGAGTAAAAATTTTTGATTTTTTATTATAGCATCCTAAATCTCCATATCCTAAATCATCAGCTAAAATATAAATCACATTTGGTGATTCAATTTGTTTCACGTCTTTTGTGACACATCCTAAAACAAAAAAACATGAAAAAAATATTATTTTACAAAATTTATTACTCAAAATCATTTTTTTAACTATTTAAGATTCCACCATTAATATCAATATTTGTTCCTGTAATATAGGAAGAACTATCTGAAGCAAGGTATGTAGCAAGATCAGCAATTTCCATTGGCTCTCCCTCTCTTCTAAGGGGAGTTGCATTAGCAACTCTTTTACGAACTTCATCAGAAGTGAAATCATCATGGAAACGAGTAGATGTCATTCCGGCTGTGATGGCATTTACTCGAATTCCCTCAGGTCCAAACTCTTTTGCAAGTGCCCTAGTATAGCTGGTTACAGCTCCTTTTGATGCTGAATATAGCGATGACCCAGGTCCACCTCCATCTCTAGCAGCTTGGGATGAAATATTAATAATTGAGCCACCTTTTGGCATTAAAGGCTTTATTGCTTTTGTTACAAGAAATACTGATTTGAAATTCACATTCATCAATAAATTATAAAATTCTTCATCCATCTCAGAAATTAATTTTCTGGCAAATAAGCCTCCAACATTATTAACAAGAATATGTACTTCATTCCCAAAAAACTTTTTGGATTCTTTTATCATACTTGATACATCCAAAGAATTTGTAACATCTGCGTAAACAGCTTTAGCTACTCCCCCATTATTCTCTATGATACTAACTGTCTCATCACCCATAGATTTATCTCGAAAATAATTTACCAATACCTTGACTCCAGCTTTGGCTAGTGATATACTAATTGCTCTTCCAATATCTCTGGATGCACCAGTGACTAATGCAACTTTTCCTTTTAAATTTTTCAATTTTTACAAATTATATTATTTAGCTGTNNCCACAAACTTATTTAATTCATTACCATCAACATCATAATGCCTTACAATTATTNTTGGNNTNTCTTTAGGATCAATGGTTACCGTCATTGCGCCTCCNACTACGTTTAGGTAAAGATGTTCAGGTTTAACATTATCTTGTTTCCACCCACCTGCATGTTCCATACTGTTTGGACCAATAGAAAACTCAACAATTCCATATTTACCATGTTTAGAAACATATTGCCAATGTCGATCCCCGCAAACAATATACATATTGGGTTGAGAGGCTATAAATTTTCGTATAATTTCACCTTCATAAAAAAACCCTTTGTTTGAGTGATTGTCTTTTTTAGTAGGTCTGTCAGGACCAACAATTGGGGTGGGACTTATTAGTATTTTGAAAGTGGCATCAGAGGCTAATACACTGCTTTTAAACCACTTAAGCTGATCTTCCCCCCAAATGGTTTTGTCAGGCCCATCCTTCATGGTATTTGGACTTCTATAATCTCTTCCCTCAACAAGCCAGATTTGAAGATCTTTTCCCCATTGAAAAGTTCTATAAGTTTTGTCTTTGATTGGCATTTCCTGACGAAAAACCTCTAAACCTTGATCAAAAGTAAATTCTCCCATAAAAGAAGTCTTAATTCCCCTATAACTATCATTGAACCATGCATCGTGATCGTCTTTTTCAAAATAGCTTGTAACCTTCGAATGAAAAGATTTATTAGTGGGTAGACTAAACATTCTATCCCAGTGATAATGGGCCATTTCCTTGTTTTTTGCTAGATTATCATAGTAAACTATATCTCCAGCATGTACAAAAAAATCAAGATCAAGACTTTCCAAAAAAGGATATATTTTGTATCCATCCGGATGATCTTGATCCGGGTACCCCTGGCATGTACTAGCAGCAAAAACTATTTTCTTGGAAATTTCTGGGTGTGGAGGTGTCTTAAACATTCCATTTATTTTTGAGGAAACCTTATCTTGATAACTAGATCTACCCTCAACTAAAATCTCGTAAGTTATGCCAGGTTCAAGATCAGTTAAAATAAATTTTTTGCTGTAGTTAGCTTTTTTTAAAACTGTCTTCCAATCTGTGAAATTCCATTTTTTAGAACCTTTTGGTCTATAGTTGATTTTAACTTCTCCTTCAGCTCCTGGAACAGCACCCTCAATAGTATTAATGTCAAAACCCTGAGGGAAATATACCACTCCATCTTTATCTCTTCTTGTTTCTCTCAAATGTCTTTTTCCAGTATCTGGTCGAACATAAAGAGAAATAGGAAGTGGAGCATCGTTTATTCTAACTTTATTTTTTGTTAATCTAGTCCAAATAATAGCTTCATTTTGACTTACATCTCCAATTCTTATTCCAGTTGCAAAATAAGGGCCTTTGTCTGTTTGGGAATTTCCAAAATAGCTTACTAAAACGGTAATTATAAAAAAATTTTTAAAAATCATTGTTGGTGTTTTTTATCCACATAAAATGTTTAATCCTCTGTATTTGATGTNCTTCTAAAATAATCATTTACAGTATTATAACTGCTTGATGACCAAGGTTCATTTAAACTTGGAATATATTTAATAAAATTCCTTTTTATTATGTTTGAGCCATCCTGATTTGCTATATTATTTCTCTCGCCTGGATCATTAATTAAATCATATAATTCCTCAGATCCATCCTCATATCTAATATATCGGTGAGTTTTATTTACTAAGCTATGGTTGTTTATACCGTAAGTTGTGATTGCAATTCCAGATCCCTCAGTTTTCCCGTTAATAAGTGAAACAAGGCTTTTTCCTTCGTTTAAAGGATTTTTAGGTAAATTAGTTACTTCAAGTAAAGTTGGATATAGATCCAGTAGCTCAACTGGATTTTTTATCTTTTTTCCACCCTTAATCCATGGTAATTTGATAATCAATGGAACTTTAGTAGATTCACTCCAAAGAGTATGCTTTCCAAAAGTTCCTTTCTCTCCAATTTCATAACCATGATCTGACCATAAGACAACTATTGTATTTTCCTTATATACACTTTTTTCAAGTGCATTAAGGACTACCCCTACTTGATGATCAACAAAAGAAATACATGCTAAGTAAGCTTGAACAATATATTTCCACTCTCCATTTTTAATAGCCCAATCCGTTGTCGGCATCATTCCTCTGTAAGCTATATCTTTTGCAATTTGAGGCAGATCGTCATAATCATTAGGGTCATATTTAGGAAGAGAAATATCTTCGATGGGGTATAAATCAAACCACTTTTTTGGTGCATACCATGGAACATGAGGTCGAATAAATCCTAAGGCCAAAAAAAAAGGACTATTATGATTCTTTTCAAGTTCATTTTTTGCCCAATTAGCGTATTTGAAGTCATACATTAAACTATCCTGATTTGGGAAAATTCCCCAATCAGTAGAGGTTCCTTTTTTACTCCACTTAAAAAATTCTTTTGGTTTTGGACCAAATCCATTTATTCTTCCACCAGAAACTTGAAAAACCCCATTAGGTGAATGACCGTGAAAAATTTTACCTACTCCTAAAGTTTTATATCCATTATTTGCAAAGTATTCTGGTAAAAAGCTAATTTGATTTAAAATAGGGTGTGCTTTTCTTAAATTCTCATCCCTTATTTGTCCGTATATACCAGTTGTGGATGGTCTTAGACCTGACAGTAAAGATGCTCTAGAAGGTCCACAAATAGGAGCTTGACAATGAGCATTTGTAAACAAAATTCCCTCCCTTGCTAATCTATCTATATTTGGTGTTTTAACATTTGGGTTAACTCCTAATACTCCTATCCAATCATTAAGATCGTCAATGCTAATCATAAGTATATTGGGAGATGAATTAAATGTTTGAAAAGATCTACATGCTAAAAAAATATTTAATAGCATTAATAAAAAAATAAAGTTTATTAGTTTATGTTTATTCATTTATTCTTTTTGAGGCACTAATGATGCTCGCCGGGTAGCTATCAGATACNGTTTTAATTATTTTTTCACCATTGACAATCTCGATTAACTTACTAACACCATCTTCATTAGGAGTATTAGATTGAAAATGCAAACCAAGATCATCATTAATAATATTTATATATNCAGGGGTTGAAATATCAAGATTTGCATCTATTGTCCAACCATTAATTTCAAATTTATCTTCATTATTTGAAACAATNGAGTGGTAATTTAAATTATCNCTTACTCGAATAATTGCCAAAAATCTCATCTTTTTCTGCTTAACCTTATTAGTCGCCTTAAAGTGCCAATGATTTTTGTAGGTGACTAGATTCCCATAGGGATCTTTTTTCCCAATAAAGTTTTTCGGCTCTACTAAAAATTTATTTGTGACAGAATAGTCTATATCTGAGGAACCATATAAGGTTACTTTACCGCCTCTATCTTTGTAAGTAGTTTCAACGGTTTTATTTTCAGCGTTCAATTTTAAGCCGTCATAATTATGAATTAACCAACTCCAATTTACAGGACTTCTTGATTCCAACTCGTCATAGACAACAAATATATCAGGCTTAAGCANTAAATAGTGTCTTCTAAAAAGATCAACTTCCATATNATTAGGAGTATTGTCCTTCCTAACTTTCATNGATAATTCGTGTGCTTGATATGCATGTGATGCATCTCCGACAGCATAGGAAAGTGACTCACCTCTAATAAATCTGGGGATGAAGCCATAGGCACCAGCATCATAAAGTTGCCCTTTTTGATCAACTAAAATACCATTATGTCCTTGTGTGTGTTTATACCAAGCCAGAGTATGGGGNGCACCCATCCATGGACGATAACCNGAATTATAAAATAGTCTTTTACCCTTGAATGCAATATTAAAAGTATTATGTTCAGCATGGGTATGAGCAAGTGGCCCCATAGGTGAGCTTTTAATTGAAATCCTGAGGTTGTTTTTTATATCNTTTCGNTCTGAATTCATGTANGCAACTCCAACTTCAGGAAAAATCTCAGATTCTGGTAATTCNATTTCTTCGTCAATTTCAGGCAAAGACATATCATAACCCCTGGTTATTCTGAACCATGCATACTCAAGATCATCACTAAGATCAGCTTTTTCAATAGCCCCTCCTGTGTAACCAAGATCAATTATAGGTTTTTCAATTTTTTTTAGTACAGCTAAAACTGATTTAGAGTATCTATGTGCTATTTGATCTCCNGTAATTCTTGCAAAAGCGTCTGAAAATGCTGCATATTCTAAATTTGGTATAGGCCATTTTTTTCCATCGTTACAAAATCCGTCACTAGTTGCTCCAGGAGGGTAAGCATATGTAAGCCATTTCATAAAATTTTTATACCATGGNACTACAAAAAAATTGATACCAGTAAATTCTCCTAATTTATAAGGTATATCAAGAAGTGTCATAACATTCATTCTCATGTAGCCAGTTCCATTAAACCAGGCTCCATCATTTTCAGCCATTTTAGGATGTTGTGCCAGCCACAACTCATATATATATTCAAGCCATTTTTTTGCCTCNGGAACCTCATCAACTAAGGCAATTGATGTGAGGAACAAATGATGTAATATATGTTGCCAAACATGCATAGAAGAATTTCTGTTTGCTAGAGAATAATTACCTGTCCAATGATTATAAAAACCCTCACCACGGGCAATAATTTGATTTAGTACTTCTCGTTTATCTTTTTTACTTATTCTATCCCAAAAAACATCAATGGAGGTTGCTAAGGATTGCATTATCATCGCATCACCAAAATCATTAATTCTGGTTAGTCCCTTAGGATCCCANGATGTTGCCTCACGCATCCATTTAAGAGCTGTATTATAATATTTATCATTTTTAGTCAATACATATGCCTTAGTCAAAATATTTAGTGATTTTCCAAACTCAGATCCTACTTTTAAACTAAAATTCTTNTTAATTTTTTCCGTCTCATATAAATCTCTTCCCTCAAATTGAATTTCAGCATCTCGTTCACTTGGAATTCTCATTAAAATAATNTTATTAGCCTTCTGTATAATTTTCTTNCTCTCCTTGTATGGTCGGGATTTTAATATAATTTCACCCCACTTTTCTTTTTTCACTAATACCCTTGGATGACTTTTTGGTATGGAATTTAAAAGGGTATTGAAACTTGGAGGAGTAAAGTCAATTGAACTATTGTCAATTTTAAAAGAAGCAATTTCACTCCAATTTCCATCAGTCGGTTTGAATTGCCAGAACCATAATCCCTTTTCTAAAGGCTGATGAACATTAATCATTGTAAAAGGAATCTTATCTATGGAGATTAAATCTTGGGTAAAATTTTTATCTCTTGCTAGTCTNATTTTATAATTTTTTGAATTCATTGATGGCCATTGNAGGGATGGACTTATAAACCTGGTATTGTCTCCATTATCAGGAGACATCCATATCCTATATTTGGGATATACCATTTTAGGTAGCTTNAGACTATCTNAATNAATTTGTTTTTTTTNGGATTNACAACTAATAACAANAAGCCCNATAAAAAANACTAAAAAATTGAATTTTAATTTCATTGTTTATTTTTCCANGCTTTATATAATGATTTTAGTTCATAAACAACATTTGGCTTTTGATCATATAAATTAACAGATTCTCCTGGATCATTTTCTAAATCAAAAAGTACAAATTTTTCAGGATAAGTATACTCTCTTCTACTAGTATCATAAGGGTTGGCATAAAGTTTCCATTTTCCCTTTCTTGCAACCCAAGTGGGATCACCTCTTCTTCCAAACTCCCAGCAATAACCTTTCTCGTGATTAGAGGGTGCATTTTCATTTTCAATAATAGGCAATAGTGATTTACCATCCATATCAGAAGTGTCCGTATCAAAACCACATAAATCGATCAAAGTAGGCATCCAATCTACATTTACACTCATTTGATCTCTAAATTGATTAGATGGAATTTTACCTGGCCAAGATATGGCTGCTGGCACACGAATTCCCCCTTCAAATAAACTTTGTTTTGCACCTCGATAAGGCCCAGTGAATCCCCCCCCGTGATAAGCACGTGTTTCAGTGGAATGTCCATTATCAGATTGAAATATGATAATAGTATTTTCTCTNAGTTTGTTCNTCTTCNANTAATTNNATTAACTCTCCAATTTTTTCATCCTGGGTTGTTAAAAAAGCAGCGTAGAGATCTCGGGGATGTTTAACGCCTTTATCCCTATAATACTTGATCCATTTTGCATAACCCTGATAGGGGTAGTGTGGGGTGTTCATTGCAAAAAAGATAAAAAATGGATCCTCTGACTTTTTATCGATAACTTTTTTAGCTTCTTTTACCATTAAATCAGGAAAATATTCTCCATCTAAAAAAATCTCTTCATCGTTTCGGTAAAGGTCATGTCGGTTTGGTCCACCTACATAGTTATTNTCCCCTCCCCAATAGTAGAAATGAGAATAATTATCTATACAACCAACCAAATGACCAAAGCTGTAATCAAACCCTTGCTGATTTGGACGCATTTCTGGTTGATAACCCAAATGCCATTTTCCAATNAGGTAAGTTGCATAACCGTTCTCCTTNAACATCTCGGCCATTGTATATTCGGAGGGTGGGAGCCCAGATGTTCTACTTAAATCTTGTCCTGCNTTTCCAGGCACACCAGCTCTTTGAGGGTTTTTACCAGTCAATAATGATGCACGGGAGGGAGAGCAAACCGGAGAGGCATAGAACTGAGTAAANGTGGTTCCACTCAACATTAGTTTATCCATGTTAGGTGAAACAAGATCTTTNGCCCCTAAAATATTGACATCTAATGTCGCCTGATCATCAGTATAAATGATAATTACATTTGGTTTTTTTTGTGCGTTNATAATTGCTGTTAAAAGACAAAAAAAGATCAGAGTATTAAATTTTTGTTTCATGTTTATTAATTTATATTCCAAACTTTAAAATTTCTATATCTAAAATGTGACCATTGCATTTGTCTGAATGCAAACTTCCCTCCTGTATGAGGTTCTCCATACTTTAATCCGTCATCCTTCCAATTAATTATTTCTCTATTATCAATTGACATTGATATATGATTTTCTTTTTTTACAAGACGTATTTTATGNATGGAATTTGAATTAGCATCAATTCCTTTGTCNCCATACTGTANAGTTATAAAACCTTTATTTTTTCTAAGGTGGGCAAATGGCCGGTTAGGTTTTTTTGGGTTGTTNGTATAATAAGAAATATGATANTTATTAATGTCACTTTTAGTGTACTGATTAAAAACACCAAATCTCTTTTTTTGACTNGGATGCATTACATCAAGACCATTAATTCCTTTTGCTGAAAAAAAGACAATACAAAGACCAGCATTAAGATTAAGATTTTGCATTTCCCACTCAGCCATGAAACTACNAGGTAATTCCNTTGGACACCAAAACACATGATGTGATTTTTCATCAGGAGAAAACATTTCCAACCAATTATCTTTNATTGTTACTTCAGCATCTCCTTCCAAAACCCAACTTTTTAAATCATCTTTAGATGAAAAATTATTTTTGTAGAGCAATGATTCTTTAGTAAATGAAATCAAATGTTTTTTTATGGGATTTCTTAAATAGTTTACATATTCTGATGCTGCCAACAAAAAAGCTCCTGTCCCAAACTCCTGCCATGATTCGGCACCATAAGGTTTGGGGTCCTTACCTACTGGCTGGACATAACCTAAACGACCCTCCCTATTTACATGTTTAATCAACTCANTCCAAGATTTGACCATAGGCNTTTCGAACAAACTTGGTTCTAGTAAACCATTATTTATTCCCCAAGCAAAACCGTAACAAAAAAAAGCACTTCCACTATTTTCTGGTATATCAACTTTGGCAGTTTCAATAAATTTATTNCCCTCACGATTTAAATACGCAAAAATTCCAGGATCTAAAAGATTAGACCGCCATAGTCCATCTGAGGTTCTNTCTTGAAGATCTAAAAGTCTGTAGGCCATTTTTTGAAATTGGTTNGNTAATAACTTTCGCTTTGGATGATCCTCAGGAATAATTTCTAGCATGTGAACTAAACCTGCGAAAACCCAACCATTTCCTCTACTCCAAAAGATTTTCTTTCCTGAACTTGTTTTCTTACCAAAATAACGATCATCGCGATATATTAAATTTTCCTTTTTATCCCACAAATAATCAGTAGTTATCAACCAATGTTCAATAGCATAGTCTAAATATTTAACCTCCCCTGAAATCTCATACATTTTNGCAAAAGTTGGAGGTGCCATAAAAAGTGCATCACACCAACTCCACCACTCATGATTATAAGGGTTATCTTTAAATCTTACATCGGGATTTGGTTTATTTCTAATGAGGTTAGCATCCAATACCCACTTTGTNTTTTTAATCAGTTCCTCCCCTCCCAGTTCTTTATATAAATCGATATACACCTGGGAAATAGCAATTTTATCTGCATGATACATATCAGGTAAAGTTTGCCATTTATGNTTTTCACCTATCTTTTTTAGGTAGTTCAGGTAGGCTATGTTTCCAGTAGTCTTAAAAGCTTTCATCATGCCTATATATTTAGTTGCAAATTGCCAGTTAATAAGAGTGTACTTTTTAATATGGTCTGATTGTTGGTTTTGCCAATTAATAACCTTATCAATTAATTCAACTACCTCATTTATTGACTCTTTATTAGGTTGAGCGTTAATAGAAGAACTAAAAAAAAGTAAGATTAACTTATATAAGTAAAAGGTTTTTTTCATTTAAATTTTACTAATTATTGTAAATATTGGTAGCTCTTTTTTGTTGATGTTTCCAAAAATAGTGTTCTGAAGGAACACTTGCTGTTTGAAATATTTTTTTTGCCTTTTTTACAAGTTGAGGGTGTGACTGACTTACATCGAAAGTCTCAGAGGGATCTCGATACAAATCATACAATTCAATGGGACCTTCGTGACTATTGTGAAGATTGTTTTGAATAGCTTTCCATTTCCCAAAACGTGTAGCTCGCCAACCACCTTTCTCATAAAACTCCCAATAAAGTGGTTGTACATCTTTTGATTTTTGAGTACCATGTAAAACCCCAGCAATACTATTACCATCAAAAATCTGATCACTTTTCAATCCAATCAATTCTAAAATAGTTGGGAAAAAGTCAGCAAAATAGCCTACCTGATCACTTGTTGAACCAGGTCTAATTTTTTTGGGATGACTCACGATGAATGGAACTCTAATTCCCCCTTCATATGGATCCCGTTTCATTCCTCTGTAAATTCCATTACTATTAAAAATTTCCCAATCATTTACGATCTCGGCTGGGCCATTGTCAGAGGTAAAAAANATATAGGTTTTGTCAGCAATTCCAAGGGCATTAAGTCTTTNNATAATTCTTCCAACTGTTTCATCTAATCGGGTNACCATAGCAGCNTATTTTTTTTGTAGGTNNGTCCACCCCNCCTTGTGGGTATAAATACCATTGTCAGGAAGCTCATATCGGCTGTGGGGTATACAAANGGGTAAATATAGAAAGAAAGGNNTTTCGATAATTTCTATCNATNAAGTTAATCGATTTATCTGCAAAAAGATTGTGGGTGTACTGATGATTTTGTTCATTTTCATTTCCGTGAAGTTTTACTTTATTGGTATTCTCCCAAATATAATCTGGATAGTATGAGTGAGCCCGCCTTTGGTTGTAAAAGCCATAGAAATAGTCAAAACCTTTTTTGTTGGGTTCTCCAGATGTGTTGGGCTCTCCCAATCCCCATTTACCAACCATTCCAGTTCTATAACCATTTTCTTGTAAAAATTCTGCAATGGTTAGGTCTTCCTCTTTGATTGGGACTCTACCTTGTTTTCCAGCCAGTCCAACTACCCCTCCTTTTCCAAAATTACCACGAATGCGTGTATGGCCAGTGTGAAGACCAGTCATTAGTACACTTCGAGCAGGAGCACATACCGCAGCACCTGAGTAATAGTCGCTAAATCTCATTCCCTGGGCGCTTAATCGATCGATATTAGGAGTTTTAATCAATTGCTGGCCATATACCCCTACATCTCCATAACCAAGATCATCTGCCATTATAAATATGATATTAGGTTTTTCCTGTGTAAAAGCGGGATTATAAAATAATATAATCAGCGTCAATAAAATTAAACTTATTTTTGGGTGGTTAGTCTCTTTTATCATAATTAAAAATTACAAAGATTCAATTGAAAATTTCTTCTGCTCAGGTTTATATTTTTTTAGGTAAGACTTAACCTTTTCAACTAGTCCTGGTAAATCTTGAGCAATGTCTTTATCATTTTTACCCTCCAACATTTGATTATATACTTGAATTGCACCATCGTTAGGTACTAAAATTTTATAATCCATATAGCGTATGAAGTATTTCCATTTAGGCTCTTTGGGAATATATTTCTTTAACTGCTCAATCAAATTAAAATTTTCTGGTTGATCAATTACATTTTTAAACTGATTGATATCGTTTTTCATATCATATAACTCAAAACTTCCGTCAAAATAAGAAATCAATTGCCAATCGGGGGTAGACACAGTATGTGACCCAATTGAAAGGGTAGTTAAGCTTACTTCCTCCCATTCATCAATCTGACCTTTTAATAAAGGTATTAAACTTCTACCTTCCCAGGTTTTTTTCTTTGGAATCCCTGCCATGTCAGCCATTGTTGGAGCTAAATCCAATAGATTTACCATATTGTATATATTTACTGAATTATCATACTCTAAATTACCTTTAGGTGGGACTATCAAAAAGGGTACCCTTGTACTTCTATACCATCCCGTAGCTTTTCCCCAATGATACTTTTCTCCCAGATGCCATCCATGGTCAGACCAAAGCACGATCCATGTATTTTCAATTAAATCGTTTTTTTCAAGCGCTTTCAACATATCTCCAATAAGTTCATCCACAAATGAGACTGAGGCCAAATAAGAAGCTACTGCATTTTCCCACTGATTATATTTTACAACTGTTTCATGTCTCCCTGATGTTTTTGGGTATAAAGCCAATTGCTTTGCCCTATGAGGTAAATCTTCGAAGTCGTCATTTGGAACAACTGGCAGATTTACCTTATCAAGTGGATACATTTCGTGGAATCTGATTGGGTTAAAAAGGGGTTGATGAGGGCGCTCAAACCCAAGGGCAAGTAAAAAGGGTTGATCCCTGATTTTTTCTAATCGATCAATAGCCCAATCTACACTCACACGATCTGAAAATAGACTATCGGGTAAGTCCACTGGACCCCAATCAAATGTATGAGCTTTGTTCCAATATCTATCAGCAGGCATACCATTTAATGGAAGTCGGAATTTTTTACCTAAGATTGTAACTTCATGGCTGGGGTTTTGTTTACTATTTTGCAAATCTGAGGAAGAAAAAGGTGCAGCCGAGCCAATTCTTCCACCGTATTCATCAAAAGCTTCCCGAGGGACATTGGATACCCCCCCATGGAATAATTTACCAACACCATAAACTTGATATCCATTTTTTCTGAAGTGCTCAGTTAGGGTAACCACATTCGGTAAATCTTTACTGAACTTTATGTTATTGTCATAAACACCTGAAGTTACAGGTCGCATACCAGTTAGAATTGCTGTTCTAGATGGACCGCAAATTGGAGCAGGACAGTGAGCATTAGAAAAGGAAAAGCCATTTTCGGCCAACCTATCCATATTAGGTGTGAACACATCATCATATCCTAAAAATCCTACCCAATCATTTAAATCATCAATAGATATAAAAACAATATTTGGTTTCTCTTTATTATTTATTTTTGAAAGGCTACACGAAAAAATAAATAGCGATGAAAAAAAAAATATAATTGATTTGACTTCCATTTTTTCTTTCTCCTAAAAATCTCTCTTGGGTAATTCTGGAAAATTAGCTAATTCAATAGCTAATCTTTTCTTAATTTCCTTTTGATATGCATCTAACTCCCCGTCAACTAATGGCTTTACTTCTAAA
>NZOY01000030.1 GCA_002695445.1 Flavobacteriaceae bacterium
CCACCAATAAATCCTAATGTAGCGATATCGGTATATTTGTCTTGTTGCGTTTCAGGAATTACTTCTTCTACTACCACAAAAATCATTGCTCCAGCTGCAAATGAGAGAGCGTAAGGTAGAATTGGTGTGAAAAAAGTCACTGCCAGAGCACCAAGAACAGCAGCAAATGGTTCTACAATTGCTGATAATTGTCCATACCAAAAACTCTTAAATCTTGACACTCCTTGCCGCCTCAAAGGCATGGAGACCGCAATTCCCTCTGGAAAATTCTGAATCCCAATCCCAATAGCAAGCGCAACCGCACCAGAAATAGAAGCTTCTGGTATACCAGCTGCAACTCCACCAAATAAGACACCTACGGCTAATCCCTCTGGAATATTATGCATCGTAATTGCCAAAACCAAAAGGGTTGTTTTATGCCATGGNGTTTTTATTCCCTCAGAATCTTTAAAATTTATATGAATGTGGGGTAAAACCTTGTCCAGACCAAAAATAAATAGTGCACCAAGTGCAAATCCAACAGCAGCTGGAATTACTTTAGTAAATCCCTCACCATCAGACATCTCAATTCCAGGAGCTAAAAGACTCCAAAANCTTGCTGCTACCATNACTCCTCCNGTAAANCCAAGCATTCCATCTAAAAAAGCTCTNTGCATAGTCCTAAAAAGAAAAACAAATGAGGCTCCAAAAGCAGTCAACAACCATGTAAAAATAGTTGCAACTAAAGCACCCTGAACAGGACTTATATCAGAGAAAAATTTAAGAATATCATCCATTTGCAAAGTTCATTTTANTTTGCGAATATAAACAAAAAGCCAATATTTACTTCATCTATGTAGTTGGATTGACTAATTTTGAAAAATCCATGAAAAAAAATCATTTTAATTACATAATATGNGGAGGAGGAGCATCAGGCTTAATGTTAGCTTACAGGTTATGTAATGACAAATTTTTTGCAAATAAGACTATTCTACTTATTGAAAAAGAAAATAAAGTTTTAAACGATAGAACCTGGTGTTTTTGGGAATCTGGCGAGGGGGAATTAGAAAAAATAGTTCACAAAACTTGGACCCAATCTTTTTTTGCATCTAACAACTATCGATTAGATTTTAATCTNAGTCCCTATAAATATAAAATGATCAGGAGTCATGATTTTTATGATTTTATGGACAAAAATCTCAAGTTGAAAGCTCAACTTACCAAAGTCAAAGATGTGGTNATAAAATTGGAAAANAATANAGTTTTTACCCCGAAAAAAAAATATAGTGCAGATTTAATTTTCTCAAGTATAATAGATTCNAAAAAACTATTTCAACAAAAAAAATATCCNGTACTTCAGCAACATTTTATCGGTCAGATCATTGAAACTAAAAAAAAATGTTTTAATCCTGATATGATTCAATTTATGAATTTCGATATCCCTCAAAAAGGGAACACAAGATTTATGTATGTTTTACCTTTATCTGAAAACAGAGCCCTTTTGGAATTCACGCTTTTCTCATCTAATTTATTAGATAGACAGGAATACTTGGACGAGATAACCTCATTCGCTAATCGATTACCCACAGGAGGCTATCGGGTTATTGAGGAGGAGAATGGTAATATTCCCATGACTTGTTACCGCTTCGACCAAAACAATAATGAAAATGTTTTACATATAGGTTCTGCAGGTGGATGGACAAAACCCAGCACTGGATATACCTTTCAACGTATAAATGCTAAAACTAAACTTTTGACCGAATATTTAAAACTAAACCGTCCCTTGAACCAATTTCATAAAAAAAATAGATTTTGGTTTTACGATTTACTTTTTTTAGACGTCTTGGCGAATGATAACTCTAATGGATCAGAACTTTTTAANAGAATGTTTCAAAAAAACTCTCCTGAATTAATTTTTAANTTTTTGGATGAGAAATCTAATTATTGGGAGGAGTTTCAAATTATGAAATCATTTAAAGTTGGAAAATTTGTTAGGGCTTTATTAAAAAGAGTATTTAATACTTTCGATTAATCAACCAATCTTTCAGNGCTCTAAATTTAGTTTTTTCATTATCAGATATAGATAGTTTTTCCAATTGTAATTTTGCCATATCAGTATAATTAAGGATAGAAAGTCTAGTTGCNTCTTTTGCACCAGTATCCTCAAATAAACCTTTAACAATTGAAATTTTTTCTTCATCTCTAAGAGTTATGTTATCTTTCAAAATAGACTTGAGCAAATCAGCTTGTTTTGCATTAGCTTTTTTTATTGCAAGATGATANAGAATAGTTTTTTTATTTTCTAAAATATCCCCACCTATCTTTTTTCCAAAAGTTGATTGATCCCCGAAAGCATCAAGATAATCATCTTGAAGTTGAAAAGCGAGTCCTAGTTGCACTCCAAAATCATAGATTGCTTTGGTATCTTCCTTGCTNGCGCATCCTAAAATTGCTCCCATTTTCAAAGCACAACCGATAAGAACCGCCGTCTTTAGTCTTATCATCTCTTCATATTGGTTTTGGGAAACGAAAGATTGAGTTTCAAAATCTATATCTAATTGTTGACCTTCACAAAGTTGAATTGCAGTTTTACTGAGAAGCTTAGTAAGATTTTGAAAAATATCAGTTGGATAAACTTCAAGTGATTGATAAGCGCGAATTAACATAGCGTCACCAGAAAGTATTGCAGTATTAATATCCCATTTTCTGTGAACTGTTGCCTTACCTCTTCTTAATGATGCACTATCCATAATGTCATCGTGCATAAGGGTAAAATTATGAAAGACCTCAACCGATAAAGCAGCTCCAATTGCTTTATTAGGTATAATACCAAAAGCCTCTGCTGACATAAGACATAAAAAAGGACGAATCCGCTTTCCTCCTAATTGGATTAGATAAGACATAGGAGTATATAAGTTTTTTGGAGACTTTTCTGTCATAAATTTTTCGAGGGACGTTTTGAATTCCCTCTCATAAGCGCTAAAAAGATCCATAAAAACTTATTTTCTTTCAAAAATACAGCAGCAATAACTCAAAGACATAAAAAAACTAAATAAACTTTGGAAACTTTTTTTGTTTATATAGTTTTCCGATGTAAATTTGCCACCTTATTATGGAAAAAGAAATTATAGAAAAAGCTTCTTACTTATTTCTTAAGTATGGTTATAAATCTGTTACTATGGATGACCTTGCTGAACAAATGCGAATTTCAAAAAAAACAATTTATGAATGTTTCGATGATAAACTATCATTAATAAGAGCGTCGGTCTGGTATATTTTTGACGAAGTTAAAATCAAAATTATCAACATTCAGGAATCAATGGATAATCCAATAGAGGCGTTATATGAAATAAAAAAAATTGCTGTTGAAATTCTTGGTAACAAAGATAAATCTCCGCAATATCAATTACAAAAATACTACCCNGCAATTTACACTGAAATAAGAAAAAAAGAACTATCNGCATTTGGAAACTCTTTTGAAATGAGTTTGAAAAAAGGAATGAAATCAGGAATTTTTAGACCATCCCTGGACACTCAATTCATTACACTTATTTATTTTAATGGGTTTAGGGGTTTAAGGGATATCGAACTTTTCCCTCCTGAAGATTATGATATAGATCAAATTATAGACAAATTTATCGACTACCATTTAAGGGCAATTGTCACAGCTAAAGGATTAAAATTTTTAGAAAACTACAATACTTCAAAACTCAATGAAAATTAAATTATTATTAATATTCTGGTTATTCTNTAATTACATAGTTGGACANGACTTNCCTGANTCTCTAACTTTAAATGAAGCAATTGAATTTGGATTATCTAATAACAGGTCAATTATAAATGCAGATCGAGAAATTCTTAAGGCTAAAAAAGAGCGCTGGAAAACGATTGCGNTTGGCCTACCACAAGTAAGTTCCCAAATAAATTATCAAAACTTTTTAGAAATGCCAATTTCATTAGTTCCNTCTGAATTTTTTGGTGGCAAAGCNGGNACATTTGAAGAANTTACTTTTGGAACTGAACAAATCATGGTTGGGTCAGTTAAAATGGAACAACTTCTTTTTGATGGTTCATATCTGGTCGGTCTAGAAGCNTCGNGTGTTTATTTGAAGATNTCTGAAAATTTATTTGAAAAAACAAATTTGGAGGTAAAAAAGCTTATTGTAAANACCTACACGAATGTATTGATTGCCAAATTNAATATTTCTTTTTTAGAAAAAAATAAAATCGCCTTAGAAGCAAATTTAAGAGAAATCACCGAGTTGTTTAAAACNGGATTTGAAGANCAAGAGACTGTTGAACAAACNCAACTTTCTCTTTCACAAATTAATAATCAATTAAAATATGCTAAAAACCTAATGAAAATAACCCAGGAAATGGTAAAATTCATTATTGGGTATCCNGCTGAAAAAAAATTGATACTTGAAAGCGAGTTAGAGGATATTTTTAATGAGGATGTTTTTTTTGATTCAATANCTAGTATTAACCNAATTGANAACAATATTGACATNAGGATTGCTGATAACAACGTAAAATCNGAAGAACTTCAATTTAAATATGAAAAATCTAAAAGCCTGCCAAAACTTAGCGGATTTATAAATCAGACTTATACTGGAAACAGTAACGATTTCACTTTCACAGATAGCCAACAAAAATGGTATGGATCATCCATAGTGGGTTTGAATTTGACAATTCCTCTATTNAGTTCTTTTGGTAGGAGTGCCATTTCTCAAAAGGCAAAAATAAGCCTAGATCAAGCAATAACCCAGCTAACTGAGACCCAAGAGAGGATTAAAATAGAGGTAAATGCAGCATATAATGACTATCAGCTATCAATTGATAATTACTTTACAGAAAAAGAGAACCTGCGACTAGCAGAGAGTATTGAGAAAAAAAATCAAAACAAATTTTTTGAGGGTGTTNTCCAAAGCTTTGAGCTTAGAATNGCACAAATGCAATTATACTCTGCTCAAAATAATTATGTAACTGCAATCCAATCTGTAATTAATAAAAAAACANTCTTNGAAACCTTACTCAATAAAACACTTTAATAAATCTAAATGAAAAAAATAATTTNTTTAANGGTAATATTCTTTATTACAATTAATTGTTCTAGTGATAAAGAAAGTCTAGCCTCTGCTCAAGNAAAGGGGTTAAATCTTAATGGTTTAAAATTTCAAAAAGAAGAGATGATTAAACAGATAAATATCCTGAAAAAGAAATTAAAGGATATTGATCAGCAAATTTTGCAGCTTGATCCCAACGAAAAGTTACCCATTGTAACTTCTTATAAAATTATTCCTGAAANTTTTAATCATCATATAGAAGTACAGGGAAATATTAAAACTCGACAAAATGTNTTACTCTATCCTGAATATAGTGGAAGTCTAATTNNGATATATGTNAAAGAAGGACAAAATGTAAAAAAAGGNACTCAACTTGCCCAGATTGATGATGCTGGCTTAAGAAATAAACTTGAGCAACTTAAGATTCAATTGAATCTCTCTAAAATTACATATGAGCGTCAGCAAAGNCTTTGGGATAAAAATATAGGGTCTGAAATGCAATTACTTCATGCAAAAACTACTTATCAGTCTCAACTTGAAAGNATAACTCAGTTAAAAAAACAATTATTAAAAACACAAATTAGAGCACCTTTCTCAGGTACTATTGATGAGATAATTGCCAATACTGGAAGTAATCTAATACCAGGGCAAACACCAGTATTTAGAGTAGTTAATTTAAACAATATGTATGTAGAGGCTAGCATTCCAGAAAGATACATTAGTGAAATCAAATTAAGTACTGAGGCAATTGTTGAAATACCAGTACTGAGAAAAACTTACTCGACTCAAATTCGACAAATTGGGAATTTTATAAATCCAAATAATAGAAGTTTTAGAGTCGAAGCTCCACTGGTAAATTCTCAAAATAACATTAAACCCAACTTGACCTGTAAGCTTAAAATTAAAGATTATAGTAATCCAAATGCACTTATGATTCCGCTTGGTGTAATAAAAGAAAATTCAAAAGGTGATAAATACATTTTTAAGCTAGAAGCATTGAATAAAGAAGGTGTTTACATAACAAAAAAAACTTTTATTGAATTAGGTAAAAAAAGTATTGATAAAGTTGAGGTTACAAAAGGGATTAAATTGGGGGAATTAATTCTTAATGAAGGTGCAGCAATAGTCGATGAAAATCAAAGAGTACGAGAAATTAAATAAAGATAAAATGAAGGGTATGTATAAAGAATTCCTTCCCTCTAGTTGGGCAATAGATCACAAAACCGTGATTTATGTTATGATGGCAATATTTTTCTTCTTGGGAATTCGATCTTATAATATTATGCCCAGGGAAAGTTTTCCTGAAATTAGTGACACAAGAGTTTTTGTCTCAGCTGTTTTTCCTGGAAATACTGCTGAAGATGTTGAAAGATTGATTGTAGATCCTCTGGAAGAGGCTCTAAAAGGTGTGCAAAATCTTGTAGACATTACTTCAACTTCAGAGGAAGATTTCGCAGTTGTTAAACTCGAATTTGATGAAGATATAGCAGTTGACCTGGCAAAGCAAAGGACGAAAGACCTTGTTGATGGTGTGGTATCTGGTGCAGACTGGCCAACTTATAACAATGCAAAAGTAGAGCCCTCTGTGTTTGAAATGGATTTTTCTGAATTGATGCCTATATTAAGCATAAGTATGGTTGGAGATTATCCAATCGAACAGATGAAGGACTTTGCGGGTTATTTGGAGGAAAAAATCGAGCAATTCCCAGAGGTGAAATCGGTAGATATCAGAGGGATTGAGGCCTTCGAGGTAGAAGTAGCTGTAGATGTTCATAAAATGACTGCCGCTAAAATTAGTTTTAATGATATTATCAACGCAATCAATAACGAAAATACAACAATCTCAGCCGGAAATATTATTGAGGGTGGGCAAAGACGAAGTTTAAGAATTATTGGCGAAGTTGAGGATCCTCAGGAACTCAAAAAAATAGTAGTAAAAAGTGAGAAAGGGGCATCTTATCTAGGAGATTTAGCTACTATAACTTTTAAAGAAAAAGATGTAACGTCATATGCAAGATCCTTTGGTGAAAAAGTTGTTTTGCTTCATGATATCAATAAGCCTAGTAATGTAGGTGCTATTATTAGAAATGCTGTAGCCTTCAACATAGA
>NZOY01000031.1 GCA_002695445.1 Flavobacteriaceae bacterium
CAATGACCAAAACCCTAACGGTCAATATAAAGGTACTTTTTACTTTGCAAACAACCTATCTTATGGTAATGGGCTTAATGGTTTGGTAGTTCATAAGACGAACAATGCAATTGTTGCAAATAACACCATATATGAAAATGGTCAGATACCTACGAATGTTAATACCAATTATGGTGTAGATTGGAAAGATGCTTTAAATCATGGAAGACAAGGGAGTTCGGGTATAACTATTCATAGCTCATACAATGTGAAAGTTTTTAATAATGTAAGTTGGGCAAAACAAGCCAATGATAATGCATTTCAAATTTTTAGTATAAATACTCAGAATAATCCAAATGCTGTCACAGGATCAAATAATGTTTTGGCTTTTGGAGAGGTTTCTAATACCGAAATCTCATTTTTCCCAAATGGTTTTTATNTAGATAAAAGATCANANAAAGAGAGTTTATTCAAAAATTCCGCTGNATTTNATTTTGAATTACCACAGGGTAGNTATCTGGTTGATAATGGGGTTCAAAACGATAATATTCCACTATATGATATATCTAGTANCCTTAGAGTGAGCCCTGATATCGGAGCNTATGAATACCCNGTAAACATNGGTAAACAAAGTGCTGCTGAATCATTAACTGGATTTGAGAACATTANCAAAAATATTGATGACCCTGATTTTAATATTAATGCAAGTTCCAACAGCACTGGTTCGATAACATACACCTCCTCAAACCCAAATGTAGCCTCTGTATCTGGAAATACTATTAGCATTTTAGGATCGGGAACTACCCAAATAACGCTTAATCAAGCTGAAGATGATAATTATGAAGCCTTTTCCAAGAATATAACATTAACTGTAATATCAGGAAATAATGGAAAGCTAAGTGCAGCTGAATCCTTAACTGGATTTGATAACATTAATAAAGATATTTATGACCCTGATTTTAATCTCAATGCGAACTCAAATAGTAGTGGTTTAATAACATATAGCTCTTCAAATCCTGGAGTAGCACAAGTATCTGGGAACACTGTTACTATTCTCGGACTAGGTACTTCGCAAATAACACTTAATCAATCAGAGGATGATAACTATAAGGCCTTTTCTAAAAACATCACTTTGACTGTAACTATAAATGAAGATTCTGGATCAGGAGAGAAGAAAAAATATGACACAATTGATACACATAAAATACA
Source organism: Flavobacteriaceae bacterium (assembly GCA_002695445.1). Classification (GTDB taxonomy): domain Bacteria; phylum Bacteroidota; class Bacteroidia; order Flavobacteriales; family Flavobacteriaceae; genus UBA8316. The sequence continues at coordinate 1,189 of NZOY01000031.1, forward strand.
TAAAAATATAGTTACTTTAGACGATAAATCAAAAACTTTTATTAGTAGCTTAGGGCTGAAACCTCCGGATCCAAACACTTACATTCCGGGAGATCCTGGATATGATAGAGGTCATAACATNTCTTTCGATTGGAATGGAGATGGACTAAATGATCTTTTAATTCTACCATCGGGAGATCCTGAGATTAACGGTGTAGTTGGTTTATTCTTCCAAAAAAGAGAAAATGGACAAATCACTTTTCAATCTGATTCAAGATTTTTCGTGACCTCTGATGGTGATACTGGTGGATTTTATAATAACATTGGAGATTTTAATGGAGATGGCCTAATAGATTTCATTTTACCAACTGAAAATTATCATGGTGATCCTAATAAATTTCCAGATTATTATAATCCAAACTGTTATCATACGCCTGATAAGCTTTTTTTGAATAATGGAAATGGCTTTGATCGTTATTTAATTGATGATTATGGAATAGAATGCCCCGAGTCTGTGGATAGACGAACTGTTTTTTTTTCAGAATCAAATTCATATAAAACATTAGTAAACAACTCTGATCCAAATCTGAATGGACTATATCATATTCTTGATTTTAATAGTGATGGAACCTTTGATAGAAAATTAGTTATTAAAAGAGAAAACTTTAACCTGCCATTAACTCATGGGCCATTTAATCTTCCAGTTTCTCCACTAACAACCAAAATAGAGGAAAATGAAATCTCTTTTTTTGCGCACATTGGAAGGACATGTTATTATCAAGAATGTCTGAGTGAGGGGAATTATAACACATTCAAATTTGTCAAATTTAAAATTGATGAGAATTTCAATGTTGTGGATGTTTTGTTAAATACAGATATTCAACTTATAAAAAACTATCAAATGGGGGATGCATTCTCAATGGAAATTGTTGACCTAGATAAAGATGGTAGTTTTGAAATCGTTACTCTTCAACACATTGATCCTATTGATAATGGGTATTTTCCAAAAATTTTCATTTATGATACATATGGTAATGATATAACTGACAAATGGTTAAAAATTAAAGATGATCCTGTAAATCATCACGCTAATGGTATTCATCTTGTAGATTTTAATAAAGATGGATTTATTGATTTGATACCACAGAATGGATGGGTTTATAATTCTACGAATGATTCTAATAACCCAAACTGGGTCCCAATAGTATTTTTAAATAATGGGGTATCATTTAACCCATCAACAATTTTTTATCCAGAAAATGATAAAAATTCTTCTGAGCTTTATACATGGAATGGGGGAATGGGAGGATTCAAATTCCCAATTGACATTGATGATGACGGTGTTATTGAATTATTACAGATTAGATTTGGAGGAATTGACTTAATAGAATTTTCATTCGACAATGATAATGACGGAGTAATTAATCAAAATGATGCCAATCCAAATGATCCATACTCAATTTCCAATGATGTAAACGGTAATAAAATATTCTCTCTTCCTAATGATAATTTTTCTATTTCAATTGAAAATTTAAGTTGTCAAGGTTCATCCGATGGTTCAATAGCTGTATCTGCTAAAGACGAAAATTTAAACTACACCCTTACAATTAATGGGAACGATACTCATAACTTAAATTCATCAAGTGGATATTCTAAATCAATAACTAATTTAAATACTGGTCAGTACAACCTTTGCTTCACCGTTGAAGGTGAGAGTGGTTATAATCAGTGTTTTGATATTAATATATCCGAACCAGCTCCCCTATCCGCCTCCTCGAGAGTAAATAATGCGAAAAAGTCTATTTCATTTGATCTAAGTGGCTCGGATAAATACACTATCGTTCACAATGGTATTGAAAAAGATTTTGACCATTCAAATCCTAAAATTGATCTGAAAAAAGGTGTAAACTTTCTCAAGGTTAAGACTGATAAATCATGCCAAGGTTCGTACACAGAGGAAGTCTTTATAAGTGAAGAGGTAGAGTTCTATCCTAATCCAACAAAGGATAACGTAAACCTATATATTCATGGGAAGGATAATACTGTTGATATTAGAGTAATTGATGGAGATGGTAATATTCTAAAAACTAGTTGTAANGAAATTCATTCTAGTAGAAAGGTCCAAGTCAACTTAGAAGAATTTTCAAAAGGNATTTACCTGATTCAATTAAGTGGTGAAACAGTTGATAAAACAGTTAAAATCGTCAGAGAATGAAAAAGGTGTTTTTCAAATATTTTGCGTTTGCATCCCTTTTCATAATTTCNTGTGGAGGTGGAGGTGATGGNGGTAGTGATGATGTAATTACCCCTCCNGTTCAAACAGTTGATCCTCCNTCNNTGGCAACGCTAACNAGTCCTNNGAACAACAAAGTNTGTGANGANGGAACATCNGTAANTNATTCTCAAAGTAGTGTNAACTTTCAATGGACTGCAGGAAATAATACNNATAGTTATGATNTTAGAATTACTAATTTAAATTCTAANCAAGTAATCAATCAAACAAACATAACNTCTACAAACAAAGCGGTTACACTAAGNAANGGTACACCATACTCATGGAAGGTTACNTCAAAAAGGAATGGCACATCCAAGACTGCTGAATCTTCTACTTGGAAATTCTATTTATCAGGGAATGGAATAANTAACTATCCNCCNTATCCATCAACTCTNATATCTCCTTCTTCTGGANATGTATTCCCATCAAGNACTACTTCAGTTGAGCTCAGCTGGGAGGGATCTCACCCAGAAAATTCANCCCTTACTTATGACCTNTATATNGATACAACTGATGGATTACAAGAGCCNATTTCTTCAAACAAAAATCTNTCAGCTAAATCTAAGTCTNTACAAGTTAGTTCAGGGAAAAGTTACTATTGGAGAGTTAAAGCAACTGATTCTAANAACAATAGCTCTTACTCGATAGTCTTNTCTTTTANAGTNGATTAATTTGGTNNNTGAAAATTAAAGCTTACAAACTCCTGNNNAGGAATTAGGCCAGAACAAGGTTTTTTCAATTATTGATTAATTTATTACAAATATTAAATCAAATGTTGTAAGTTGAGGATTAACGTCTAGTTAATTTTAGGCAATTAATTTAAATCAAACAAATGAAAAGGTTATTACTAATACTTTTAATGTTACCCTCTTTGATAATGGCTCAACAATCCATTGTTAGTGGAGTGGTATTTGATGATACAGGAAACCCACTTCCTGGGGCAACAGTATCTGTTAAAGGATCGGATGGAGTTGGATCTATTACCGATTTTGATGGTAATTACAGTGTAAATATCCCTGAAGGATCTGACACATTAATTTTTTCTTACATTGGCTTTCTTGAAACCCAAGTAAATATATCTGGTAAGAGTACAGTTAATGTAAATCTAAGTCCTGATGTGTCTGAACTTGACGAAGTTGTAGTTGTTGGTTATGGAACTGTATTAAAGCGTGATCTTACTGGTTCTGTGGCCTCTGTAAAAGTCGAGGACAACATTGCCAGACAATCAATTACTATCGATCAGTTACTTCAAGGTAGAGCAGCGGGAGTTCAAGTAACACAAAACGCAGCCAACCCCAACTCAGGAATAAGCGTAAGAATTAGAGGAACAAATAGTTTAAGAGGAAATAATGAGCCTCTATATGTTGTTGATGGGGTTATTATTTCATCTGCCGGAGAAGGTACTCAAGGAACTGGTGGTTTCGGAAATACTGGTCAAGAACAACAAAACGGACTAAACGGAATAAATCCTCGAGACATTGAAAGTATTCAAATATTAAAAGATGCTTCTGCCACAGCAATTTATGGATCTCGTGGTGCGAATGGAGTTGTATTAATAACAACCAAAAAAGGTAAAGAAGGTAAAAATGACATAAACGTATTTTACACATCTTCTTTTAGAAGTCTATCAAGAAGAATTGATGTTCTTGATCCTATCGATTATATAGAGTATGACAATTATGTTCAAGAAAACATAATCCAAGATGCAAATAGAAACTGGGAAGTTGTTGACGGTACAGTTTATGGATATACTGGAAATGTTCTCCAAGCAGAACCTGCTGCACTTACTGATTGGCAAGATGAAATATTCCAAACTGGTCAGAGTACAAATTTTGGAGCTTCTGTTTCAGGTGGAAATGAAAAAGGAGATTATTATATCTCAGCAGGTTTTAATGATCAAGCAGGGCTTGTAAAAAACTCCGAATTCAAATCAGGGGATATAAGAATAAATTTAAATCAACAGGTTACTGACAATTTAAAAGTTGAGGCCAGATTTAGTGCTTTCTTTTCTGAGTCAGATTTTGCAGAAGGTGGTGACTTAATTGGAAACAAACAAAGTTTTGTTAGGAATGTTCTCTCTTTTAGACCTGCAAATCCAAGTGTGATTGATGATTTTACCGATCCTGATCTTGCCCAAGACGACGATGATTTTAATGCAAATCCTTACAGTTGGGTTGATGATTATCATGATGAATCAGTAGAGGACAGGTTAATTGGATCGCTGTCTGTTAAATATGATTTTCCTATTAAAGGTTTATCCTATGAGTTTAAGGCTGGAGGTAACATGAGAAATAAAGATAGGAGACGTTTTTATGGACTCACAACTTTTCAAGGTGCAGTTAATAATGGTCTCTTAGTGCTTAACGGGTTAAACCAAAAATCATATCAGGTAAATAACTTTTTGAGGTTTAACCGAAACTTCAATAAAAATCACAGAGTAAATTCAACATTTGGGGTGACCTATGATGTAAGAGATGTTGAAAAAAGCATTTATATAGTAAGAAGTTTTGATGCTACTCAGCTAAATGTAAGACAACCATTTTTAGGGAGTGAAGTTTCAACTCCACTAGCATTTATTGCACAAGACCAAAAAATGTTTTCTCTTTTAGGAAGGTTCAATTATACATTTAAAGATAAGTATGTCTTAACCTCAACTTTCAGGAGAGATGGGGTCTCAAAATTCAGTGAAGATAACAGATATGGCTTTTTCCCCTCATTTGCATTTGCATGGAGAGCGGGNAGTGAGGATTTTATAAAAAATTTAGACCTTTTTTCTAACCTTAAAGTAAGGGCAGGATGGGGTCAAATTGGAAATCATGGGATAGGATCTTATGCCACTCTATCAAACTTTGGTTCAGATCCAAACGTATTATATGGTACCCCAAGTAACGGAACTACTGTGCCATTAATCTTAAATAATATTGCTAATGAACAATTAACCTGGGAAACCACAGAACAACTTAACGTGGGAGTTGACTTTGGATTTTTAAATGGAAGGGTTTCTGGAAATGTGGATGTATATAATAAAACCACAAAAGATCTTCTTCAAGTAGCTCCAATTCCTACCTCATCAGGGTTTTCTAATGTAACTATAAATAGAGGCGAGTTAGAGAACAAAGGTGTTGAAATTGGGCTTGATATCGCGGCGCTTGAAAGTGAGGATTTAAACCTTTCTATCGGTGGAAATATTGCATTTAATAGAACTAAAATCAAAAATTTAGGATTACCTCCATCTGATCTCCTAATAAATGGTAAGGTAGAAAAAAGAGCGTATTACCTTGGACAGGCAATTAGTAGAGGAAATATTTTTAAACATCCCGCTAATGCATTTATTGATGGGGAGGAATCAGCCCTTTTTTGGGGATGGAAGACTGATGGTGTTTTTAAAGAAGGAGACCAAATGTACCCAATTGATAATGTAATGTCAGAACCCGGTGATCTTAAGATAGTCGACACAAATGGAGATGGTGTAGTAGATAAACTGGATGAGACCATTATTGGAAATCCAAATCCTGATTTTGTATATGGATTTAATATTAACGCCTCTTATAAAAATTTATCATTAAGCATGTTGTTTAACGGTGTTGAAGGTAATCAAATTGCAAATGGAGGGCGTTATCAACTTGGTACAGCAATGGCCGAGGGAGGTAATTTCACAAGAAATGTAATGTCTGATGCATATTTCAAGGCTTGGTCACCTGAAAATCCTAACACTACGTATCCAAAAATTGGTTATCAAAAACACATTAATAGACTCTCATTGACCGATAATATTATTGAGGATGGAAGCTACCTTAGGCTTAACAATGTTACATTGGC